>CAIWWN010000077.1 GCA_903916355.1 uncultured Burkholderiales bacterium | reverse complement strand
GGGCGAGGCGCGTTTGTTGCAAACGGCGCCTGCGGTCACTGAGTTTGACACGCCCGAGCTGCACGCTTTGGTGGCCGATATGTTGGAGACCATGGCCGCCGTCAACGGCGCGGGTTTGGCTGCGCCACAGATTGGGGTGAATGTGCAGGTGGTGATTTTTGGCAGTGGCGAGGTCAACCCGCGCTATCCGCATGAGCCACCGATCCCGGCCACCATCCTGCTCAATCCGGTGATCACGCCCTTGGACGAGCAAGAGCAAGTGGGATGGGAGGGCTGCTTGTCTGTGCCCGGCATGCGCGCCATGGTGCCGCGCTGGCAACGGATTCGGTACAGCGGCGTGGATGTGCAAGGCCGCGCGATTGAACGCACGGCCGAAGGATTTCATTCTCGGGTGGTGCAACATGAATGCGACCACCTGATTGGCAAGCTCTACCCGATGCGGGTGCGCGACTTCAGCCAGTTCGGCTTTACCTCGGTGTTGTTTCCAGGTCTGGACGACAACACCGACGATTGAGCTTTACAACTGGGCCAATCGGCAGAACTACAACTGAGCCAGTCGGCAGAACTACAACTGAGCCAGTCGGCTCAGGGCCTTGTGCAAGGTCTCGTCTTGTTTGGCAAAGCAAAAGCGGATCACGCGTTGGTCGAAACTGTCAGCATAAAACGCTGACAGTGGAATCGCTGCCACGCCGATGTCGGTGGTCAGCCATTTGCAAAAATCGGCTTCACTCAAATTCTTTTCAGACACAGCCAGTTCTGAAATGTCCACACACTGGAAATAAGTGCCTTCACCAGGCAGCAGTTTGAATTTGGTTTTTTCCAAACCTGCACGGAACAGGTCGCGTTTGTGTTGGTAAAACGCTGGCAAGTCCAAATAGGGCTTGGGGTCGGCCATGTAGCGCGTGAGTCCGTATTGCATGGGCGTGTTCACGGTGAACACGTTGAACTGGTGCACTTTGCGAAACTCGGTGGTCAGCGATGCGGGAGCCGCCACAGTGCCGATTTTCCAACCGGTGACATGGTAGGTTTTGCCAAAGCTGGAGACGATGAACGCGCGTGCAGCCAAGCCCTCAAACTGCGCGGCGCTCCAGTGGCGGTTGGGTGCGTAGACCATGTGCTCATAGACCTCGTCGCTGATCAACAGCACGTTGGTCGGCGCCAATATTTCTTGCAAGCGCAGCATGTCTTGCTGGCTCCAGATCATGCCGCTGGGGTTGTGCGGTGAGTTGATGATGATGGCGCGTGTCTTGGCGGTGATCGCCGCTTGGATTTTGTCAAAGTCAGGCCGAAAGGTACCGGGGGTGAGCGGCACGCGCACCACCACGCCGCCGGCCATGTCAATGTTGGGCACATAGCTGTCGTAGCAAGGCTCCAGCACAATCACTTCGTCGCCCGGGTGTACCACGGCCAAGATGATGGTCAGGATCGCTTGCGTCGCCCCTGCGGTGACCGTGATCTCGCTGGCCGGGTCGTAATGGCGCCCATACAGGTTTTGAATTTTGGCGCTGACGGCTTCTCGCAGCGGCGCGATACCGGTCATCGGTGGGTACTGGTTCAGGCCCTCTTGCATGGCGCCGTTCACGGCTTCGGTCAGTTTCGGGTCGCAGGCAAAGTCCGGGAAACCTTGGCCCAGATTCACGGCGCCGGTTTCGCTGGCCAAGCCGGACATGACGGTGAAAATGGTGGTCCCCATGTTGGGGTGTTTAGAGACGAGGGTCGGGGTGTGAGGGGTCATGCCACAAGACTTCAAGAAAAATTAAAAATCACAATTCGTAGTCGGCCACGTGGCCAGTCATGGCCTTGGCGATCAATGCGGGCGTCAGGCGGTCGCTCAGCATTTCGGCAAACTGGTAGACAAAATTGCGCAGGTAGGCGCCGCGCTTGAAAGCCACGCGGGCCACGTTCATGCCCAGCAACTGGCCCATGGGGCGAATCACCAAGTCTTTAACAGGATCATCTTTCACCGCCATTTCGGCCACGATGCCCACACCCAATCCCAAGCGCACATAGGTTTTGATCACGTCCGAGTCAATCGCTTCCAAAGCAATGCGCGGATGCAATTTTTTTTGCGCAAAGGCTGCATCAATGCGGGTTCGACCGGTGAACGAGGGGTGGTAGGTGATCAGCGGTTCTTTTGCCACGTCTTCCAGCGTGAGGTTTGCCTTTTGTGCCAAAGGGTGATCCAAGGGCAGGACCAGCATGTGCTGCCATTCGTAACAAGGCAGGGTGATCAGTTCGTCATAGGAGGCCAAGGACTCGGTGGCCATGCCAATCTCTGCCGTGTCGTCCAGCAGCATCTTGGCCACTTGGTCGGGGGCACCCTGGTGCAGGCTGATGTTGACTTTGGGGTACTTCTCTCGCAACTTGGCCACCGGCATGGGTAGTACATAGCGCGCCTGTGTGTGGGTGGTGGCGATGGACAAGGTGCCACTGTCTTGCGCGCTGTACTGCTCACCAATGCGCTTGAGATTGCCGATCTCGCGCATGATGATCTCAATGCTTTGCAGCACATGCAGACCCGGCTCGGTGATGCGTTTGAGGCGCTTGCCATGGCGCGCAAAGATGTCAATGCCCAACTCTTCCTCGAGCTCGATGATGGCTTTGGAAACCCCGGGTTGCGAGGTGTGCAAGGCTTTGGCGGCTTCCGTCAGGTTGAGATTGCGCCGAGCCGCTTCTTGAACAAATCTAAATTGGTGCAGGTTCACGGTAAATTGCCATAAAGAATCTGCTTATTATGCTTTACGAGTCTATAGATTTGATTTGCATGCGGATTAGGGCGCTAAAGCGATCTGGGCCATCAAGTCGATGAGTGAAGGATGCTCACCCACGGCGGATTGAAGTTCAAAAGCCACTTGCGGGTGGTCTTGTTCCAATTGGGCAACCAACACCGGCAAATCTTCGCGCGCGTGCCGGCCTACGCCCAAAAACATCGGCATGATGCGAATCTTCAGCGTCCCGGAGGCAATCATCTTTGCGGCAACGCTGGGAAGGTCGGGGGTTGTCAGTTCTAAATACGCACACGCTACAGGCACATCGGGCTGCTGCGCGCGAATGCGATGGGCCACCGCTTCAATGGGCAGTTTCCAAAGGGGGTCGCGTGAGCCGTGGGCAAAGAGGATGATCGAGAGAGGGACGCTGGGAGTCGGTGATGTCATGTCATTGCCTGAGGACCAACCACCAGAAAGTGGCCAGTGAAATCGCGCTGTAAATCAACGCTGGGGCGGCCGAGGTGAGCCATGGTTGCCAATTGTTCAAATTACCCATAAAGCCAAAGACATTATTCAGCAGGTAAAAACTGATGCCGGCCATGACGCCGCCAAACACATAGCCCGTGATGTGACCGGAGCGAAAATGCAAATAGGCAAAGGGCAAAGCCAAAGACAACATCACCAAACAACTGAGCGGGTAAAAGACTTTGCGCCAGAACTCGATTTCGTAACGCTGGGCATTTTGTCCGTTTTCAGCCAAATGGCGCATGTACTGGAAAAGGTCCAGTGTTTGCATCCGGTCTGGGCTCAGCAAAGCCGCTGCGATCATTTCAGTAGAGATTTCTGTGGCCCATGAAAGTTCGGATGCCTGTTGGATGTCAATGTGCGCTGTGGTCTTGCCTTCGAAGTTGTAATCACGCTTTTCAGCATTTGTTAAAAGCCATTCAGAATGGCCCATCCGAGCTGAAGGCGCACGAATGACGTATTTCAAGCGACCATCGGGTGCAAATGCATGGATTCGAATTTGGGCCAATTGACCGTCACTGCTCAAGGCACCGACGTTGACAGCGTAGTTCAAATCCTTTTGTTTTTCCTTCAGCCAAGCGCCTGTTTGCCCTACGGTGATCAGTCCTTGAAACTGCGCTTTGAGCAATTGCGCTTTGCGGTTGGCCACAGGGGCCACATAGTCACCCACAAAAAAGGTCACCGCGACAAAGATCAAGCCGAGTTTGAAGAGAGATCCCAGCGCACGCCATGGCCCCAGTCCACCGGTTCGCAAAATAGTGAACTCCGAGCTTTGTGCAAACCGGGCCATGACAAAAATGCTGCCAATCAACACCGACAACGGCAGCAACTCGTACAAATGGCCCGGAATGAGCAAGGTCACATAAATCAGGGCGTGGTTGAATTGATAGCCTGACTTGGCCAATCGGTTCAGCGCCTGCAGTTGGTCCACGATGTCAAAAAAGACAAACAAGGCCAAAAAGCCGAGCGCGACGAAACTCACCGCTTTAATGATCTCCCCGTGAATGAGTTTGCGAATGGTTTTCATGACGCCGCGCTGGCCTTAGAAAACGGACGGATGAAGAGGCTGCGCCAAGAAAGATTGAAGTGCCTCGCGCCGATCCAGGCCAAAGCGAGCAGAAACACGCTGCCATGCAGGGCCAGTAAAAAACCTGAAAAACTCACACGACTGGTGCTGATCCAGCTTTGACCCACGTTGATCATGTTGTAGTACACAATGAAAATCAGCAAGGCCAAAGCGGTGTGGTAACTGCGCCCTACGCGAGGATTGGCGGTCGCTACGGCCAAGGCCAGGAGCAATAAATTGACAGCCGCAAGGCCCAGGCCCAGGCGCCAGGCCAACTCACCCATGTGCTGAGGCCGTGGCTCTCGGATCAGATCCAAGGTGGAGGTCATGCTCGGGGCGTTGACGGAAAAGGCTTTGACATCCGAGTCAATCACCACTTCATACCGGTCAAAATCAATCACGCGAACGTCACCTGTTTGGAGGTTGTGCAAGACCTGCTGACCGGCTTTCAGGTTCAAGACCCGTTCGCCATTTTTCACTTCAATCAAACCCTGCCTGGCCGAAGTGATGCTTTCAACGTTTCCCTCGGTGCTTGAAATAAACACATTGGTGCCCGTTTTATTGTCGGGCGTATCTTTGTCGATAAAAAATACCCGCTTGCCACCGGCAGACTCTTGGAACTGGCCAGGCGCCACGCGCTCAATGTCGTTGCGCTGTTCGTAGCGGTCGCTCAGGTCCTGCGCTTGCCGGTTGCTCCAAGGCCAAACCACCAGAGCCAGTACCGTGATGACCAATATGATGGGCCAGGCAAATCGGAAAATAGGCCTGGCAAACGAGGCCAGGCCCCGGCCACTGGAAAACCAGATCACCATCTCACTGTCTGCGTACATGCGCGACAAGGTGGAGACGATGGTGATAAACAGACTCAACGTCAGGATGGTGGTGAGATGCCCCAGCACCGCAAAACCCATGACCAGCATGATTTCAGAGGGGTTCACGCCGCCCACGGTCGCTTGTCCCAAAGTCCGAATCAGAACGTTGGTCATGACAATGGTGGACAAGACCACCACGGTGGCGCCAAAACTGCGGGACAGATCCTTGCGGAGGGCGGAATGGAATAACATTGACGGGTTGCAAAAGAATCCATTATGAACTTCGAACTCTCCCCACTTTCACTCGCCGGCGCATGTCAGGACAAGTCGGAGGCCTTGATTGTCCTCGTTTCAGAGGCGTTCAAGCCCGGCAAAGATGCGATTTCTTTGTTGATTGCGCATGCTTTGGCCGCCAAGGACTTGGAGTTCAAGGCGGGGCAGCTGCTGGCAGCTTACCGCGTGCCGGGTGTTGCCGCTGCCAAATTGTGGCTGGTCGGTGCAGGGCAAGGCACGGCCGCACAGATCAAAACTGCCATGGCGGCGGTCATGCCGCAGGTCAAGTCCGCTCACATTCAAAGTTTGACCATTGTGTGCGCCTTCCCGATTGAGCCGCAAGCTGTTCAGGCTGTGGTCAATACGGTGGGTGAGGGCAGTTATGTGTACACCACCACCCAATCCAAACCCAAAGGTCGGCAACTGAAACGCGTTCACTTGGGGGTTTTGCATGCCAATGCAGCCCTGCAACAAGCCTTCGATACCGCTACAGCGACCTTGGTGGGGGTCGAGTTGGCCAAAGAATGGGCCAACCGGCCCGCCAACCACGCCACACCGACTGCGCTGGGGCTGGTGGCAAAGAGTCTCGCCAAAGGCGCCAAGTTCAGCTGCGATGTTTTAGGTCCCAAAGAAGTCGCCAAATTGGGCATGGGGTCCTTCATGGCAGTCGCTCAGGGCTCGCGTGAGCCTTTGCGCTTCATCGTGTTGCGTTACCAAGGGGCGGCCAAAACGGTGGCGCCGGTGGTGTTGGTGGGCAAAGGCATTACCTTTGATACGGGCGGCATCTCCATCAAACCTGCGCCTGAAATGGACGAGATGAAGTACGACATGGGTGGCGCAGCCAGTGTGTTGGGGGTTTTCAAAGCATTGACCCTGCTCACACCGGCTATCAACGTCGTGGGGCTGATCCCCGCCTGCGAGAACATGCCCGATGGCCAAGCCGTGAAACCTGGCGATGTCGTCACCAGCATGAGCGGACAGACCATCGAAATTTTGAATACCGACGCCGAGGGTCGTTTGGTCTTGTGTGATGCCCTGACCTATGCCGAGCGTTTCAAACCAGCGGCAGTGATCGATATCGCCACCTTGACTGGGGCTTGCGTGATCGCTTTGGGGGGTGTTCGCTCTGGGATGTTCGCTTCAGACGATGCCTTGGCTCAAGCGCTGCATCAGGCCGGTGAAGCATCGCTGGACCTGTGCTGGCGCATGCCTTTGGACGAGGCTTATGCCGAAGGCTTGAAGAGCAATTTCGCGGATGTGGCCAACGTCGCCGGTCGCGCAGGCGGCGCGGTGTCGGCTGCCAAATTTCTGCAGCGTTTCGCCAAAGCGTTTCCATGGGCCCACTTGGACATTGCCGGCACGGCTTGGAAAACGGGTGCAGCCAAAGGGGCCACGGGCCGACCTGTGGGCTTGTTGCTGCATTATTTGATGGCCCAAGCGGCCACCACCGCAGCAGCCAAAGCGCCTGCCGCCCGCAAAGTGAAGGCTTGAGTCGCTTGGCTGGGATGACCCAAATTGAGTTTCATTTCAATGCAACGGACAGGATGGCCTATGCCTGCCGACTGTTGCGCAAAGGGGTGTCCCAAGGCCAGCGCCTGTTTGTTGTTGCAGAGTTGGATTTTTTAACGCGTTTGGACAACGCCCTTTGGGCGGTTTCGCCCCACGACTTTGTATCTCACTGCCTTGGAACCCAAGATGCGTTCGTGGTGGCTCACTCTGGCGTTGTCTTGGCACCTGAATTGTGCACGCTGCCTGGAGTGACCACGGCTGTCAATTTTGGTCCGGAAGTTCCTGCCAATTTCGAGCAGTTTGAACGTTTGATCGAAGTGGTCAGTGATGACCCTTCAGAAAAAGCGGAAGCGCGTGCCCGTTGGAAGCAATACACCGCACTAGGCTATACCCTGATCCGGCGTGATTTAAATTTAAAATCCCAAGCCTGAATCCCGCTCAATTTGAAAAAAAACCTTCAAACGATGAATCCATTTAAGCGCACACTCGAAATTTGCGTTAACGTATTGTTTGCTTAATTTGAAGCAAATATTTTTTTTCGGAGTGCTTATGCAAATGAAATTCAAAGCAACTGCAGTTGCTGTACTGACTTTGGTGGCGGGTTCAACTTTCGCTCAAGAGGTCGTCAAAATCGGACACGTGGCCCCGATCAGTGGTGCTATTGCCCACTTGGGCAAAGACAACGAAAACGGCGCGCGCATGGCCATTGAAGAGTTGAATGCCAAAGGCGTGAAAATTGGGGGCAAAGCCGTGAAGTTGGAATTGCTCTCCGAAGATGATGCGGCAGATCCCAAGCAAGGCACTGCGGCCGCTCAAAAATTGGTGGACTCTAAAGTCAATGGCGTGATCGGTCACTTGAACTCCGGCACCTCCATTCCTGCATCCAAAATTTACAGCGATGCCGGTATTCCCCAAATCTCGCCCTCGGCGACCAACCCTAAGTTCACACGCAGTGGTTACAAAACCACCTTCCGCGTGGTGGCCGATGACGTTCATTTGGGCGGCACCTTGGGCCGTTACGCCGTCAACAACGTCAAAGGCAAATCCATTGCCGTGATCGACGACCGCACAGCTTACGGCCAGGGCGTGGCTGAAGAATTTGAAAAAGCTGTGAAAGCTTCGGGCGGCAAATTGGTCGGCCACGAGTTCACTACCGATAAAGCCTCAGACTTCATGTCCATCCTGACCACGCTCAAGGCCAAAAAGCCCGATGTGGTGTTCTTTGGCGGCATGGACGCTGTGGCGGGCCCGATGATTCGCCAAATGAAATCGTTAGGTATCAACGCGAAATTCATGGGCGGTGACGGTATCTGTACTTCTGAATTGGCCAAGCTGGCAGGCGACGCCATGGCTGACGGCCAGGTGATCTGCGCTGAAGCAGGTGGCGTTGAAGGCCAGCAAAAGAAAGGCATGGAAGATTTTTATGCCCGCTACAAAACCCGATTCAATGCCGACGTGCAGGTCTATGCGCCTTACGTGTATGACGCTGTGAACGTGATGGTGGACGCCATGGTGCGCGCCAAGTCGAGCGAGCCTGCCAAGTACTTGCCCGAATTGGCTAAAACCACGGGCTACAAAGGTGTGACGGGCACGATCACTTTTGATGCCAAAGGCGATATCAAAAATGGCGCACTGACTTTGTACAGCTACAAAGCCGGCAAGCGCGATCAGATCGCTGTGGTGCGTTGATCGACTGAGTCTTCAAGCGAAAAAAAGCCTCGCAATTTGCGAGGTTTTTTTGTTTTGGCGGAACAGGCGGGATTCGAACCCGCGGTGGGCTATGAACCCACACACGCTTTCCAGGCGTGCGACTTAAACCACTCATCCACCGTTCCTAAGCCCACAATTATAGCAGTGGGAATGCGGTTGGTCGTTTCAGGCTTTGTTGGCGCTGACCATTTTCATGGCACTGGCAATCAATCCAGAAACTTCGGTCATGTTACCGGGGATGATCAAGGTGGTCTTGGCCTCAGCCGCCACCTTGCTGTAGGCTTGAACGGCTTGTTCGGCTACCTTCAATTGAACCGCTTGCTCGCCACCCGGTTGGCGAATGGCGGCCGCAATGCGTTCTATCGCATGGGCCGTGGCATCGGCCATGGCGGTGATGGCGGCAGCATCACCTTGGGCTTTGTTGATTGCCGCTTGTTTTTCTCCTTCTGAGCGGGCAATGAACGCCTCTCTTTCGCCTGTGGCGATGTTGATTTGTTCTTGGCGACGCCCTTCGGAGGCTGCAATCAAAGCGCGCTTTTCGCGCTCTGCTGTGATTTGAGATTGCATGGCGTGCAAAATTTCTTTGGGTGGTGTCAGGTCTTTGATCTCGTAGCGCAAGACCTTCACACCCCAGTTCAAGGCAGCCTCATCGATCGCCGCCACGACTTGGGCGTTGATGATGTCGCGCTCCTCAAATGTTTTGTCCAACTCCAATTTGCCGATCACGCTGCGCAGGCTGGTTTGTGCCAGTTGCGTCACCGCCACAATGTAGTTGGATGAACCGTAGCTGGCCAATTTGGGGTCGGTCACTTGGAAATACAAAATGCCGTCCACTTGCAATTGGGTGTTGTCGCGGGTGATGCAAATTTGGCTGGGCACATCCAAAGGGATTTCTTTCAGGCTGTGTTTCTGAATGACGTTGTCGACAAATGGAACGACAAAGTTCAAGCCCGGGGTCAGGCTGGCGTGGTACTTACCCAGTCGCTCGACCACCCAAGCGTTTTGTTGCGGCACCACTTTGACGGTCTTGATGATGAACAGGATGATGATGACAACGAAGAGAACGGCGATTTCCATGGAGTTCCTTGGGGATGTGAATTAAATTTTTTCGATCACTAAGCGGCTACCCACCATCTCGACGATGCGGTGCGCACCCGTTGTTTGGGGCTGGCCGGGGGAAAGCAGGGCGGTCCATTGCGCGCCACGGTGCTTGACGTGCGCCAAGCCTTCAGAGTCCCATTCGGTGACCTGAACCGTCTCGCCCAAATCCAAATGGAGGTCAGTTTTGCGCGCAGCGTCGGTATCTGCATGGGGTCTGGCATTTTTCACATGCCAAGCCGTCACGGCCAGTCCACCCACGGCTGCGCCCACCACCATCTGCCCTGTCAGGGTTAAACCGCCATGGGCCGCCAAAGCGGCAGCAGCGGCGCCCAAGGAGAGCATCAACAAGTAAAAAGTACCCGTGAGCAGTTCGACAGCGATCAAACCACCGGTGACGAGCCACCAAACCGTCGATAAATCCATGTTCAATCCTTGGATAATGAGTTCTTTTTAACGCAACTCACATTGTGCCTAAATTTAGACACAAATAATCCTTACACTTCGCCCCTGTTTCCCTTTTTTGCCCCCGCCTTTGGAGCCGTGCATGAAATTTCGTTTCCCCATCGTCATCATTGACGAAGACTACCGTTCTGAGAACACATCGGGTCTTGGCATTCGCGCGTTGGCGCAGGCCATTGAGACGGAAGGATTTGAAGTTTTGGGCGCAACCAGTTACGGCGATTTGTCTCAATTCGCGCAGCAGCAAAGCCGTGCCAGTGCCTTTATTTTGTCCATCGATGACGAAGAGTTCACGCCCGGTCCAGACCTCGATCCGGTGGTTTACGGCTTGCGCGGCTTCATTGAAGAAGTGCGGCGCAAGAACGCGGATGTGCCGATTTACATCTACGGCGAAACCAAAACATCGCGTCACTTGCCCAACGATATTTTGCGTGAGTTGCATGGTTTCATTCACATGTTTGAAGACACGCCCGAGTTTGTGGCGCGGCACATCATCCGCGAAGCCAAAAGCTACTTAGAAGGCATCAAGCCGCCCTTTTTTAAAGCTTTGCTCGATTACGCGGAAGACGGCTCTTACTCTTGGCATTGCCCTGGCCACTCGGGCGGCGTGGCCTTTTTGAAGAGTCCTGTAGGCCAGATGTACCACCAGTTTTATGGTGAAAACATGTTACGTGCGGACGTGTGCAACGCGGTGGAAGAGTTGGGCCAATTGCTGGACCACAACGGCGCCATTGGCGAGAGCGAGCGCAATGCGGCGCGCATTTTCAATGCCGACCATTGCTTCTTTGTGACCAACGGCACCAGCACCTCTAACAAGATGGTGTGGCACCACACCGTGGCGCCGAACGATGTGGTGGTGGTCGACCGCAATTGCCACAAATCCATATTGCATTCGATCATCATGACCGGGGCCATCCCTGTGTTCTTGAAGCCCACGCGCAATCATTTCGGCATCATCGGACCCATTCCGCAAAGCGAGTTTGAAGTGGCCAGCATCCAGGCCAAGATCAAGGCCAATCCTTTGCTCAAGGGTGTAGACCCGAAAAAGGTCAAACCCCGCGTGATGACCTTGACGCAGTCCACCTACGACGGTGTGCTGTACAACACCGAGACCATCAAAGGCATGCTCGACGGTTATGTGGAGAACCTGCACTTTGATGAAGCCTGGTTACCGCATGCGGCCTTCCACCCGTTTTATGGGCCTTATCACTCCATGGGCAAAAAGCGCGCGCGCCCCAAGAGTTCGGTGGTTTACGCAACGCAATCCATTCACAAGTTGCTGGCCGGTATCAGCCAAGCCAGTCATGTGCTGGTGCAGGACTCGCAAACCGTCAAGCTGGACCGGCATTTGTTCAACGAAGCCTACCTGATGCACACCAGCACCAGCCCTCAGTACAGCATCATTGCCAGCTGCGACGTGGCTGCCGCCATGATGGAGCCGCCGGGCGGCACCGCTTTGGTCGAAGAAAGCATTGCCGAAGCCTTGGACTTTCGCCGCGCCATGCGCAAGGTCGATGACGAGTATGGCAAGGATTGGTGGTTCAAGGTTTGGGGCCCCGAAAAACTGGTGGACGAAGGCATTGGCCGTGCGGAAGATTGGATCATTCGCAGCGATGCGCGTAAAAAGAACAGCAAGTGGCATGGCTTTGGCCAATTGGCAGATGGCTTTAACATGTTGGATCCGATCAAATCGACCATCGTTACCCCAGGCCTTAACCTGGACGGCAAGTTCGACAAAAGCGGTATTCCAGCGTCTGTGGTGACCAAATTTTTGGCCCAACATGGTGTGGTGGTTGAAAAAACGGGCTTGTACAGCTTTTTCATCATGTTCACCATCGGCATAACCAAGGGCCGTTGGAACTCTTTGCTGACCGAATTGCAGCAGTTCAAAGACGACTACGACCGCAACCAGCCGATGTGGCGCATCATGCCGGAGTTCTGTCAGAAACACCGTAAATACGAGCGCATGGGCTTGCGCGATCTGTGCCAGCACATTCACGCCTTGTATGCTAAGTACGACATCGCGCGCTTGACCACCGAGATGTATTTGTCAGATCTGACGCCCGCCATGAAACCCGCGGATGCCTATGCCTACATTGCGCACCGCAAAACCGAGCGCGTCGAAATCGATGCACTGGAAGGGCGCATCACCGTCGGCTTGGTCACGCCCTACCCGCCGGGCATTCCGCTGTTGATTCCTGGTGAAGTCTTTAACAAGAAAATCATCGACTACCTCAAATTCTCACGTGAATTCAATGCCCAATGTCCAGGCTTTGAAACAGATATCCACGGCTTGGTGGAAGAGGTGGGGGACGATGGCGTGAAAAGGTATTTTGCTGATTGCGTTCAAAACAATCTGTAAATCAAAGCCTAGTGCAACCACGCTGCTCTCCTGCGCCAAAACAAAACGGTTGGCAGCGGGGCTTATATTGACCTGCCTCTGGGAAATTAGAACTAGGGTCACAACCTAGTTCTAATCTAACTAATAGCAAATAAAGGCGAGCACTGCAGACTCAAGATCTGATGCAAGGGTATGGCGGGGTACAGTTCTAAAATGAACTTTGCCTCACGCCATAACCTTTCACACAATGCCTTGAGGGCTCAGTGCTTCACAGGCCCCTCCATCATCAAAAGGTGAACGTACCCCGCAAGTAAAAGGTGCGACCGTATGGCGAGGCATAGCGGGAATCCCAACCGCCGGCCTGGAACAGATCAGCCTGGTTGGTAAACGGAGGTGTGAACGGCTGTTAGTTTCCGCGTAAATCTGGCGTCGACAACCAAACGGTCTCGTTCGCCGGCTGAGCCTGTCAGCTTTTTGAACTTCTCTTGAATTGAATTGGAGTGCCCGCTCTATTGGGCACTAAGGTGCCCTGGGCTGTCCTGATTTGCTCTGGCATGGCGCAACACGCTTTTTTGCGCTACAAATCGCCATGCCTGTGTATGAAGCAGGCGCGACAGTGGCAATAACTTAGCCGGTCAACCCACTGCCGCGCCCCGAGACCCTACTGGAGAGCAACGTTGCACGCGTAGTATTTCACGAAGCGGGCGTGGTTGTCCAGATGGCGGTTTCACGCATGGGCATGAACGCCCATGCCAACCACTCAGCCCCCGCCCAGGCTCTTTCTGTGCGCCCGCTGCCGCAGCGCTGTCACCATCTGCAGCCGCTGCGACCGCGGTCAGCGCTATTGCAGCGCAGCTTGTTCGCGCTTGGCCAGAAGTTGCGCCCAACGTGCAGCGGCTCAGCGCTACCAAAGCAGCCGCAAAGGCCGTCACGCCCACGCCCAGCGCCAAGCCCAATGGAGGGCTCGCCAACAAATAGTGACGCATCAGGCTAGCCCACCACCGCCCCGTGCTGATGTACTCCCACCAGACGAATCAACAGCCTTGCAAACCGGTGCACACCTCATCTGCAAGTGCCACTTCTGTGGCCGTTCTGTATCCGCTTTTGTGCGCCAGGCTTTTTTGGGCTCCCGATTTCGTCACCCATCGAACCGCACTTTATGGAGTACCCATCTACATGACCATGACCCCTGATCTGATTGCGCAAATCCTGCGCTACCACTACGCCGAGCGCTGGCCGGTAGGCACGATTTCGTCCCAACTGAGCGTGCACCGCGAGAGCGTCATTCGCGTTCTCACCCAAGCCGGCGCCTCCCCCATCATGCCCGCCCAGCGCCCCTCGGGCGTCACACCCTTTCTGCCCTTTATCGAGCAGACCTTAAAGCAGTTCCCCAACCTCACCGCCAGTCGCCTCTACGCCATGGTCGTGGAGCGCGGCTATGGCGGTCGCCCCGACCACTTTCGCCACCTCATCGCTAGGCACCGCCCGCGCCCCACAGCCCAGGCCTACTTGCGCCTGCGCACCTTGCCCGGCGAACAATGCCAATGCGATTGGGCCCATTTTGGACACCTCCAAATCGGTCAAGCCAAGCGGCCACTCATGGCCTTTGTGATGGTGCTGTCCTGGTCCAGACGCATCTTCCTGCGCTTTTTCCTGGGCGCGCACATGGAGAACTTCCTGCGTGGCCATGTCCAGGCCTTTGAATCCTGGGGCTCGCTGCCCAGAGTCACTTTGTACGATAACTTAAAGAGCGCCGTGCTCGAGCGCAAGGGCCAAGCCATCCGCTTCAACCCCACACTGCTGGCCCTGTCGGCGCATTACCGCTTCGAGCCACGACCGGTGGCCCCCGCCCGAGGCAACGAGTATGGTGTGGTCACAAATATGTCGCGGTGGGTCTCAATTGCCCCTGCGTTACCTCTCAAATTGACATTTCTATCGCGACATAATTTTTGGCGAATACTGGTATTCCACCAACCTTCAATAGGCGAATATCATGTTCGAGACGCTCTTTACGCAACCGCGAATTCTTGCCGCACACAATTTGGCTCCATGCTTGGAATCGAGGAAGCGATTCCTCCTGCATTGTCAGGAACAAGGTTATCCGCGCATGTCGATCCGTAAGATCGCCTGGATCCTGTTGGTTCTTTCAAAGAGCATGAATTTGTGCCGGACGGAGCCAATAACGCAAGAGGAAATTGCTTTTGCGGTCGACCATAGGGTTCGTCTCATTCGGAGCGCACGAACGAATGATTCACAGGGCTCTCGCCGACTGTTCATTCATATCGCCACGGCTTGGCTGCGCTTCCTGGGACTGCTGAAGGAACATCAGCCCAAGGAGCAACCGTTCACCCGCTTCATTGAGCAGTATGTCGATTTCATGCGTGATCAGCGGGGGCTTTCGCCCGTCACGATTTCGAACTGCCGCAGCGAGATCGACAGTTTTTTGTCGACTGTATGGCATCCCGACACCAAGCTCAATGACGTCACCATCCACGATATCGATGCATATCTGGCTTATCAGGGCAATCACGGCTGGGCCAGGACATCGTTGCACGCACTTGCGAGCACTCTTCGCAATTTCTTTCGCTACGCCGAGGGACAAGGTTGGGCTACCAACGTTTCTGTTGGTATTGAGGCGCCGATGGTGTTTCGAGAGGAAGGCTTGCCTCTCGGGCCGAAATGGGAGGACGTGCAAAGACTCGTCGCCAGTTTTGACGGAGACCGCACGATTGATCTGCGCGACCGCGCGGTGGTCCTGCTTCTGGCTGTCTACGGACTGCGACGCGGCGAGGTGGCACGCCTACGTCTGGAGGATTTGGACTGGAACGGCGAGATCCTTCATGTCACGCGGCCAAAGCAACGTTGCACCCAGCAATATCCGCTAGTGGCAAGCGTCGGAACAGCGATCCTGCGCTACCTGAAGGAAGCACGACCACAAAGCGCCCATCGCGAATTGTTCCTTTCAGTCGAGGCGCCGATCCGTCCACTGTCACCCGCACGCGTAAGCGGCATAGTCCGTGATCGTCTCGCGATGCTTGGCATTGACGTCCCACGGTGCGGCGCCCATTGTTTAAGGCACGCCAACGCCCGGCATCTGCTTGACGCTGGTTTTGTCCTGAAGGAAATCGGCGACCATCTCGGTCATCGTAGCGCTTCGTCGACGCGAGTCTATGCGAAAGTTGATCTGACAGGACTGCGGCGGGCAGCCGAAATCGATTTGGGGAGTCTGCTATGAAACTCTCCGAACTTGTTGCCCAATACGTGAGCCACAAACGGGCACTGGGCATGCGCTTTGACTCTTCGGCGGCAACGCTTGCCGCGTTCTGCCGGCGCCTTGATAGCAACATTGATGTGAGATCCGTCACGGTTGAACAGGTGCATGACTTTCTGACCGGCAATAGACCGCTGACGAACCATTGGGGTAAAAGAAAGTCGGTACTTGACTGCTTCTTTCGCTTCGCTCTCACGCGCGGCCATATCACGGGTTCTCCGCTTCCGCGCTACTCTCCAAAATTGCCACCGCCTCTGGCGCCTTATATCTACTCGAAGGAAGAACTTAAGCGCCTGCTTGACGTCGCGGCAGCGGCCTGCAATTCGCGAGTCAAGCTGGAGGCATATGTTTTGCGCGCACTTATCCTGATCTTGTACGGCGCGTGCCTTCGGCATGGCGAAGCCTTACGGCTGACCATGCAAGACGTTGACCTCGACGATGCCGTTCTGCATATCCGGGAGAGCAAATTTTACAAGTCGAGGCTGATCCCGATGGGAGCAGATCTGAACGGCGCGATGCAGCTCTACGCCCGGCAACGCAACCAAGTCTTTGACAAAGAGCCCGACGCTCCATTTTTTTGCTTCCGCGATGGCCGTCCATTAAACCAATCAGTTGTCCACCGCGCCTTTCAGCGGCAGCGCATCCTGGCAAATGTCCGGCGCGAGGGAGGGCCGACCTGTCAGCCTCGATTGCATGACCTTCGCCATTCGGGGGCGGTGCACCGGCTGATCGACTGGTATCGTTGCGGCGCGGATTTGCAGCTTCTATTGCCGCAACTCTCCACCTATCTCGGTCACATCGATCTAGCGTCCACCCAGCGTTACCTAACACTGACGCCCGATCTTTTAAACGAAGCGAGCAAGCGTTTCGAGGCCTACGCATTGGAGAAGCACCATGAATAAATCATCCATGTTGGGTCCTTGGGTCCGTCGGTTCCTGATCGAACATCTGGTGGCCGAACGCAACCTTGCCATCAATACCCAAAAAAGCTACCGCGACATGCTCATCCTGTTGCTACCCTATCT
>CAIWWN010000076.1 GCA_903916355.1 uncultured Burkholderiales bacterium | reverse complement strand
GTGGCCTGGGCTTGGTCGCGTCGCAATCAAGCGGCGTTTGAAGAAGCCGCCCAACTGCCCTTCCGCCAAGACGACTGAGGTCGTCGCGCGATATGAAAATAAAGGAATCGAAATGAGTGACTTCACAAGCAATTTCTGGTCGTTGTATGTGACTGGCATTGCGCTGGTCGGCATCTTTGCCTGCTTGTTGCTGTTGTGGTTCAGTGGCAAAGCCAAGGCCATGACCGCCAACGACAACACCACTGGCCACGTGTGGGACGGTGACCTGCGCGAGATGAACAACCCGCTGCCGCGCTGGTGGGTGGGCTTGTTCATCATCACCATTGTGTTTGCTTTGCTTTACCTGGTGCTGTACCCCGGCCTGGGCAGTTCAGCAGGCAAACTGGGCTGGACATCGGCAGGTCAATACGAGGCCGAAGTGGCCAAAGGCAACAAGGAAGTTGAGCCTTTATACGCACGGTTTTCGGGCATGCCGCCTGAAGACGTGGCCAAGGACCCGCAAGCCATGGCCATTGGCGACCGTTTGTTCATGAACAACTGTGCCCAGTGCCACGGTTCTGACGCGCGCGGCAGCAAAGGGTTTCCCAACTTGACCGATGCCGATTGGCTGCACGGCGGCACACCCGACAAAATCAAAGAAACCTTGACGATGGGCCGTATCGGTCAAATGCCGCCCATGGCCGCCGCTGTGGGCACGCCAGACGATGTGCGCAACGTGGCGCACTATGTGCTCAGCCTGTCAGGCAGTCCACACGATTCGCTGCGTGCTTCTTTGGGTAAGTCCAAGTTCGGTGTTTGCGCGGCTTGCCATGGCATGGACGGCAAAGGCAACCAGGCTTTGGGCGCACCGAATCTGACGGATGACATTTGGTTGCACGGTTGGGGCGAGGCTGCCATTGTGGACCGCATCAACAACGGCAAAATCAACCAAATGCCTGCACAGGCGGGCAAGTTGACTGAGAGCCAGATTCACGTGTTGGCCTCTTATGTCTGGGGCTTGTCCAACAAAGGCGGTGCAGCAGCACCCGCGCCGGTCGCCAAGTGATTTGACGTGTTTGTGGGATTGAAAAAGTTTGAAAAACGAACGCGAATCTTCACCCAAAATCATCCCCATTCTCCCTGTGGCTTTGGCCATCGAGGGGGATGCGGATGACTCAAGGGAGGTGACATCACTGTATGTAGCGCACCAAAAAATATATCCCCGCAGTGTCACCGGCTTGTTTGCGCGGTGGCGCTGGGTGATGGTGGTGATCACTCAACTGGTTTTTTATGGCTTGCCCTGGTTTGAATGGGGTCAGCGTCAAGCGGTGTTGTTTGACTTGGGCGCGCGCCGTTTTTATATTTTTGGCATTGTCTTGTATCCGCAAGACTTCATTTACCTGACCGCGCTGTTGGTCATTTCCGCGCTGGCTTTGTTTTTATTCACCGCTGTGGCTGGGCGTTTGTGGTGTGGCTATGCTTGCCCACAAACCGTTTACAGTGAAATTTTCATGTGGATCGAGCGCAAGGTCGAAGGCGACCGCAGCTCGCGCATACGGCTGGATGGCGAGTCCATGTCAATCGAGAAACTGGTCAAAAAATGGTACAAACATTTTTTGTGGATCAGTTTGTCGATGTGGACGGGCTTCACCTTCGTGGGCTACTTCACCCCCATTCGCGAGTTGGGCATGGAGTTTTTCTTGGGTCGCATGTCGTCTTGGGAAGTCTTCTGGGTGTTCTTTTATGGCTTTGCCACCTACGGCAATGCTGGCTTCATGCGCGAGCAGGTGTGCAAATACATGTGCCCCTATGCGCGCTTTCAAAGTGCCATGTTTGACAAAGACACTTTGATCGTGACCTACGACGAAGCGCGCGGCGAACCCCGTGGTGCCCGTAGCAAAAAAGCCGATATGGCCACTTTGAATTTGGGCGCTTGTGTCGATTGCACTTTGTGCGTGCAGGTCTGCCCAACCGGCATCGACATCCGCAAGGGCTTGCAATACGAATGCATCGGCTGCGGCGCTTGCGCCGACGTGTGCGACACGGTCATGGACAAAATGGGCTACCCCCGCGGCTTGGTCAAATACTCGACCCAGCACGCCATGAAGCAGGGCTGGAGCCATGCGCAGGTGGTACGCAATATTTTCAGGCCACGCGTGTTGCTTTACACCGGCCTGCTGTTGTCCATCATTGTGGCTGTGGGAATCAGTTTGGCGGTGCGCACGCCCTTCAAGGTGGATGTGGTGCGCGACCGCGCCTCCTTGGCCCGCATCGTGGCTGGTGGCAAGATTGAAAATAACTACCGCTTGCAAATCATGAACGCGGCCGAAGAGGCGCAGCGCTTTACCATTTCGGCCGAAGGATTGCCTGGTTTGCAAATGGATACCGATGCCCAGGTGACGGTGGCTTCCACCGAATCCGTTTGGGTGTCGGTGCGGTTGCAAGTGCCTTACGATGCGGCGCCTGCGGGCTCGCACCCCATTCATTTCAGCATCAGCTCAAGCTCACCCGCTGAAACCATTGTTGAAAAATCGGTCTTTTTGGTACCAAGCTAAAGCCAGATGACTTGCATCTTGAAAGGAAATTGAAAATGTCAGCCAGTTCTCATTTGACTTCAACCCAACCCGCGCCGTGGTGGTCATTTGCGCATGTGTGGATGGTGATTGCCGGACCTGCTGTGGTGGTGGTGGCCAGCTTCATCACTTTGTATTTGGCCATCAGTTCGCCAAATATCGTGCTCGAAGCCGAACCCTCGCCGCCATCGCAGCAGGGCGCCCAGGGCAATGCCAATATGGCCCCGGCGATGTTGGCGCGCAACCATGCGGCCACAGGCGTGGTTCCGGTGAAACCCGTGACACCCGATGTGCAGTCCGGCAAACCTTGACCTGCAAGAATTTAATCGCCCCCAACCCCAGCGGAGACCATGGATGAAATACACAATGCGGGCTCAAAGAATGATGTGGATTGCCTGGCCTGCCTTTTTGGTCGCCGGCATGTTGGAGGTCTTGGTGTTCGCCTGCGTCGACCCCGCAGATTTGCATTGGTTTGGCTCCACCTTGCCCGTGTCACGCCAAGGGGTTTACACCTTGGCATTTTTTGCATTTTGGTTTTTAACGATGGTCTCGAGCGGGTTGACCACCTTGCTCTCGGCTTCCCCGTTTGAGGTGAATCGATGCCCCGTTCCTGAGGATGAACGGCCTGCAGACTGCGCGCGAGGCCACTGTGGCTGAGTTGCCAGTCTGACGCTGCGTGCACGAGCGCAGGTCAGTGGCAGGCGACTTGGTTGTTCACCAGTTGTTGCAACGCATCTGCATTCACGATGCGGACATGCCGTTGCTTGACCTCCACGATGCCTTCTTCCACAAACTTGGAGAAGGTGCGGCTGACGGTTTCCAGTTTGAGACCCAAATAACTGCCAATTTCTTCGCGGGTCATGCGCAACACCAGTTCAGTTTGAGAGAATCCACGCGCATGCAGGCGCTGTACCAAATTCAACAAAAAGGCGGCCAAGCGCTCTTCAGCCCGCATGCTGCCGAGCAACAGCATCACACCGTGTTCACGCACAATTTCGCGACTCATGATTTTGTGAACATGGTGTTGGAGTGAAGTGACCTC
Source organism: uncultured Burkholderiales bacterium (assembly GCA_903916355.1). Taxonomy (GTDB): domain Bacteria; phylum Pseudomonadota; class Gammaproteobacteria; order Burkholderiales; family Burkholderiaceae_C; genus Limnohabitans_A. The sequence goes on along the minus strand of CAIWWN010000076.1, from coordinate 30,073 downwards.
ACGCGACAAAGACTCAATTTTGTCGAAAGGCATGACACACACTTCAGCGTCTTCCAGTGCAATCGCATCGCATGAGTGAAAGTCGCTCACGATGCCGTCCAGCCCCATGATCTCGCCAGCCATCTGAAAGCCAGTGACTTGATCGCGGCCATCTTCAGTGGCCACGCTGGTTTTGAAAAATCCGGTGCGAATGGCGTACAAGGCGTTGAAACGCTCGCCGTTTCTGAACAGCATTTCGTTGCGTTTGACTTTACGCCGTACACCAATCATGTCGTCAATTCGCTGCAATTCTTGATCGCTCAAACCCTGGGGCATGCACAGCTCTCGCATATTGCAGCTGGAGCAGGCCACTTTGATCGAATGCAAGTTCATGTGATTACCTTGGGGTAGGGCGTGCGAATTGATTGAAGTCATGTAATTCTAATTCCTTGAAGGGCAGGAGCACATTAAATTCAAAGAGGGATTGAGCTAAAGCAGGTGCTGAATGGCTTTAATTTGATTTGCATCAAGTTGATTCTAGATAGCTCAGGCAAAGTGTAAGTGCGCTAACACACACAATAGGAAAGCAGTGCATGACGCTGATGACGCCCGAATTACTGACCCGTTTTGATATACCGGGGCCTCGATACACCTCTTACCCGACTGCGGACCGTTTTGTAGAAGCTTTCACCACGGCCGATTACATCCAGGCCTTGGAGCAACGCAGAGGCGCTTTGGCCTCGCTCGCCAAGCCCTTGAGCTTGTATGTGCACATTCCATTTTGCGAGTCACTGTGCTACTACTGCGCTTGCAACAAAATCATCACCAAGCACCCTGAGCGGGCAAGCGCCTATTTGGATTATTTGACGCGTGAAGTGGCTATGCATATTGAGCATTTGGGTGTGGGGCAATCCGTCAGTCAGTTGCATTTAGGCGGTGGCACGCCAACCTTCCTCAAAGATGCCGAGTTGGTCACTTTGATGGAGATGCTCAAACGCAACTTCCAGATTGTGCCCGGTGGCGAATATTCCATTGAAGTCGACCCCCGCACCGTGGATGCCCAACGCTTGGCCTTTCTGGCTCAATTGGGATTCAATCGTCTGAGCTTTGGCGTGCAAGATTTTGACCCTGAGGTGCAGGCGGCTGTACATCGCATTCAGCCTGCAGAGCAGGTGTTTAATTTGGTGGCCGAGGCCCGCAAGATCGGTTTTGAATCCATCAATGTCGATTTGATTTATGGCTTGCCCAAGCAAACCCCGGCCTCGTTTGAGCGCACTTTGGCGCAGATCAACGAACTGCGCCCGGATCGGATCGCCTTGTATGCCTATGCGCATTTGCCAGCACGGTTCAAGCCTCAACGGCGCATTCATGCCGCAGATTTGCCCATGCCGGGCGACAAAGTCAGCATGCTCGCCCAGTCTTTGGCTGCTTTGCAAAACGCAGGCTATGTGTATGTGGGCATGGACCACTTTGCGCTGCCTGACGATGCTTTGGCGGTAGCCAAGCGACAGGGCCGATTGCACCGCAATTTCCAGGGCTACAGCACCCAACCTGATTGCGATCTGATTGCCCTGGGCGTCTCTGCCATTGGCCGGGTGGGCACCACCTACAGCCAAAATGCCAAGACCATGAGCGAGTACTGCGATTTGCTCGACCAAGGTCAATTGCCCGTGGTCCGTGGTCTGGCCTTGAGCCGGGACGATCTGATTCGCCGCGCGGTGATCATGGCGTTGATGTGCCAAGGTCAATTGCAGTATGAGTCCATCAATCTGGCTTGGTTGATTGATTTCAAGACCTATTTCAAGGTGGAGCTGGGCCGTTTGGCCGACATGCAAACGCAAGGACTGGTAGAGTTGTCAGACACAGGGATCTCCGTCACAGCGATGGGCTGGTTCTTTGTGCGTGGCGTGGCCATGTCGTTTGACCGCTATCTGCAGGCCGACGCCAACCGGACGCGTTTTTCCAAAATCATCTGAGTTTTTAAATGTCCAGTTCACTGGCCGTAACGGCTTTGCTCATGGGCTTGGCCGGGGGTCCGCATTGCGTGGCCATGTGCGGCGCAGCCTGTGCAGGCATAGGTCAAGCCGGCGGCGTGGGGGCTTCGCGCTCGATGCTGGGTTTTCAAATCGGGCGATTAGCGGGCTACAGCTTGGTGGGGGCGATGGCCGCCGCCAGCGTCAGCGCTTTGGGTTGGCTCACGGTGCAGTCAGCCGCGATTCGACCTTTATGGTCTTTGCTGCATGTGGCCGCACTGGTGCTGGGCTGTTTGCTGTTGTGGCAAGGCCGCCAGCCGATGTGGCTGGACGCTGCGGCGCAAAGCCTTTGGCGGCGTGTAAGGGCCTGGGGCGGCCGTTTCGGACAGGGTACGCCGGTGGTGATTGGCGCCCTGTGGTCGCTGATGCCCTGCGGTTTGCTGTATTCGGCCCTGATGGTCGCCGCGCTGACCGGTAACGTGGTCGAGGGCGCCTTGACCATGGCCTTGTTTGCGCTGGGCAGCAGTGTGAGTTTGTGGGCGGGGCCATGGCTGCTGCTGCAACTCAAAAACCTGGGTGACGGCAGCTGGGGTATTCGGATTGCAGGCTTGGCCTTGGTCGTGATCTCAGCCTGGGCTTTGTGGATGGGCCTGATGCACGATCAAGCGCCTTGGTGCATCACGCCGGTGGTGGTTCTGTAATGTCCAAGTGGCCGAGCATGCTGAACTAATGGTTTAGGCGCTCAAACCCTTATAGAGCATATAAGCCGCGAGCACGTACAAAATACTGGCGAACACGCGCTTGAGTTGTTTAACCGGGAGGCGGTGTGCGGCGCTAGCGCCCAGCGGGGCCACGAAGACGCTGCAGCTGGCGATCACCACCAAGGCGGGCAGCCACAGGTAGCCGAACGAGTATTCGGGCAAGTTGGGGAGGTTTTGGCCGCTGATGATGTAACCCACCACGTTGGCCAAAGCAATCGGAAAGCCCAAGGCGGCGCTGGTCGCCACGGCGTTGTGGATCGCCACATTGCACCAGGTCATGAAGGGCACCGAGACAAAGCCGCCACCCGCGCCCACCAAGCCTGACAAAAAGCCAATGAAGCCGCCCGCGCCCAACAAACCGGCTGTGCCGGGGACTTGGCGTGTGGGGGCTGGTTTTTTGTCCAAAAACATTTGGGTTGCCGAAAAGCTCACAAAGGCGGCGAAGAACAAGGCCAAAAACGAGCCTTTAAGGAATGCAAACACGCCCAGGCTACCAATCAGGCTGCCCAGCACAATGCCGGGGGCCAGGCCTTTGACCAAAGGCCAGCGCACCGCGCCGCGCTTGTGGTGCGCGCGCACGCTGGAGATCGAGGTGAAGATAATGGTCGCCATGGACGTGGCAATGGCCATTTTGACGGCCAAGTCGGGAGAGACGCCTTGTTTGCCCAGCAGGTAGGTCAAAAACGGCACCATCACCATCCCACCGCCAATGCCCAGCAACCCCGCTAAAAAACCAGTGGCCACGCCCAAAACAGCGAGCTCAAGAATCAAGGTGGGGTCAAAAGTCATGGGGCGCAATCAGGAGCGGGGCTAACGAAAGGTGTCTGCAGTGCCACCGGACCCTCATCCTGAACCGGGGGTTCAGGTGGGCGAGGGCAGACTGACGTTGGGTTCATCTAACGCGAGATGATCACGCTCACCAGTCAATGTACCAAGCCCGAGCTCGTGGAGCATTGGTTCAAGGAAATATAAAGCCCGGCATGCACTGCAGACCGGGCCGATTGTAGGCCAAATGAGGCCTGAGGGGCTGTCGCTTAAATCAACTGGCCGTCGCGACCCAGGGCCTGGTCAAGGCGTTGCAGCAACTGGGTCAGGCGGTCTGAGGCAGCATCTGACAAAGGCCCTTGGGAACTGGCTGGGGTGAGCGTAGGGGGCAAAACGACGGCCGCCGTCGCTTCGTTGGCGTCAAAGGCCAAGTTCAGCGCCGCCAAAACTGCAATCCGGTCGCGGGCCTTGATTTTGCCGGCGTCGCGAATCTTGCACATGGCTGCATCCACCTTGCTGACTGCAGCCAACAACTGGGGCTCGCCGCCTTCTGGGCAACCCAGCAGGTAGCTTTGACCCATGATTTGGACTTCCAATTGCTTTGAACTCATGGCGCGGCGTCCTGGGCAGGTGTGGCGGGCAAACGCTCGATCAGGCTGTCAACCCGCGCGCGGGCAGCCGCCAGTCGGGACTTGAGTAAATCGCGTTCTTGGGACAAAGCGGAGACTTGCTGACGCAGCAACTCATTGGTGCGTGTCAGCTCTTCGTGGCGCAGCAGCAAGTGCTCTACACGTTCCGCAATCTGGTCGATGGTGTGGTGGTTTGTCATGGCCGACAAAAAGTGAATCCCTGTATTGTAGGGTTGAAGACAGTTTCAAACTTACAATGCGCTTTGTTGGTGCTCGCGGCGTGGTTCACATGCCGCAGTTCAACGGGAAGCAGGAGGGTCGCGTCGCTCGCTCGACAACACCCCACCTGCGCTGCCCCCGCAACGGTCAAACGGACGAACTTGCCTCAAGTTCCGTCTCTGTCAACAAGCCACTGGTCGCCTTGAACAAGCGACTGGGAAGGCGACAGAGGTAGTCTCCGTCAGCCCGGATACCGGCCAACAAGGTGGCGGTGCGTCTGAAATCGCACTGCTTGAACGTCCATGCACTGTCGGGGAAGGCGGTGAGGACACACAACTTGTTAGTTTTCATGAAAATTAGTTTGGTTCCTGCGCGTGGCTTTGCGCCCACGTTGTCTTTTCTTGCCTTGTCACTGCTTGTTGGGCAAGCCCATTCACTTGAACTCAATCCCGTGGTCATCTCAGCGACGCGTTTGGAGCAACCCCTGTCTGAGGTCTTGAGTTCGGTGTCCGTGATCACACGGCAGGACATTGAGAAATCTCAAGCGCCCAGCTTGGCTGATCTGTTGCAAGGCGAAGCGGGGTTTGAGTTCGGTCGCAATGGGGGGCCGGGCAGCACCACTTCTTTCTTCTTACGAGGGCAAAACAGCATCAACGTGGTGCTGCTGATTGATGGGGTTCGTTCTCAAGTTGATGGTATCGGTGCATTGCAAGTCACCGACATGCCCTTGGCGCAAATTGAGCGCATTGAAATTTTGCGAGGCAATGCCAGTGCCTTGTACGGTGATGCCGCTGTAGGCGGTGTGATCAATATTTGGACTCGCCAAGGAAAGGGTGATCCCGCCGCCTATGGCTCGGTCACTCTGGGGTCGCGTAATACCTACGGTACCCATGCGGGTGTGGGTGGCACGGTCAATGACCTGAGCTTTAACGTTCAAGGTGGTCGCAAGGGCAGCGACAGTTTTTCTGCGATGAACCCCATGATGAATGCACGAGTCAACCCCGACAACGACGGTTACAGCAACGAATACATCTCAGCCAAGTTAGACAAAAAAGTGGATGCAGATCTCAATATGGGCTTGCGTCTGCAATCGAGCCGAGCCAAGGCCAACTTTGACAGTGGGTCTGCCTATGCTGGCGACCAGTCCAGTGACATCAATCTGTTGAACAGCCACAATGACCAAGCCACCTTGTACGTTAGGAAAGCCGTCACGGATCAATGGCTGTCTACGCTGGATTTTGCACACGCTTCCTTGGGTTACGAAAACAAAAGAAATGGCATTGTGCTCAATGACGGAACGCTGAAGGGGACGCAAGATGCGCTGAGATGGTTCAATACTTTCCAAGCGCGGACTCAGTCCAGTTTGAGTTTTGGCGTAGACAAGTCCACCGACCGCTACAGCGCCAGTGGCGATTATGGTTATGGCATGCGCCGTGAAGGCTTGGGCTATTACGCAGGTTTGACAGAAAAAATGGACCGATGGACCTTCCAGGTCAATGCGCGCCGCGATCAAATTCAATTGAACCGGACGGACGACTATGGCGTTGTCAGCAGTGAGCAAACCATCAACTCTGGTCTGCTGGGGTTGGGTTATACATTGACCCCAGCTTGGCGTTTGACGGCGACTGTCTCCACCGGTTTTCGTGCGCCTACAGCCTATGAAATTTCGACCAATACGCAGGTTAAATCTGAAAACTATGCATCCAAAGAAGTGGGTGCGAGCTATGCCGCGGGTGACGCACTGGCCCGTTTGGTTTATTTCCAGACAGATACGCGTGATGCGATTGATTACGACACAAACTACCGTGCAGTGAACATCGGTCAAACCGAAAACAAAGGTCTAGAAGCCACGTTGCGATCGCAGTGGATGGGTAACAACATCAAAGCGTCCATGGTCGATCAAGATCCGCGGAACGTGACTTTGGCCATGCCGCAGGCCCGCCGAGCCAAGACTTATGGCTCTGTCGATATTTCTCGCCCTGTGGCTGGCTACGATATCGGTGCCAAATTGTATGCAGCTGGTGAACGCAAAGACAGCCCCTATTCGTCCACCATGTTGGGCGGATATTCTGTATGGTCCTTGTATGCGAGTCGAAAGATCGATGAGCGCTGGACTGCGCGTGTGCGATTGGAGAATGTCTTCGACAAGCAGTATCAACTGGCCTATGGCTACAACACCCCGGGCCGCGGCTTGTTTGCGACTTTGCAATACAGTCCTCAGTAATGACCCCGCTTGCCCTTGGCCCCCAACGCATCGTTTGCCTCACCGAAGAGGCAACCGAGTGGCTCTACCTGTTGGGCCAAGAGCAGCGCATTGTGGGCATTTCGGGCTACACGGTGCGCCCGCGCCGTGCGCGTTTGGAAAAGCCCAAGGTCAGTGCGTTTTTGACGGCCAAGATCGACAAGATCTTGGCCTTGCAGCCTGACTGTGTGTTTGGCTTTTCTGATCTGCAGGCCGACATTGCCGCCTTGTTGATTCGTGCCGGCGTGCAGGTCACCATCTTCAATCAGCGCAGCGTGGATGAGATTTTTGCCATGCTGTACCAAGTCGCTGCCATGGTGGGTCAGGCCGAAGCGGGACTGGCTCTGCTGCAGACCTGGCGCGCAGAACTTGACGCCATCCGCCTGAAAGCGGCGAGTTTCAAGCGCCGACCCCAAGTGTTTTTTGAAGAATGGGATACGCCGCACATCAGCGGCATTCGCTGGGTGTCGGAGCTGATGGGCATTGCCGGTGGCGACGACATTTTTCCTGAACTGGCCGTGATGCCCATGGGCAAGGACCGCATCATTGCCGATGGTCAGAGCATTGTGGACCGCGCCCCCGACATCATCATTGGCTCGTGGTGCGGCAAGAAATTTCGACCAGACACCGTGGCGGCCAGACCAGGCTGGCAAGACGTGCCGGCTGTGCGTACGGGGCAGATTTTTGAAATCAAGTCCGCCGACATTTTGCAACCCGGCCCAGCGGCGCTGACCGATGGCGTGGCCCAGTTGCACCGCATCATGGCGCAGTGGGAGGCCGAGCATGCTTAAGGCGTGCGGCTTGGCGTGGCTGTTTTTAGTGCTGTGCACGGGCCTGGCTCAAGCCGTCACTGTGCTTGACGATCGCCAGCAAGAGGTCAGTTTTAGCCAAGCGCCTGCGCGCATCGTGAGTTTGTTGCCCTCGCTCACCGAAACTGTGTGTGCACTTGGGCAGTGCCGCAAATTGGTGGGGCTGGACCGTTATTCCAACTGGCCTGCCTCCGTGCGCCAACTGCCCCGCTTGGGCGGTGGGCTGGACCCGAACATGGAGCGTGTGGTGGCGCAGCGACCCGACCTGGTGCTGATGGCCACTTCCGCGCGCGGCGCGGAGCGGCTGCAAGCCTTGGGCATCACCGTGCTGGCGCTAGAACCTCGTACCCATGCCGATTTACAACGCGTGATCAACACCTTGGCGCAGGTCTTGGGCGTGCCGGCCTCTGAGAGCGAGCGTTTGTGGCGCGAGATCAATGCCGGCGTTCTGGCTGCGGCGCAGTCGTTGCCCCCGCAAGCCAGGGGCCAAAAAGTCTATGTCGAAGTCAGCCCCGCACCTTACGGCGCCAGCGAGTCGTCTTTCATTGGCGAGACCCTCACACGCATGGGCTTGCGCAACATCTTGCCGGGCAGTTTGGGGCCGTTCCCCAAAATCAATCCTGAGTTTGTGGTGCGTGCGCAGCCCGACATCATCATGGCGGGCGACAGCAGCCGGGCCAGCATGCTGCAGCGCCCGGGTTGGTCGCAGCTCAAGGTGATTCAGTCTGAGCAAGTGTGCGTCTTTAACACCGACGAATCCGACATGCTGGTGCGTGCAGGCCCACGCATGGCCGAAGGCGCGCGCTTGATGGCGCAATGCATTGCGCGCAGCCAAGGCGGCAAACCATGACAAAGTCGTTGAGCCCCTGGTTGCTCAGCTTGTTGCTGGCGTTCTTTGGCGCAGCGGGCGTGGCCTTGGGCGGCGCCATGGGCAGCACCGGCTGGGAGCCTTGGTGGCAAGCCCTGCACGATCCGGTGTCCTGGCAAATTGTGTGGGACATCCGTCTGCCGCGCTCGCTCGGCGCTTGGGCGGGCGGGGCCTTGTTGGGCTTGGCCGGTGCTTTGGCACAGGGGCTGTTTCGCAACCCGCTGGCGGACCCGTATTTGCTGGGCAGTGCCTCGGGCGCATCGTTAGGTGTGGCCATCTATCTGAGCTTGTTTGGTGGCAGCACCTTGGCCATGGGCTGGTGGGTGCGCTTGGGGCTGACCGGTGCGGCTTTTGGGGGCGCGGTGTTGGCGGTGTTGCTCACTTTGCTGTTGGCGCGCGGCGTCCAGCAAACTCTGCGCTTGCTGCTGGCCGGTGTGATTGTGGGCGTGGTGCTGGGTGCCATCACCTCGTTTATGACTTTGTGGCGGCCTGAGGTTTGGCAAGGCATGCAGGGTTTCATGTTGGGCTCGACGGGCTTTGTCGGCTGGACCGCTTGCGTGCTGATGTGCGCTGTGTTGGTGTTGTGCGTGGCATTGGCTTTGAGCATGGCCCGCGTACTGGACGCCTTGACTTTGGGTGAAAACACCGCGCTCAGTCTGGGTGTGCCCTTGGCGCCTGCGCGCATGCTGCTGGTGGGTGTGATGGCTTTGGCCACTGGCACGGCCGTGGCGCAAATGGGTTTGATTGCCTTTGTCGGCTTGGCCGCACCGCACCTGGTGCGTGCGGTGGTGCGCGCTACCCATGGCTGGTCGGTGCTGTTGTCGGCGCTGGCCGGTGGGCTGCTGCTGTTGCTGGCCGACCTGCTGGCGCGTGGCTTGATGGCACCGCAAGAAATGCCTGTGGGTGTGCTCACTGCCGTACTCGGCGGTGGCTATTTGCTGTGGCGCATGTCGCGCATGACCTCGACCGGAGCCCGCGCATGAAGGCCGCATTGCAGGTCCACGCACTGCGAGTGCGCCTGGGTGAGCAAGAAGTTTTGCATGGTATTGACCTGACGATTGCGGCTGGTCGTTGGACATGCATCGTGGGCCCCAACGGAGCTGGCAAGTCCACCTTGCTCAAGGCCTTGGCGGGCTTGCTGCCGCCTTCGCAACAGCTTTCAGGCCAGGTGCATTGGCTGGGCCAAGCTTTGGCGGCCATCGATCGGCGCGAGCGCGCCCGGCAGCTTTCATGGCTGGGGCAGGGCGAGTCGGCCTCTGACGATTTGCGCGTGTGGGACGTGGCCATGCTCGGCCGCTTGCCGCACCAGGACTGGCTGGCCGCACCCACGGCGCAAGACCATGCCATGGTCGAGGCCGCACTCAAGGCCACGCAAGCCTGGGATTGGCGTGAACGTGCGCTGGGGCAATTGTCTGGCGGCGAGCGTCAGCGCGTGTTGTTGGCGCGGGCCTTGGCGGTGAACGCGCGCATCATGTTGATGGACGAACCCTTGGCGAATTTGGATCCGCCGCACCAAGTGGACTGGCTTGAGCAAGTGCATTGCCTGCTGGCCCAAGGCACCACGGTGGTCAGCGTGCTGCACGAGATTGGCATGGCGCTGCATGCCGACGACCTGGTGGTGATGCAGGCCGGGCAGATCGTGCACCACGGCGCTTGTGCGGACGAAGCCACGCAGCGCGCCATTGAGGCGGTGTTTGATCACCGCATTGCCATCCACCCGCTGGCTGGGCAATGGGTGGCACTGCCTAAATCAGGATGACCTGAAAGCACGTTGCCTCATGGCTTGCCGAATCGCGGGAGATGTTACGGGCTTCAGTGACCGCTGAGGACGACTGGAATTTCTGTGGCCGGCGGCGTGTTGCGGCTGCGGCCACAGCGCACGATGCCGTCGATCATGACCATGCCCACGCCGGGAATGTCGCCCAGTTGCACGCTCTCCAGCAGCGTTTTTCCCGCCGTGTGCTGGGCGCGGTCCATGAAGACAAAGTCGGCAGCGCGTCCAACTTCGATCAGGCCGCAGTTGAGCTTGCGAATGCGCGCTGTGTTGCCCGTGGCAAAGCAAAACACCAACTCGGCGGGGATGTTGGCCAAGCTCGACAACAGCGCCACCATGCGCAGCATGCCCAGCGGTTGCACGCCCGAACCCGCAGGCCCGTCGGTGCCGAGGATCACGCGGTGCGGGCATTTGAGCTCCAGCGCGGCCTTGGCGGCGGCGATGGCGACACGCTCATTGCCGTTGTGCACGATTTCGATGGCGCGTGAAGACTTTTCGCACAACTCGCACACATGGGCTTCAGGCAGCGAGGTGTGGCCGCCGTTGATGTGGCCGATCACGTCGGCATCGGCTTCCAGCACCACGTCTTTGTCGATCATGCCCGAGCCCGGGATGGAGGGGCCGCCTGTGTGGATCGTGCTCTGAATGCCGTATTTGCGCGCCCAGGCCACCATCTCTTTGGCTTCATAACCGGCCTTGACGGAGCCCAGGCCCACCTCACCCAGCAAGCTGACGCCGGCCTCGGCCAGGTCTTTGAAGTCTTGCTCGGTCATGCCTTTTTCGATGATGGGCGCACCCGCAATCACCTTCACGCCACCAGGGCGAAAATTGTCAAAAGCACGCTGCGCCGTGATGGCCAGCGCTTTGAGGCCGACGATGTCTTTGGGGCGTCCTGGCAAATGCACTTCGCCGGCAGAGACCATGGTGGTCACGCCACCGTTCATGGTGGAGTCGATCCAGCCGATTTGGTTTTGACGTGGCGTCCAGTCACCAAACACCGGATGCACATGGCTGTCGATCAGGCCAGGGCAGACACAGGTTTGCCGGGCATCAATGACGGTTTGCGCGCCTTCCAGGTCGCAATCTTTCTCGCGGCCCACAGCGGTGATCAGGCCGTTGTCGACGACGATGGTGTCGGCTTGCAAAATGGGTTGATCAATGTCGCCTGAAAGCAGCAAGCCGATGTTCTTGATTGCGACTTTGCCAGACGAGCCAGCGGTAGCGATGTCAGCCATAAAACTCCTTAATGTGCAGGTTGGACGGCCGGGTTCACGACGCGGAACACGGTGTCAAGGACAAAAGATTTCCATTGCGCCACGGCCTGTGGGGCGTCGACGTTCTCACCCAAAAAGGCCGTCAAGGTGTGGCGGTTGGACATGTAGAAATAGCCGGTGGCGGCAATCAGCAAATAGATGTCGCGTGCAGAGATGTCGGCGCGAAACAGGCCTTGCGCCACACCGGATTGCAAAATGTCACCAATCACCGCAATCGCCGGAGACGAGTACTCCTTGGCCCGCAGCGATTTGACGATGTGCTTGCCCTTGTGCAGGTTTTCGGTGTTGAGCAACGTGACAAATTCGGGGTGTGCGCGGTAATAGTCGAGCACAAAGTGCACCACCTGCTCCAGCGCGACCAGCGGCTGACTCACATCCAAAGCCAACTCGGCTTCGGCATCGTTCATGCGCCGGTAAATGGTTTCCAGCACTTCGATGAACAAGCCTTCCTTGCTGCCGAAGTAGTAGTAAATCATGCGGTCATAGGACTTGGCCAAGCGGGAAATTTTTTCCACACTGCCGCCGTCATAGCCATGCTGGGCAAACACTTTGATGGCAGCGCGCAAAATGCTTTCGCGTGTTTGTTGTGCACTGTGTTCGCGCACGCCCGCCGTGCGTTTGCCATCAGGCTTGGCGAGGCGGGGTTTGGGTTGGCGTGCTGCGGTGACCATGCTGGTTTATTTTTCGACGAATGCCCGTTCAATCACAAAATCACCTGGGGTGCTGGTATTGCCTTCGACAAAGCCTTGCGCCTCCAGCATCTGCTTGAGGTCACTGAGCATGCCCGGGCTGCCGCACAACATCACCCGGTCTTCCTGTTGACTCAAAGCCGGCAAACCCAAGTCTTTGAACAGTTTGCCATTTTCAATCAGCGTCGTCACACGGCCCATGTTGCGGTAAGTCTCGCGGGTGACTGTGGGGTAGTAGCGCAATTGCTGGCTGATCATCTCGCCCAGGAACTCATGTTGGGGCAAGTGGTCCACGATCAGGTCGTGGTAGGCCAACTCGTCGACTTGCCGTACACCATGCACCACCACCACACTTTCAAATTTGGCATAGGTCTCCGGGTCGCGAATGATGCTCAAAAACGGTGCCAGCCCTGTGCCGGTGGACAGCAAGTACAGGCGCTTGGCCGGCGTCAGGTAATCGATCAGCAAGGTCCCTGTGGGCTTCTTGCCCACGATCAGCGTGTCACCCACTTGGATGTGTTGCAGGCGTGAGGTGAGCGGTCCTTCCTCGACCTTGATGCTCAAAAATTCAAGATGCTCTTCGTAGTTGGGACTGGCGATGCTGTAGGCCCGCAGCAGCGGTTTGTCGTTCACGCGCAGACCAATCATGGTGAAGTGGCCATTGGAAAAGCGCAGCGAGGGGTCGCGTGTGGTGGTGAAAGTGAACAGACGGTCCGTCCAATGGTGCACGCTCAGCACCCGTTCTTCATTAAAAGCACTCATGATGGTTCAAGGTCGCGGTGAAGGCTGCAAGGGACCTTCAGTCCCCGGCAGCACGGGTTAGGAGAAATACGGTTGCGCGGCAAAACAGGATGCGTTATATTGGGTTTTCATGTAGTGATCACAACATTTTTGTTTTGTGAATGCTACACAAATTGAAGCCGGCGTGCAAGTGTGCATTTCGGTAAGCTTGATAGACGGACCCTGAGATGACCGAACACTCTAAAACCGATGGGCTGCCCAGCAGCGAGGTGCCTGCATCACCGCAGGTGCTGGAGCGTGGCAAGCTGCGCAATGAGCGCATGAGTGGTGCCAAAATTGAATGCAACGCCTGCCCGGTGTTGTGTCAAATCTCAGCGGGACGCGTGGGTGCCTGCGACCGTTACGCCAACCGCGACGGCTTGTTAGTGCGCGTGGATCCGGTGGTGTTTCTGCGCCGCACGATGGAGCAAGATGAACCCCAGTTGGTGCCCTTTGCCCCCCGTGACGGCGATCAGGCATCAGCGCCTTGGGATGGTGACCTGCTTCACGCTGATCAGGTGTTTGTCACTGGCGTGGGCTCCTCCACCACCTACCCTGACTACAAGCCCGCGCCCTTTATTGTGTCGTCCCAGGTCAAGGGCGTGGACATGGTGACCGTGGTGACCGAAGGTATCTTCAGTTACTGCAGCTTCAAAGTGAAGATCGATACCGACCGCTATTTGGGCGCCGAGCAAGCCAATGTGCGCATGAAAGGCGAAGTGGTGGGCCATGTCACCACCGCTGAATACGGCTCTCAAATGTTGTCGTTAGGCGGCGTGCACCACCTGACAGGGGGCAGTAAAAAAGAAGGCCGCGTCACCGTCGACATGATGCAAGCCTTGGGTAACAAACAAGCGGTGGAGTTGACCATCGATGGGGGTGCCCAGTTGGTGATACAGGCTGGACGCGCACCGATCGTCAATGGCGTCGAAGAGCAGCGCATGCGGGTGGGTTGCGGCTCTGCGGTGGTGGGAATTTTTGCGCGCCAGTTTTGTGGCTTGGTGGACGAGGTGGTGGTGCTGGACGACCATATCACCGGCGTTTTGACCGAGCACCAAGCGGGCCGCTGCCTGGACATGAAGCCCTCCGGCATTGAAATGGGGGGGCGTAAATCCACGCCAGGGCGTTATTTCCAAGTGGCCAATCCTGGCAATGGCTGGGGCGGCACCGACATTGCCGATCCTTTGTCGATCATCGAGGGCTGGGACCCAGAGGTGGTCTGGCCTGGCTTGCGCTTGCTGATGACTTCCACCACGGGTGAGCACGCGGCTTGGTATGTGCTTGACGACCAACTCCAACCGGTGCTGCAGGACATGCCGAGCGCGGTGCGTGCCATCGTGGAGCGCATTGGCGAAAACTGCGAGCCTTCACTTTGCAGCGTGATGTTCTTGGGCGGTGCCGGCGGCAGTTTGCGCGCCGGCGTCACAGAAAACCCGGTTTTGCTGACCCGCGCCATCAAACAAGCGCTGGTCAATGTGACCTGCGGCGGCGCGCCTGCCTTCGTTTGGCCTGGTGGTGGCATTACCGTGATGTCCGACGTGTTGCGCATGCCCGACAACAGCTTTGGCACCGTGCCGACACCGGCCATCATTGCGCCCATTGAGTTCAGCATGCGCTTGTCGGATTACCAAGCCCTGGGGGGGCACATGACTTATGTGCGCTCACTCGAGGATGTTCTGCGTCACGGCGCCTGGCACAACGAGGGCGCGCCGACCGCGCTGCAGTGGTCCGAGTTGCCGCAAGACAACAGTTGGCCACTCGGGCAAGCCCCGATGCTGGGTTAAGGCGCGCAACGTGAGTGCTTCTCGTCAACGCTTGTCCGAGGGCCGCTGGCATTTTCAGCATGGCCCCATGGACATCGTGATCGGTGCCGACCCCTTTGGCCCCGAAGATCAAGGGGCGGTCGCCGAGGCGCACGAGCATGCGTGGGCGCGGTTTGTGCCCCTGCTGTCAGAACTGATGGATGAATGGGCGTTGCTGCGTTTGCCGGTGCAGGCGGGGCACCCTTGTCCCTTGCAAGGCGGGGTGGCGCGTCGCATGTGGCAGGCCTGCTTGCCTTGGGCGGCGCAGCAGTTCATCACGCCCATGGCGGCGGTGGCGGGCAGCGTGGCGCAAGAGCTGATCCGCAGCTATGAGCGAGCCGGCGTGGCCCGCGCTTGGGTGAACAATGGCGGTGACATTGCCTTGCACCTGACGCCCGGGCAGTCTGCCCGCGTGGGCTTGTATGCCGACCTGGCACGTTTGCAAGCGCACGAATGGATGCATGGATTGAGCCTAGATGGTGCATTTGATGTCACGCACACGATGGCCGTGCGTGGCGTGGCCACTAGCGGTTGGCGTGGCCGCAGCTTTTCATTTGGCATTGCCGACAGCGTAACGGTGTTGGCCCCCACCGCAGCGCAAGCCGACGCGGCGGCCAGCATCATCGCCAATGCGGTGAATGTGGAGCATGTGGGGATCGTACGTCAGTCGGCCCAAACCCTGCGTGACTTGACCGATTTGGGTGACTTGGCCGTCACCGTGGACGTCCCTCACTTGCCTGTGGAAATGGTGCAGCAAGCCTTGCAAGCCGGTTTGCAATGTGCGCGAGAATGCCAGGCTGAGGGTTGGCTATCAGGGGCAGTCTTGGTGTGTCAAGGGCAGTCCCTGACCCTGCCGATGCCGTCCAGGACTGCGTCGGGTTCTTTTCAAGACGAGGGCTTGGCTTTGGCCTGATAAATGCTTATGGTGATGCAATGATTGAAATAAGACGTGTGTTTACCCAAGTGGAAGAAATCTTTCACGAGTTCGGCCCCGTGCCTGCGAAACCCTTGCTGCGAGGTGCGATCAGTGCGGTGCTGACCAATCCTTATGCCGGCCGTTATGAAGCGAATATTTTGCCCATGATGGATGCGCTGCAAGATGTGGGCATTGACATGGCGCGCCGTTTGCTCGCCGCCATGGATGTCCCTGCCGAGCGCATTGCCACCTACGGCAAAGGTGCGATTGTGGGCGAACATGGCGAGTTGGAGCATGGCGCCTTGTGGCACGTGCCCGGGGGTTACGCGATGCGCGAGTTGCTGGGCTGGAAGGGCGACCGCGAAGCCTACAAAGCCGGCAAGGTCGACGACAAGCCGACGGGTCAATCGGCCAATGCTTTGTCTATCGTGCCCTCGACCAAAAAAGTGGGGCCGCCCGGCGCCGCGCTGGACGTGCCGCTGACCAACATCAACGCCTCTTATGTGCGCGGCCAGTTTGACGCCATGGAGGTGCGCGTGCCCGGTGCGCCGCTACCCGATGAAATCGTCTTTATCCTCGCCATGACCACCGGCTACCGTGTCCACGCTCGTGTGGGCGGTTTGCGCGCCGAGGACATCCGCCAGTGGAACGGCTTGCGCTGAATTCCATTGACCTCACAGAACCCTAGGAGACATCAGCGATGAGCGCCAACATTCGAAAAATCATTGTGCAAGTGGATGAGATCCACCAAGAGATGGGACGCCCTGTTTCGCCCCCCACGCGCCGTGCCCTGGCCATGGCGGTGATCGCCAATCCCTATGCCGGGCGCTACAGCGAGAACCTGGACGAGTTGATCGCCATCGGGGAAGAGCTGGGCGCGTTGCTGGGCCAAAAATGTGTTCAAGCTTTAGGCATCGCGCCCGGCCAAGCGCAAAGCTATGGCAAAGCCGCCATCGTGGGCGAGGCCGGTGAGCTGGAGCATGCGGCTGCCATCTTGCATCCCAAACTCGGCGCACCGCTGCGCGTGGCGGTGGAGAAGGGCGCCGCCTTGGTACCTTCAGCCAAAAAACGCGGCGGCATGGGCACGACCATCGATGTGCCCTTGGGTCACAAAGATGCCGCCTTTGTGCGCAGTCATTTCGATGCCATGGAAGCCCGTGTCGGCGATGCACCGCGGGCACAAGAAATTGTGGTCGCTGTCGTCGTCACCGACAGTGGTCGTCCATTGCCGCGAATTGGCGGTTTGCAAGTGCAGGACATTCAAGGTCAGGACGGTTTGCGCTGAAACGCAAGCCTATTTTTTCTCGTTTTTAACCCACCCCAGGAGACCCTCCATGAAAACAGTCAACACCCTTCGTCGCGCCATGGCGCTGACGGTCCTGACTTGGGCGGCCTTGCCCGCTCAGGCTCAAAACACGATCAAGATCGGTGAGATCAACAGCTACAAAGCCCAGCCCGCATTTTTGGAACCCTACAAAAAAGGCATGGAGTTGGCCATTGATGAAATCAATGCGACCGGTGGCTTGATGGGTAAAAAGTTTGAGCTCATCACCCGCGATGACAACGCCAACCCGGGCGACGCCGTGCGCGTGGCCGAAGAGTTGATCTCGCGCGAAAAAATTGACGTGCTGACCGGCACCTTCTTGTCCAACACCGGCTTGGCCGTGGCAGACTTTGCCAAACAAAAGAAAGCCTTTTTCTTGGCCGGTGAGCCCTTGACCGACAAGCTCACATGGCAAGGTGGCAACGCCTACACCTTCCGTTTGCGTCCCGGCACTTACATGCAAGCGGCCATGCTGGTGCCTGAAGCGGTCAAGCTGAAGAAAAAGCGCTGGGCTGTGGTCTACCCCAACTACGAATACGGTCAATCGGCTGCGGCAGCATTCAAGACCCTGCTCAAAGCGGCGCAACCCGACGTTGAGTTTGTGGCCGAGCAGGCCCCGCCCTTGGGCAAACTCGATGCCGGCAGTGTGGTGCAAGCCCTGGCGGACGCCAAACCGGATGCGATCTACAACGTCTTGTTTGGTGCCGACCTGTCCAAGTTCGTGCGCGAAGGCAATACCCGTGGTTTATTTCAGGGCCGTGAAGTGGTCAGCATGTTGACCGGTGAGCCCGAGTACCTGGACCCGCTGAAAGACGAAACCCCCAACGGTTGGATCGTGACCGGCTACCCTTGGAGTTCGCTCAACACAAACGAACACAAAGTGTTCTTGCAGTCGTACCAAGCCAAGTTCAAAGACTATCCGCGTCTGGGCTCGGTGGTGGGCTATGTGATGATCAAATCGGTCGTTGCTGGCGTGGCCAAGGCCCAGAGTACCGACTCTGAAAAGTTGCGTGTGGCCTTTGCTGGCCTGCAGGTGGATACACCTTTCGGCAAAATCACTTACCGCGCTGAAGACCACCAGTCCACCATGGGCGCTTTTGTGGGTCGCACCAAAAATGACAATGGCAAAGGCGTGATGGTCGATGCGCGCTATCTGGACGGCGCGCAGTTCCAGCCGCCAGCGGCTGAAGTGAAGAAATCCCGCGCGGCCGACTGACACTTTCACTTCTCTCCTCTGTGACGTCAAACCCCTTTGGATCTGGTTCCAAGGGGGTTGTCATGGTCAGAATTTTTCACGAAATGATCCCTTCATGAGTTTTTCCGGATTTTTCGTTCAGCTTTTGAATGGGCTGGCGGCGGCGTCTTCGCTGTTTTTTGTCGCGGCGGGTTTGTCGCTGATTTTTGGCGTCACGCGCATTGTGAATTTTGCGCATGGCTCTTTTTTCATGGCTGGCATCTACATCGCCTACACCGTGGTGGACCGCTTGGCCGGCAGCATTGGTTTTTGGCCGTCGATCGCGCTGGCCGCGCTGGCGGTGGGGGTGCTGGGGGCCTTGATCGAGATGCTGCTGCTGCGCCGCATTTACAAAGCGCCTGAACTGTTTCAGTTGCTGGCCACCTTCGCCTTGGTGCTGGTCTTGAAAGACGCGATGCTGTGGCTTTGGGGACCTGAAGAGTTGCTGGGCCCGCGCGCGCCGGGTCTGGCCGGTTCGGTGTCTATTTGGGGGCGGCAATTCCCGACTTACGACTTGTTTTTGATTGTGGCGGGTCCCGTGGTGTTGGCGCTGCTGTGGTTGCTCCTCACCCGCACCCGTTTGGGCACCTTGGTGCGGGCGGCCACGCAAGACCGCGAGATGGTCAGCGCCTTAGGCGTCAATCAGGCCTGGCTGTTTACCGCTGTGTTCGCGCTGGGCGCGCTGTTGGCCGGTTTGGGGGGTGCTTTGCAGTTGCCGCGTGAACCCGCGAATTTGGAAATGGATTTGAACATCATTGGCGCCGCCTTTGTGGTGGTGGTGGTGGGCGGCATGGGCTCGATTCCAGGCGCTTATTTGGCGGCTTTGCTGATCGCCGAAGTCAAGGCCGTGTGCATTTGGTTGGGCATGGTCGATGTGTTCGGTGTCGCGGTTTCGTTTTCTAAACTCACCTTGGTGGTCGACTTTGTGGTGATGGCCATCGTGCTGGTGTGGCGCCCTTGGGGCTTGCTGGGCAAACCGCAGGCACCGAGTCGTTATATGGGTTTGCGTGAAGAGCCGCTGCGCCCGGCCAGCAAAGCCTATTTGGTGGCAGCAGCGTTGCTGGGCCTGGTGTTGGTGGCCATGCCCTGGCTTACCGCCAGTTCGCCTTACACCACGGTGTTGTTGATCGACTTGTTGATTGCGGCCCTGTTTGCGGCCAGCCTGCACTTCATCATGGGGCCGGCGGGCATGCACTCCTTCGGCCATGCCGCTTACTTTGGCTTGGGCGCTTATGGCGCGGCGCTGTTGGTGCGTGCCTTGGGGCTGTCGATGGAAATGGCACTGCTGGTGGCGCCTTTGGTGGCCGCCTTCGGCGCCTTGGTGTTTGGTTGGTTTGCTGTGCGCTTGTCGGGCGTATACCTGGCCATGCTGACTTTGGCGTTTGCCCAGATCACCTGGGCCGTGACCTTTCAATGGGACAGTTTCACCGGCGGCAGCAATGGCCTGACCGGCGTTTGGCCGTCTGAGTTGTTCAGCGACAAGCGCATGTACTACTGGCTCACTTTGGCATTGGTCATGGCCGGTGTGCTGTGGCTGCGCCGGGTGTTGTTTTCGCCCTTTGGCTATGCGCTGCGCGCCGGGCGCGATTCGGTGCTGCGGGCCGATGCGATCGGCATTGACGTCAAGCGCATGCAGTGGCTGGCCTTCATTTTGGCGGGGGGCGTGGCCGGTTTGGCAGGGGCTTTGTATGCCTTTTCCAAGGGCAGCATTTCGCCCGAGTCCATGAGTGTGGGCAAATCCGTGGACGGCTTGGTCATGGTGCTGCTGGGCGGTATTCAAACCTTGGCCGGCCCGGTGGTGGGGGCCTTCAGCTTCACTTGGTTGCATGACGTGGTGGCGCGCAATACCGATTACTGGCGCGCCATGTTGGGCTCCGTGATTTTGATTTTGGTGTTGTTGTTTCCGCAAGGCATTGCCGGATCGGTGCAGTTGTTGTGGGAGCGCTTGCGCCACAAAAATTCGCCGCAAGAGGGGGCCGCATCATGAACAACGCACTCTTGCAAGTGAAGAATCTGGGCAAGTCCTTTGGCGGGGTCAAGGCGGTGGACGGCATCAGCTTTGATCTGGCCCCAGGCGAGCTGTTGGCCTTGATTGGGCCCAACGGCGCCGGCAAGTCCACCACCTTCAATATGGTCAACGGCCAGTTGCGCGCCGATCAAGGCTCCATCCTGCTGCAGGGTCAAGAGCTGGTGGGATGCAAGCCCCGCGCCATTTGGCGTCAGGGCGTGGGACGTACCTTTCAGATCGCTGAAACCTTTGCCTCGCTCACCGTGGTGGAAAACGTGCAAATGGCGCTGCTCTCGCATGACGACTTGTTGCTGTCGATGTGGCGGCGTGCGGCCGACCACCGCCGGGGCGACGCACTGGCCCTGTTGGACCAGGTGGGCATGAAGTCCCAGGCCGACCGGCCCTGCAACGTCTTGGCTTATGGCGACGTCAAGCGCGTCGAGTTGGCTGTGGCCATGGCCAACAGCCCCAAGCTGCTGTTGATGGACGAACCCACCGCCGGTATGGCGCCCAAAGAGCGCAACGACTTGATGGCGCTGACCAAAGAGCTGGTGGTGCAACGCGGCATGGCGGTGCTGTTCACCGAGCACAGCATGGACGTGGTCTTTGCCTATGCCGACCGCATGATCGTGCTGGCCCGTGGCCGCTTGATCGCTGAGGGGAAGCCGATGGAAATTCGTGATCACCCCAAGGTGCAAGAAGTTTATTTCGGCACCGGTAAGACTTTTGAGAAATCTTCCACATGAGCGCATCCGACATCCTGCTTGAAGCCAAGGGCCTGGCCGCTTGGTATGGCGCAGCCCAAATTTTGTACGATGTGGACCTGCAAGTGCGACGCGGCGAGGTCGTGGCGCTCATGGGGCGCAACGGCGCGGGCAAGTCCACTACGCTCAAAGCCTTGATCGGCATGTTGGCGCGCAGACGCGGCCAAGTGACTTTCATGGGTCATGACCTCTCGCGCAGCGAGCCGCACCACGCGGCCCGACTCGGCCTGGGTTTTGTGCCCGAAGACCGCCGCATTTTCACCGACCTCACCGTCATGGAAAACCTGGAGGTGGGCAAGCAAAACCTGCGTCAGTGGCCCGATGGCACGGCGGCGCCGCATTGGACGCCGGAGCGCTTGTTTGAACTGTTTCCGAACTTGGGTGAAATGCCGCAACGCCCCGGCGGCAACATGAGCGGCGGCGAGCAGCAAATGCTGACTGTGGCCCGCACGCTGATGGGCAACCCGTTTTTGGTGCTGCTCGACGAGCCCTCAGAAGGCGTAGCGCCGGTCATTGTGGAGCAGATGGCGCACATGATTTTGGCGCTCAAAGCCCAGGGCGTGAGCATCTTGCTGTCTGAGCAAAACATGCATTTTGCAGAATTGGTGTCCGACCGGGCCTATGTGTTGGAAAAAGGTCAGATCCGTTACCACGCCCCCATGCACGAATTGGCCGCCAATGAAGAAGTCAGGCGCAATTACCTGAGCGTTTGAATTTCGGCGCGAGGTTTTTTTCAACCAGGAGTGACCCATGAGCTTGAACACCCGCAGAAACTTTCTTCAGACCGCAGCCGCTTTGTCTGGCGCTGCGACTTGGCTTCCCGCCTTTGCCCAGGGGCGCATTCGGGCCAATGGGCAGTCGGCGTTGATCGTGGTCGATGTGCAAAACTGTTTCGTGCCCGGCGGCACCTTGCCGGTGAACAACGGCCAAGAGGTGGTGCCGGTGATCAACCGCATCGCCCCTGCATTTGAAAACGTGGTGGTCACGCAAGACTGGCATACCCCGGGTCATGCCTCATTTGCCAGCAGTTACCCCGGCAAAAAACCGTTTGAAACCACCCGGCTGAGTTATGGCCAACAGGTGCTGTGGCCCGACCACTGCGTGCAAGGCAGCGAAGACGCGGCCGTGCACAAAGACCTCAAAGTGCCACAAGCCCAGGTGATTTTGCGCAAGGGTTTTCACAAGCATGTGGACAGCTACTCCGCCTTTGAAGAGGCCGACCGTAAGACGGCTACCGGCTTGGCCGGCTACCTGCGCCAGCGTGGCATTCGCACGGTGTTTGTGACGGGGTTGGCCACTGATTTTTGCGTCGCCTGGACCGCACTCGATGCCAAACGCCTGGGCTTTGAGACCTATGTGATTGAAGACGCGTGCCGCGGTATCGACATCAACGGCTCGGTGGCTGCAGCCTGGAAAGAAATGCGGGCCAAAGGCGTCAAGCGCATTCAGTCCACTGATCTCATCTTGAGCTGATCAGCGCACGCTATGCATTCCCCAACGGTCTTGCAGGTCAATCAAGTTCGGCGCGAACTGCCGCCGGCTGCAGGCCGTGCCAATTTGCTGCAGGTGTTGCGCAACGACTTGCAACTCAATGGCCCCAAGTTCGGCTGCGGTTTGGGAGAGTGCGGCGCTTGCACCGTGTGGGTCGATGGCGTGGCCGCACGCGCCTGTGTGATTCCTGCCCACGGCGTGGCCGGTCGCGAGATCACCACCCTGGAGGGGCTGACCCCATTGCACGGCGTGACGGGTCAATTGCATCCGGTGCAACAAGCATTTGTCGATGCCCAAGCGGCGCAGTGCGGTTACTGCCTCAATGGCATGGTGATGATGGCTGCAGCCTTGCTGGCCCGCGAGCCCAACCCCAGTGAGGCCGATGTGCGCCGCGAACTGTCGGGCAATTTATGCCGCTGCGGCACCCACATTGAAATTGTGGAGGCAGTGCTGTTGGCGGCCAAGCGGATGCAGGAGTCCAGGGCATGACGCGGCGCGCCGAGCAACCACAACGCCGCGCTGATTTTCATGCCGCGCAAGGCGTGCTGCTCATCACCCGTGAACCACCGCCTGCGCCGCCGCCCGTCCAAGGCCAGCCCTTGGTCGTGCCGGGCAATCCGGCGGAGGGCGTTGAAATTTTGCTGGCCGTGTGGGACGACGGCAGCGTCACCGCGCTGAACGGCCATGTCGACCTGGGCACCGGCATTCGCACGGCCTTGTCGCAATTGGTGGCTGACGAGTTGGATGTGGCCATGGCCGTTGTGCACATGGTGCTGGGCAGCACCACGCTGGCACCCAACCAGGGCGCGACCATTGCCAGTGCTTCGCTGCAAATCCATGCGGCGCCTTTGCGCGCTGCGGCAGCGCAAGCGCGTGCCTGGCTGTTGGACCGTGCAGCGCAGCAGTTGAACATCTTGCCCAGCGAGCTGCAAGTGCAAGGCGGTGTAGTGACGGTCAAAACTGACCCAACGCGCCAGTGCCGCTACGGCGATCTGCTCACGGGCCAGCACGTGGCGCTGACTTTGGTGCTTGCCACGCCCCTTAAAGCCGCCAGTGAATACCGTGTCATCGGCCAGTCGGTGGATCGGGTGGACATTCCGGCCAAGGTCACGGGCGAGCAGGTGTATGTGCACGACATGCGCGTGCCCGGCATGTTGCATGGGCGCGTGGTGCGCCCACCCTATGCCGGGGCGGACCATGGTGACTTCATTGGCAATACGCTGGAGTCGGTGGACGAGTCGTCGATTGCGCACATCCCTGGCGTGCGCGCGGTGGTGGTGATTCGTGACTTTGTCGGCGTGGTGGCCGAGCGCGAAGAACAAGCCGAGCAAGCCATGCGCGAGTTGCGCGTGCAGTGGAAGGACTGGCCCGGTCTGCCGCCCCTGGGCGACTTACAACAAGCGCTGCGCAACAACCCCTCAACCCAACGCCGCTTGGTGGATGAGGGCGATGTGGACGGCGCGCTGGAACAAGCGGCGCAGCGCTTGTCGCGCACCTATGTCTGGCCATACCAGTTGCATGCGTCGATCGGACCGTCTTGTGCTTTGGCGCAATGGCATGGGGACGCCGTGCCAGGGGCACCGAATTTAACCGTCTGGGCAGGCACGCAAAACCCGCATGTGCTGCGCGCGGACTTGGCCAAGCTGATGAGCTTGAACGACACCGTGATTGACGTGGTGCGCATGGAAGCCGCCGGCTGCTATGGCCGCAATGGCGCCGACGATGTCGCCGCCGATGCCGCGCTGCTGGCCCGCGCGGTGGGCGCGCCGGTGCGGGTGCAGCTCACGCGCGAACAAGAACACGCCTGGGAGCCCAAGGGCGCGGCGCAGCTCATGGATGTGCGCGGCGGATTGAATGCCGACGGCACGGTGGCGGCTTACGATTTTGAAACCAGCTACCCCTCCAACGGCGCGCCCACCCTGGCCCTGCTGCTCACCCGCACCGTCGAGCCCTTGGCCCAGGCCTATGAAATGGGCGACCGCACCGCGCGGCCACCCTATGCCTTCGACAACCTGCGGGTCAGCGTGAACGACATGGCGCCCCTTTTGCGTGCCTCGTGGTTGCGCGGTGTCTCAGCCTTGCCCAACTCGTTTGCGCACGAAAGCTATATCGATGAATTGGCCGCTGCTGCGGGAGTCGATCCGGTGGAGTTTCGCTTGCAGTACCTGCAAGACCCCCGCGCATCTGAGCTGCTGGCCGCCACGGCCGAGCGTGCGGGTTGGCAGCCGCGTACGGCGGCGCGCCAACACACGGTGGAAGGCACGGGCGGTGAGGTGCTGCGCGGCCAGGGCGTGGCCTATGCGCGCTATGTGCACAGCAAATGGCCCGGCTTTGGCGCGGCCTGGGCGGCCTGGGTCGCTGATGTGGAGGTGAATCGCCGCACGGGTGAGGTGCATGTGAGCCGCGTGGTGGTCGGTCACGACGCAGGCATGATGATCAACCCCGCTGGCGTGCAGCAGCAGATTCATGGCAATGTGCTGCAAACCACCAGCCGCGCCCTGAAAGAAGAACTGCAGATCGAGCCGCGTAAAAACACGGTGGCCACGCAGGAGTGGGGTAGTTACCCGATTTTGAATTTCCGCGATGTGCCGGTGATCGAGGTGGTGACGCTGCCGCGGCAACACGAAGCGCCTTTGGGGGCAGGGGAGTCGTCTTCGGTACCGGGCACGGCAGCCATTGCCAACGCCATTTTTGATGCCACAGGTGTGCGCTTTCGCGAGCCACCGTTCACGCCCGAGCGCGTGCGCGCCGCCCTGCAAAGTCAAACCATTTCACCTGAAGTGAACCCGCCTGAGAAGGCCACTCAACCCCAGACCCCGTTGATGCCCGAAGGCGTGCGTTGGCCCGTGTCATTGCCTCGCTGGTCGCGCGTGGGGGCCTTGTTCGCGGGTGTGATCGGCACCACCATGGCCTTGTTGGGTGGGCGCGCGGTCATTGCGCCGGTGCACTACAGCCCCAGCGCGCTGTACACCGCAGAGAC
The DNA here is from genome assembly GCA_903916355.1 of uncultured Burkholderiales bacterium. Classification (GTDB taxonomy): domain Bacteria; phylum Pseudomonadota; class Gammaproteobacteria; order Burkholderiales; family Burkholderiaceae_C; genus Limnohabitans_A. The sequence continues at coordinate 4,792 of CAIWWN010000076.1, read as the reverse complement.
GATTGAGCGCGGCCGACAACTGGCCGCAGTGGGCGACTGCGTGGTTTGTCATACGGCACCCGGCGGCGTGGCCAATGCCGGGGGCCGCGCCATGAGCACGCCGTTTGGCACCATTTACACCACCAACCTCACGCCCGATCCTGAGCACGGCATCGGCCAATGGTCCTTCAGCGCTTTTCAGCGCGCCATGCGTGAAGGCATCTCGCGCGACGGGCGTCACCTGTACCCGGCGTTTCCTTTCACGTCCTTTGCCAAAATGAACGACGACGATCTGGTTTCGCTCTATGCCTACCTGATGGCGCAACCGGCTGTGGCTTCGGCGCCGCCCACAACCGCCCTGGCTTTTCCGTTCAGCCAACGCGCCTTCATGGCCAGTTGTAACGGTTTGTTTCATGACCCTCAACCCTTTGTGCCAACGCCTGGACAATCGGCTGAATGGAACCGCGGCGCTTACTTGGTCAACGGCGTGGGCCATTGCGGCGCCTGCCACACACCGCGCAATGCCTTGGGTGCAGAGCGCAACGGAGCGGCGTATTTGAGTGGAGCCATGGTGGACGGTTGGGAGGCCCCGGCCTTGACCGCGCTGTCACGCGCGCCGGTACCTTGGAGCGCCGACGAGTTTTACCGCTATCTGCGCCATGGGCATACCGAGCATCACGGTATGGCTGCGGGCCCCATGACCCCGGTGGTGCAGCAATTGGCGCAAGTGCCGGATGCCGACATCCGCGCCATGGCCACTTACTTGGCCAGCTTCAATCCACCGGCTACCGACGCCGCCACCCAAGCCAAGCTGCTGGTGCAACAAGCGGCCGAGCAACGCAGCAAGTTGGTGGGCAGTACCGGTCAGCGTTTGTTTGATGGCGCTTGCAGTGCCTGTCACCACGAAGGAGACGGCCCCAAACTGCTGGGTGTGAACCGCCCCTTGGCGCTCAACACCAGTGTGCACAGCATCCAGCCCGACAATTTGCTGCGCGTGATTTTGGACGGCGTGCAAGACGTGCCCGGCCCGGACGTGGGCTTTATGCCCGGCTTTCGCCACGCTTTGAACGATGCGCAGATCGCCGACCTGGCGCGCTATATGCGCCAGCGTTATGCACCGGCGCAGCCCGCCTGGTCAGACCTTGAAAGCGCTGCGGCAAGGGTGCGCGCTGCGTTGAGTACCCATTGAGTCCCCCGTAAATGACTTAGATCAAGGTTTGATGCCCTGGTCCGTGGCCCAATCACCCGTGATTCACAAAACGGTGTTGGGGAGCAGGTATGACAGGCAGTCTCGGTATGCGGCGACTTGGGATGGCCGTGGGTGTGGCCTTGGTCTTGACTTTGGCTGGGGTTGCTTGGCGTTGGTCTGAGCCCTCACTGCCGGTTCAGCCCATGCAGGCGCGCGAAATGGTGCACACCGTGGTGGCCACCGCCACCGTACAAACCCAGCACCGGGCCAGCAGCGGGGTGCAGATCAGCGGCAAGGTGGTGGCCGTGAATGTCATGGAAGGCGATCGGTTTCGGCAAGGTCAAACCTTGTTGAGCTTGGATGACCGTGAGGCCCAAGCAGCCCTGACGGCTGCTGACTTGGGCGTGCGGCAGGCCGAATTCAAGCTACGCCAGTGGCGCGAGGTTCAAGCCCCGACGGCGCGCGCCAACGACCAACAGGCGCAGGCCAATTGGGTCCAGGCGCGAACCCAATTTGAACGCCAACAGGCCCTGCTTAAGCAAGGGTTTATCGGCCAAGCCGCATTGGACGAAGCTCTGCGCGCCTTGCAGGTGGCGCAGGCGCAGGCGCAAAGTGCCAATGCCCAAAGACTGGCCCATGAAGATCAGGGTATGGAGAAAGAACTGGCCATGAGTGCCTTGGTTTTGGCGCGAGCCAATGCGCAAGTGGCCCAAGCGCACTTGTCCTACACCTCTCTGGTGGCTCCGTTCGATGGCTTGGTGGTGAGTCGCAACGTCGAGCCGGGTGATGCGGTGCAGCCCGGCAAAACGCTGCTCTTGCTCGCGCCGCAAGGCGAGACCGAGCTGGTGGCCTTGATTGATGAGCGCAACCTGGCTTGGCTGCAGCTGGGCCAGAGTGCTGTGGCATCGGCGGATGCTTTTGCGCAGCAGCGTTTTGCGGCCGTGGTCAGCCGCATCGCGCCGGGGGTCGATGCGCAGCGTGGCTCGGTGCAGGTCAAACTCAAAGTGACCTCACCGCCCAACTACTTGCGCCAAGACATGACGGTGTCGGTAGAGATCGAAGTGGGGCGTCGTGCAGCCACGCTGGCCGTGCCGCTAGAGGCGGTGCATGAAGCGGAGTCGGCGCAGCCCTGGGTTTGGCGTGTCACCACATCTGACAAGCTAGAGCGTGTGCCGGTGACCTTGGGCCTGCGCAGTGGCGCATGGGTTGAATTGCTTTCGGGCGTCAAAACCGGCGAGCGGGTGCTGGCTGTGGCAGGTATGGATCTGCATGCGGGGCAACATGTGCGGCCCAGCGCACCTTGAGCCCGAGGGGATGTGATGCTGCTGGGTCGATTTCAACCGTTCGAGTGGATTGTTTCCACACGCTTCTTGCGCGAAGGCCGCATGCAAAGCCTGTTCATCATCGTCGGCATCGCCATTGGGGTGGCCGTGATTGTCTTCATGTCGGCGCTGCTGCAGGGCTTGCAATCGAATTTGGTCAAACGCGTACTCACCGCGCAAGCGCATATCCAGGTGTTGCCGCCCAAGGAGCAGGTTCGAATTCAGCATCCACTTGATACGGCTTTGCACAAGGACCAGGTCCAAGCGCCGCTGCAGCGACTCAAGTCCATTGACCAATGGCAAGCGGTGCTGACCATGCTGCGCGCCATGCCCGACGTGCATGTAGCCTCACCCTCGGTTTCGGGCTCCACCCTCATCATCCGGGGGGCGGCCAGTCGCTCCTTGAGTTTGACGGCGGTGGATTTGGCGCTGTACCAGCAGATCATCAACCTGAGCGAGAAGATTGTGGCCGGGCATGCGCGCTTGGGGGCCAGCGACATCATGATCGGTACCGAACTGGCGACCGATTTGGGCTTGAGTGTGGGTGACAAACTGCTGGTGCAGTCGGCCACAGGAGTGAGCAATTATTTTGTCATCTCCGGCATCCTGGATCTAGGCAACAAAGGGGCCAACCAGCGCGCCGGTTATGTCTCCTTGCGCAGCGGACAAAGCCTGCTGGGCTACCCCGGGGGCGTGACCGTCATCGATCTGACGGTGAACGATGTCTATGCCGCGGAGTTGGTGGCGCAGCGCATTCAAGCGCTCACGCATCTGCAGGCCGACAGCTGGATCAAGACCAATGCGCAGTTTTTCAGTGCCGTGAAATCGCAAAGCCTGGCCAACACCGCCATTCGGTTCTTTGTGGGTTTGTCGGTGGCGTTTGGCATTGCCAGCGTGCTGGTCGTCTCGGTGGTGCAGCGTTCTAAAGAAATTGGCATCTTGCGCGCCATGGGTATTTCACGTGCACAAGTCATGCGCATCTTCTTGCTGCAGGGCGGGTTGCTGGGTTTTGGCGGGGCCGTCGTGGGCTGCGCATTGGGTGCTTTGTTCTTGCAGCTGTGGTTACTCATGTCGCGCAGTGCAGACGGCGCGCCCATGTTTGCCGTTTCTATCGATACCGTGATGCTGGTCGAAGCCGTGGTGCTGGCCACGCTGACTGGCTTGCTGGCCGCACTGGCGCCGGCTTTGCGCGCGGCCCGACTCGACCCTGTGGTCGCCATCCGAGGTTAAGGCCATGCAAGACACACCCGTGACCCCCGCAAGCCCTGTCAAGACGAACTTTGAAAAACCCGTGGTGCAGTTGAGCCATGTGCACAAATCCTTCAATGTGGGGGAGTCGACCGAAGTGGAGGTCTTGCACGGCATCGACATGGTGCTCAACGCAGGCGAGTTTGTGGCCGTCATGGGCACTTCGGGCTCGGGCAAGAGCACGCTGCTCAATTTGGTGGGTTTGCTGGACCGGCCCACGCAAGGCCAGTTGCTGATCACCGGCATGGAAACCACCCAGCTCGATGACCACGCCCTGACGCAACTGCGCGGGCGCAGCATTGGCTTTGTATTTCAGTACCACCACCTGATTGGCGCCTTCAGCGCTTTGGAAAATGTGATGCTGCCCATGGTGGGTTTGCAGGGCTATCCCACGGCCGCGATAGAGGCCCGAGCGCTGTCCTTGATTGCAAGTGTGGGCTTGACACCTTGGCGTGACACGCCAGCCACCCGCTTGTCTGGCGGGCAACAGCAGCGTGTGGCCGTGGCGCGCGCATTGATCATGCAACCGGCCTTGCTGCTGGCCGATGAACCCACAGGCAACTTGGACACCCAAAGCGCCAACGCGGTCTTCGATCTGTTTCGCCAAGTCAATCGCGAGCACGGCACAGCGGTTTTGTTTGTGACGCACAACCCTGAACTGGCGCGCCGCTGCGACCGCACCATTCAGGTCATTGACGGGCTGGTGCCGGACACTGAGGCCACTTGGTGAGGCACTGCGGCTTTGCCAACCCCCAAAGCTCGTCCATCGATTGACTCTGACTTTGCCGTCGGTTCCCGCTGAATAGGTCGAAAAACGGGACGCTATCGGTGGTGATATTTCAAAATAGAGGTGTTTATTACATAACTAGTCATGGATAACAACTATATCTAAGGTTGCATATGGGTATTTACTGAAATTGTCAATTTTGACATTTCTCCCAGGAGATGCTATGGATGCCTCCCTGCCTACGGGCACGGAAACAAGACTGCTGAATGCTGATGGCATGAGCCGCCGCCTGTCAGGACGAGAGACTTCGAGTAATCGGGGTGGATC
>CAIWWN010000075.1 GCA_903916355.1 uncultured Burkholderiales bacterium | reverse complement strand
TGGGCAGGTCATCCATCATGTCTACAAACTCCCAGCCCTACACAAAAATCCCCTGCACTGACAAAGATTGTCACTTCGGCGAAACACAGGCTCAAGATGGGCACCTAACATGGTGTCATGAACACCTCAACCCACCCCGAAGGCCAGATCGACTGCACCGTGCATGGCGCGGTGCTGCAGATCTCGATCAACCGACCCGCCAAGCGCAACGGCTTCACGCCCAAGATGTTTCGCGAACTCGGCGAGGCCTATACCCGGCTCGAAGACGAGGCGGGCTTGCGTGTCGGCGTTTTGTGCGCTGAAGGCGCACATTTCACCGCCGGACTGGATCTGCCCACCATCGCCCCTTTGATGCAACGCGGCGAAAAGTCGGTGCCCCTGGGTCTGGTCGATCCGCTCAATTTGGGCATGGAAGGGTATCGGCGCCGCGGCAAACCCATGGTGGTGGCGGTGCAAGGCATCACCTACACGCTGGGCATTGAGCTGATGCTGGCGGCCGACATTGTGGTGGCCGCCGACGATGGTCGCTTCTCGCAACTCGAAGTCAAGCGCGGCATCATGGCCACCGGCGGTGCCACCTTGCGCATGGCCGAGCGCGCTGGTTCAGGCAATGCCTTGCTGCACCTGCTCACGGGCGACGAGTTTGGCAGTGCCGAAGCCCTGCGCCTGAACTTTGTGCAGCGCGTGGTGCCCGCCGGCGAACAACTGCCAGAGGCCTTGCGCATTGCCCAAGCCATTGCCGCGCAAGCGCCCTTGGCGGTGGAGGCCACGCGTTTGAATGTGCTCAAAGCCGTGGAATACGGCCCCGTCGTGGCGATGAATGAGTTCATGAGCGTGCAAAAAGGCCTGGCCAACAGCCAAGACGCGGCCGAGGGCGTGTTGTCCTTTGTCGAGAAACGAGCCGCGCGATTTACGGGGCATTGAACACTGACAGAAGTGCGCCGCTGTTGTTGAGTTGCAATTGCAATACAGTGACGCCATGAAGACCGCAACCATTCCCCCTATTCGTGTCGCGCCTGAATTCAGGTTGGAAGTGGAGGGTGTCCTTGAACAAGGCGAGTCGCTTTCAGAGTTTGTTGAAAAGGCTGTGCGCCAATCTGTTTTGAAGCGCAAGCATCAAGCAGAATTCCTTCTCAGAGGTATTGCGTCCATCGAGGAGACAAAGCGAGCAGGGGGTGGCATATCGGCCGAAACGGTGGTGGCTAAGCTGGAGGCCAAACTGGCGGCGGCACGTCGAACCTCATCTCACCGCAGTAAATGACCTACCGCGTTGAGTTCAGTACTGCGGCCGAAGCAGATTTGGAGAGACTTTTTGATTTCGTTCTAAAGCGCGAACTTGAAAGTGCATCTGGAGACCTGGACCTGCCTGAGCGCGCACTACAGGCCATCAAGGATGGCGTTGCCTTTTTGAGAACATCGCCATTTGCCTGTCGCAAGGTGGGGTCGAGTCCTTTCGTGCGTGAAGTGGTGAACTCTTTTGGGCGCGCCGGTTATGTAGCCTTGTACGAAATAGTGGATGAGCGCAACGTCATCATCGGTGCTGTGCGTCACCAACGTGAAGATGATGACCATTGAGCCAGTCGCTGCAAGCTGCCGTTCAGCTTCCTCGGGGATGATGGGGTTAATAATCCAAAAATTCCGAGACAAACCATGAAGTGCGCGCTTTTATCTGACATCCACGCCAACGCCCAAGCGCTGCAGGCTTGCGTGGACCATGCGCGTGCGCAAGGGGCAGAGCGTTTTGTGATCTTGGGCGACCTGGTGGGCTACGGTGCCCAGCCTGGCGAGGTGGTGGACCAGGTCATGCAGTTGGCTGCGCAGGGGGCGGTGGTGATTCGCGGCAACCACGACGCCATGGCGGTGCAGCCGCAACCCGCAGACACCAGCCTTGGCGCAAGTACCGCGCTGTGGACGCACCAGCAATTGAGCCCCAGCCAGCGCGACTTTTTGGCCGCCTTGCCCTTGCAGGTGCAAGAGCACAAAACCCTGTTTGTTCATGCCAGCGCCGAGTGGCCTGAGCGCTGGCGTTACGTCGACCGCCCCGAGTTGGCGCAAACCTGTCTGGACGCGGCGGCGGCGCTGCAGGCCGACCGGGTGTTTGTCGGCCACGTGCACCATCAGTCGGTCTACTACCGGGGCGCGGGGCAGCAGCTGATGAGTTTCAAGCCCACGCCTGGCGCGCCCATGCCCATGCCGTCACACCGCCAGTGGGTGGTCACCGTGGGCTCGGTGGGGCAGCCGCGTGACGGCGATCCGCGCGCCATGTACGCCTTGCTCGACGATGCGGCGCAGCGCCTGACCTTTCACCGTGTGCGCTACGACCACGCAGAAGCGGCGGCGGCGATTCGCCAGGCCGGCTTGCCCGCGTACTTTGCCGAGCGCTTGGAGAATGGACGTTGAAATTACTTGAACCCGGCCACCTGATCGATGGCTTTGAAATCATGGAATGTGTGCATGCTGGTGGCATGGCGCACATTTACCATGTGCGCTACGCGGCCGATGCAGCGGGTGTGCGGCGCGACCCAGGTTTTCCCATGGCCATGAAAATCCCGCGCATGACGGCGGGCGACGGCGCTGAAAACATCATCAGCTTTGAAGTCGAATGCCAAATCATGCCCACGCTCAGTGGCCCGCATGTGCCGCGTTTTGTGGCAGCGGGCGACCTGACCCGCATGCCTTATTTGGTCATGGAGTATGTGCCAGGCCAGACCTTGGCGCATTGGGTCGAGGCCGATGCATTCACCGACTTTCAAACGGTGGCGCAGATCGGCGCGGCCTTGGCCCATGCGCTGCACAGCTTGCACCGTCAAAACGTGTGTCACCTGGACCTCAAACCGGCCAACGTCTTGGTCAAGCCCGATGGTGCCGTGGTGTTGCTCGACTTTGGCCTGTCTTGCCACGCGCATTACCCCGATCTCTTGGCCGAAGAAATGCGCAAAGCCGTGGGCTCTCCGGTGTGGATTGCACCCGAGCAGGTGGTGGGTGTGCGGGGCGATTTGCGCAGCGATATTTTTGCCGTCGGTGTGATGCTCTACGAATGGGTCACGCATGAGCTGCCGTTTGGCTCGCCGCAAACCGCAGGGGGCTTGCGCCAGCGTTTGTGGATGGACCCGCAGCCGCCGCGCCAGCGCCGCGCCGAGGTGCCTGAATGGCTGCAAGAAATTATTCTGCGCTGCTTGGAACCGGAGGCCGCCCAGCGTTACCCCTCCGCCTCACACCTGGCTTTTGATTTGGCCAACCCCGATCAGGTGAAGATCACCGAGCGCGGGCGCCGCACGCGGGGCACGGGTTTCAAGATCCATTTCAAGCGCTGGATCAAAGCGGCCGGTATGCACTACCAGCCCAGCCCCTTGCCCTCGCAGCAAATGGACGAGGTGCCGATTTTGATGGTCGCGTTGCCGCACACCGATGTGAGCGATGCCACTTTGTATTCGCTGCGCGAAGCCACACAACGCTCTTTGGGGATACGGCCAGGCGCGCGGCTGGCCTGCGTCACGGTGATTTCACCCCGCGCCACCAGCAGCACCGAGTCGCACAAGAGCGAGACGAATGTGCACCGCCAGCACCTGAGCCGCATGAAGCAGTGGGCGCAGCCGCTGGATTTGCGCGATCACCAAATGTCATGTCATGTGTTGGAGGCGGGTGATGTGGCCGAGGCCTTGTTGCGTTACGCCGAGGGCAACCACGTGACCATGATCCTCATGGGCGCGGCCACGCATGGTTTGCAAATGCAGCGCTTTGTGGCGACGGTGCCGATCAAGGTGGCCATGGGCGCGCCGTGCACCGTGATCTTGGTCAAACAGGCCTTGCCGTTTGAGAGTTGGGCCTGAGCATGGGTTTGGCAACAGGCGGGTAGCGCGGCTGAACTCGCCGACAATCAAGGCATGCACGATACCCCCCACTTTGAGACCCGTTCAGCCACCCACCCCTATGCCCATTTGACACCTGACGTGGTGCTCGATGCGCTGGCGGCCGTGGGGCTGTATGGCGACGGGCGCCTGACAGCCTTGAGCTCGTACGAGAACCGCGTCTACCAAGTGCATTTGGACGATGCCTACCAAGGCCATGCGGCGGTGGTGGTGAAGTTTTACCGCCCCGAGCGCTGGAGCTTGGCGCAGATTCAAGAAGAGCACGATTTTGCGGAAGAACTGGTGGCGGGCGAAGTGCCCGTGGTGGCGCCCTTGCGGCTCAACGGCCAGACCTTGCACCAGGCCGCAGGCTTCGGGTTTTCAGTCAGCCCGCGCCGAGGTGGCCGCGCCCCTGAGCTCGATGACATGGATGTGCTGGAATGGATTGGTCGCTTTTTGGCGCGCATCCACACCGTGGGCGCAGCGCGGCCTTTCGCCGTGCGACCCACGCTGGATGTGGCCAACTTTGCCCAAGAACCCCGCGACTGGCTGCAGCAAAACCGCATGATTCCGCTGGAAGTCGAGCGTGAATGGTTTGACACTTTGGACCAGGCCCTGGCGCTCATCCAGACGCACCCGGTGCTGACGCAAGCCGAGGCCTCAGGCCGCATCCGGCTGCACGGCGACTGCCACCCCGGCAATATTTTGTGGACCCCGGCGGACTTGCCCGGTGCCGGCCCGCATTTTGTGGATTTGGACGACGCCCGCATGGGCCCGGCGGTGCAAGACCTGTGGATGCTGTTGTCGGGCGACCGGCGTCAGCGCAGCTTGCAACTGTCGGCCTTGCTCGACGGTTATGAGCAAGTGCGCGACTTTGACCGACGCGAGTTGAACTGGATAGAGCCCCTGCGCACCCTGCGCCTGGTTCACTACAGCGCGTGGCTGGCACGGCGGTGGGACGATCCAATTTTCCCGATCAACTTTCCCTGGTTCGGCACGCCCGACTACTGGCGCGGCCAGGTGTTGATGCTGCAAGAGCAAATCGAGCAAATGCAGGAAGCGCCGTTGATGGTCTAACCGCGTCTCTGCTGGCTTGGGCTGGTGCAGATTTTTGGGGATCGTAAAGCACCTTGCCCATGCACAGGGTCGCAGAATCAGGCCAGCAAGGCATTCACCCGTTTCACATAAGCCGCCGGGTCGGCAGGCAGGCCGCCTTCGGCCAGCAGGGCCTGGTCAAACAGGATGTGGGCCAGGTCATGGAAGTGCACCGAGCCGTCGAGCTTTTTGACCAGTGGGTGTTCGGGGTTCACTTCCAGCACGGGCTTGACTTCAGGCGCTTGCTGTCCGGCTTGCTTGAGCATGCGGGCCAGTTGCATGCTCATGCCGTCGTCGGTCACCACCAGGCAGGCGGGGCTGTCCACCAAGCGGCTGGTCACGCGCACGTCTTCGGCTTTGTCCTTCAAAGCTTCTTTCAGCTTGGCCAGCACGGGCTTGAAGGTTTCGGCCGCGTCTTCTGCGGCTTTCTTTTCTTCTTCGTCTTGCAGCTTGCCCAGGTCGAACGCGCCTTTGGCCACGCTTTGCAGCGGCGTGCCGTCAAACTCTTGCACAAAGTTCAGCGCCCACTCGTCCACGCGGTCGGTCATTAGCAAAACTTCAATGCCTTTTTTCTTGAACACTTCCAGCTGCGGGCTGTTCTTGGCGGCCGCCAAGGTGTCGGCGGTGATGTAGTAAATCGCGTCCTGGCCTTCTTTCATGCGGGCTTTGTAGTCGGCAAAGCTGACGCTGACGGTGTCGTGGGTCGATGACGCGAAACGCAGCAGTTTGGACAGGCGGGCTTGGTTGCCAAAGTCTTCGCCCAGGCCTTCTTTCAGCACCGCGCCGAACTCGGCGTAGAACTTGGCGTACTGGCCCAGCTTGGCTTGGTCTTCTTCACTAAGAACGTCAGTGACCCCCTCGATGGCCTCTGGTGCTTTGTCGTGTTTGGCCAAGTCTTCCAGCATCGACAACACGCGCTTGGTGCATCCTTCGCGGATGGCTTTGACGTCGCGGCTTTCTTGCAGCAACTCGCGGCTCACGTTCAGCGGCAAATCGGCCGAGTCGACCACGCCTTTGACAAAGCGCAGGTAGCTGGGCATCAGCGCTTCGGCTTCGTCCATGATGAACACGCGCTTGACGTACAGCTTGATGCCGGCTTTTTTGTCGCGGTTCCACAGGTCTTGCGGCGCTTTGCCGGGGATGTAGAGCAGCTGGGTGTATTCGGTGCTGCCTTCCACACGGTTGTGCGTCCAGGTCAGCGGCGCTTCAAAGTCGCGGCTGATCTGTTTGTAGAAGTCGGCGTACTGCTCGTCAGAGATGTCTTTCTTCGGGCGCGTCCACAAGGCGCTGGCCTTGTTGATGGTGTCCCACTCGCCGGTTTTGAGCATGGCACCGGGTTGACGGCCGCCGTTTTCGTCTTTCGGGTCGATCAGCTCGCCGTCTTTCCACTCTTCCTTTTCCATCAAGATGGGCAGGCTGATGTGGTCGGAGTATTTGCCGACGATTTCTTTGAGTTTCCAGCTGTTGGCGTACTCCATGGCTTCTTCGCGCAGGTGCAAGATCACGCTGGTGCCGCGTTGGTCGCGGTTGATGGTTTCCACCTCAAAGTCGCCGGTGCCGCCGCTGATCCAGCGCACGCCTTCAGCGGCAGGTGCGCCCGCGCGTCGGGTTTCCACCGTGATCTTGTCGGCCACGATGAAGCCCGAATAAAAGCCCACGCCAAACTGGCCAATCAGTTGCGCGTCCGACTTTTGGTCGCCACTCAACTTGTTCATGAAGTCTTTGGTGCCGCTCTTGGCAATCGTGCCCAGGTGGTCAATCGCTTCTTGCGCCGTCATGCCAATGCCGTTGTCGGTGATGGTCAGCGTCTTGGCGGCGGTATCGAACGTCAGTCGCACTTGCAACTCGGGGGCGTCTTCGTACAGCGCGGTGTTGTTCAGCGCTTCAAAGCGCAGCTTGTCGCAGGCGTCTGAGGCGTTGGAGATCAGCTCACGCAGAAAAATTTCAGAGTTGGAATACAGGGAATGGGTGACCAGGTGCAGCAGTTGCGACACTTCGGCTTGGAAGGAATGGGTTTGTTTGCTCATATCAAGTCAAGTAGGTAGTCAAAGGGTCAAAGTCAAAGAATCAAAGAAATTGATGCAGTTAGTTAAGGGCGCCTGGCGGCGTTTCAAGAGCTCACAGCTGCCCATGGCGTTCAATGGACCATTTTTTTGGACCAGAACACGACCTTGGGCAAGTGTTCAAAGTGCGCGTCACAGGTGAGTAACTGCGCACCTTTGTACAAAGCGGTGGCATAGACGATGGCGTCAGCCGTGGCCAGTTTGTGTTCTTTGTGCAGTTGCGCGGCGAGCAGGGCGATCGGTGTGTCCAAGGAGACGACCACACATTTCTGCGTATAGGCAATCACCTGGTCCGCCTCATCGTCACCCACTTCGCGCAGCATCCATTTGGACAGTTCCAATTGCACCAGTGTCGGCACGATGCAGCGATCTTGTTCGGGCCATTGCAGGGCGATTTTTTGCCCCAGCGGCGAGCCCATCAAAAACTCAATCCAGCCTGACGTATCGACAACGTACAAATCAGCCGAAGCCATCAGACACGGTCCTTGCGGTCGCGGTGGTCTTTGGACTTGGCCTTCTTGGCCAAGCCGGCCAGGTCTTGCAACGCTGGCATGGGCATGAGCAGCATGCCTTTGCCTTTGGGGATGAACACAAACTGTTGGCCCGCCTGCCAAGCCAGTTCCTCACGCACGCCTTTGGGGATCGAGATTTGGAATTTGCTGGACAGGGTGGTGGTGTCGCGCATGACCGTCCTTTATCGATGGTATTTTGGTAAGAAATTATAGTCCGACAACCTGTCTTCGCATCATTGCCGGCGCAACACCGTCGCGTGTTATTTCGACTGCGCGCCCACTTCTTTGTTCCAGCGCTCCAGCAGGCGGCGGCGTTCGGCCGATTTACCGTACTTTTCAAAGTCGTATTTGATCAGGCGCACGCTGTCCATGGCCGGGATGCGCGGATCGGGCTTGAAGGTTTTGTTCGCCGGGCTTTGCAGGCTGTCGGCTTTGCCGCCCATGCTTTGGCCCTCGGGGCTCATCAGCCAGTCGTAGTAGCGTTTGGCGTTCGCCGCGTTGCGCGCGCCTTTGACCAAGGCAATGCCGCCAATTTCGTAACTTGTGCCTTCGCAAGGGGCGGTGGTGGCCACCGGGTATTTGTTGTGGCGCCAGCCGTCAAAGCCAAAAATAAAGCTGATGCCCACCGCCACCTCGCCCTTGGCCACATTCGGCGCTTGCGCTGTGCCACTGCGGGTGTACTGAGTGACGTTTTTGTTCAGGGCCTTCATGTATTCAAAGGCTGCGTCTTCACCCATGAGTTGCACCAAACCGGCCAAGATCGTGTAGGCCGTGCCGCTGGAGGCGGGATGCGAGATTTCGACCTCGCCTTTGTACATGGGCTTGATCATGTCGGCCCAGCATTTCGGCGCGGGCAGGCTTTTCTTTTTCAGCAATTCGGTGTTCCAGCCAAAGCCAATGGCGCTGGTGTAAAAGCCGCCGACCATGTTTTGCGTCATGGCGTACTGGCGCACGCTCCAGCCGTGCAGGTCGTCCAGGTAGTCGGGCCGGTAGGGCGCGAGCAGGCCAATTTCTGCGGCTTGCAAGAACGGGTCGCCCGTGCCACCCCACCAGATGTCGGTCTTGGGGTTGGCCGCTTCTGCGCGCAGTTGCGCCAGGGCTTCGCCCGTGGCTTTGCGGGTTTGGTTCACTGGGATGCCGGTCTTGAGGCTGAACTCTTTGGCTGCCATTTCGCACCAACTTTGGTCGGTGCTGCAGATGGCATTGACGGCGCCGCTTTGGGCGTTGGCTTGGCCCGCCGCAAAGGCACTGCTCAACAAGCCGATGGCGACCCAAGCCTGGAAAGTCATTTTCATCGTCCACTCCTCAAATGGAAATCAAAACCGTTCGTGCGCGCCTAAGTAACGCCACTGGCCCACAGGCAGGGCACCCAGGGTGATGCGGCCCATGCGGATGCGTTTGAGACCGACCACTTGGAGGCCGACTTGCTCGCACATGCGGCGAATCTGGCGTTTCTTGCCTTCGGTCAGCACGAAGCGCAATTGCTCGGGGTTTTGCCATTCCACTTGCGCGGGTTTCAGCGGCTTGCCGTCCAGGCTCAGGCCATGGCGCAGGCGTGCCAATTGCGCGGGCGGGAACACGGCTTGCACGTTGGTGCTGACACGGTCGTTCTCGTCAATGCTGCGCAGTTGCGCCGTGGCTTTGCCGCCGTACGTGGCAGAAGCGTGGGCGGCTGCTGCGGTGTTCTCGTGGCCCGTATAGGCCACGCGCACCAAATATTCTTTCTCCATGCCCGAGTCTTCGCCAATCAGGTCACGCGCTACGCGGCCGTCTTGCGTCAGCACCAAGAGGCCGGTGGAGTCAATGTCCAGCCGCCCGGCTGGCGCCAGGCCGCGCAGTTGGGGTGGGCTGAAGCGGTGGCGCGAAGGGTCGCCCTGCCAGTGGTTGCGTGGGTTGAACAAGGTCACCGCGGGCTCGTGCCCGTCTTCGGCCTGGCCGCTCACATAGCCCATGGGCTTGTGCATCAACACCGTGACTTGCTGCTGCTGTTTGTCTTCGGCGATCTTGTCGACCGTGATGCGGTCGGACAGCGTGACTTGCTGACCCATGCTGGCCAGTTCGCCATTGACCTTGACCCAGCCTTGTTCAATCCAGGCATCGGCCTCGCGGCGCGAGCACATGCGCAGCTCGGCCATGCGTTTGTTCAGGCGAGAGGTGCCTGTGGGCGAGGCCGTGGCGGCGGCCCCTTCAGGGCGGGGGGCGCGTTTGAAAACTGGGGGCTGGGTCATGGGGCAGGGGCGTGGGTCGCGTGGGTCAATGGGAGTGTCCGATTGTCCCCTTTTTAAGGGGGTGGTTGCAGAGGGACCATGCCGGCCGGGTCTAAGTGAACGACGTGGTGCGCAAGCCGGCCAGGTCCAGGATACGCAGACCCCCGTATTCGATCCGAATCAGTTGTCGGGCTTCCAGCACTTTCAAGGCCTCGTTCACCCGCTGACGGGACAGGCCCACCAAATAAGCCAGCTCTTGCTGGGTGATGCGCAGCACCTCGCCCACGCCAGAGAACAGCACCGGGTTGAACAGCGCGGCCAGATGGCGGGCCAGTCGCAGCTCGGGGTTGTTCATGCGGTCCATTTCGCGCGCGGCAATGAACTGCCCGAGTCGCTCATTGAGCTGGTTCATGATGAAGCGGTTGAAACCCAATGAGTGATCGATCAACCAATGAAAGGTGTCGACCGGCAGGCCCGCCACCAAGCTGGGGCGCAGGGGCTGAATGTTGTAGCGGTAACTCTCGCGCTTGAGGGCCGTGCCTTCGCCAAACCAGCCCCCGGGCGGCACGCCGGTGAAGGTCATGGTTTGGCCGCTCTCGTTGTCGCTGCTCATTTTGAGCAGACCGGAGACCACGCCAAACCAGTAAGTGACGGGACGCCCAACGCGGCACACATAGTCGCCTGGCTGAGGGTCGCTCACCACCAACTGCGGCACCACGCTTTCGCGCTCTGGCCCGGACAACAAATTCAGCCAGGGAATTTCTTGCAACTCGGTGTCACTGGGGGCGCGGCGGCGCTGGTAAACGGTTGGCTTGCTGCTCATGGGGATGGCCTTTGTCAGACCCCTGTCAGTTGTTCTCAGGGTCTTCCCTTAATTGTCGTCGAAACGACAACTTGACGTCAAACTAATCCCTAGCATCCATTCTTAATTGAAGTCGCACCAGTGTGTGTGCGCTGTTTTTGAAGACAGGTCCGGTTATGCAAACAACGTTTCCCCGATTGATGCTTGCGCATGCGGCTGCGCGCCCCACTGCGCCAGCCCTGCGTGAAAAAGAATATGGCATTTGGCAGGCCATGGACTGGGCTGCCTTGGCGCAACTTGTCGAGTCTTTGGCATGTGGCCTGCACCAGGCCGGCTTGCAGCGCGGCGAACACCTGATCGTCGTGGGCTCGAACCGCCCCCGCTTGTACGCCACCATGCTGGCAGCGCAATCTTTGGGGGCGATCCCTGTGCCCTTGTACCAAGACGCGGCGGCGGCTGAGTGCGTGTTTCCCATCACCAATGCCGAAGTGCGGTTTTGCGTGGTGGAAGACCAAGAGCAGGTCGACAAAATGTTGGAGGTGCGCGAGCAGTGCCCGCAACTCACGCACATTTACTTCGACGACCCACGCGGTCTGCGCAAATACACCGAAGACGGCTTGGGTTCGCTGAAAGAGCTGATCGCCGCAGGCGCCGTGTTTGCCGCGCAACACCCGCAGTTTTATGCCGACGAAGTGGCGCAAGCACAGGCCACCGATGTGGCCGCGATGTTCTTCACCTCGGGCACCACGGGTAACCCCAAGGGCGTGGTGCACACGCACGGCTCCTTGATTGACCGGGCGCAAGCCGGTGCCGAGTTCGACCACTTGACCAGCTCCGAAGATGTGTTGGCTTACATGCCCCCCGCCTGGATTGGTCAAAACATTTTCAGTTACGCGCAGTGGCTGGTGTGTGGCTACGTGGTCAATTGCCCCGAGTCGGCCGCCACCGTGACGATCGACTTGAAAGAAATTGGTCCGACCTATTACTTCGCGCCGCCACGTGTGTTCGAAGGCATGCTGACCAGCGTGATGATCCGCATGGAAGATGCGGGCGCGCTCAAGCGCAGCATGTTCCACACCTTCATGCGCGTGGCGCAAAAAGTCGGTCCGGCGTTGATGGACGGCAAGTCCGTCGGCTTGCTGGACCGTTTGAAATACGCCGTAGGCAATTTTCTGGTCTACGGCCCCTTGCGCAACAACATGGGCTTCAGCCGTGTGCGTGTGGCCTACACCGCGGGTGAGGCGATTGGCCCGGACCTGTTCACTTTCTTCCGCTCCATTGGTGTGAACATCAAGCAACTCTACGGCTCCACCGAGACCGCGGTGTTCGTTTGCTTGCAACCCGACCACGAGGCGCGCGCCGACACCGTGGGTGTGCCATGCAGGGGCGTGGAAATCAAAGTGGCCGAGAACGGCGAAATCTTGGTCAAGTCGCCTGGCTTACTCAAGGAGTACTACAAGAATCCGGCCGCCACCGCCGAGGTGCTCACCGCCGACGGCTGGTACCACACCAGCGATGCGGGCTTCCTTGACGCGCATGGTCACCTGAAGATCATTGACCGTGTGAAAGACGTGGGCCGTATCCAAGGGGGCGCCAACGACGGTGCGATGTTCGCGCCCAAGTACGTGGAGAACAAACTCAAATTCTTCCCGCACATCAAAGAAGTGGTGGCCTATGGCGACCAACGCGAAAAAGTGTGCGTGATGATCAACATCGACTTTGATGCGGTGGGCAACTGGGCTGAGCGCCGCAACCTGCCCTACGCTGGCTACACCGACCTGGCGCAAAAGCCCGAGGTGTACCGACTCATTAAAGAGTGCGTGGAAAAAGTCAACGCCGACTTGGCGCAAGACGCCATGCTGGCGGGCAGCCAAGTCTCACGCTTTTTGGTGTTGCACAAAGAGCTGGATGCCGACGATGGCGAATTGACGCGGACCAACAAGGTTCGCCGCGGCTTCATTGCCGACAAATACAAACCCTTGGTGGATGGTTTGTACGAAGGCAAGTCCGAGCAGTTCATTGAGACTGTCGTCAAATTCGAAGACGGCCGCTCGGGCAGCGTGAGTGCCACGCTGCAAATAGCCGACTCCAAGACATTCACCCCCGTGGGGAAAGCAGCATGAGCAAGAAAATTGGCGACGTCATTCTCGACGTCCATAACATCAGTTTGCGGTTTGGCGGCGTGAAGGCCTTGACCGATATTTCTTTCAATGTGCGTGAGCACGAGGTGCGCGCCATCATTGGCCCCAACGGCGCAGGCAAAAGCTCGATGCTCAACTGCATCAATGGCGTCTACACCCCGCAAGAAGGCTCCATCACGTTTCGCGGTCAAACCTTTGACCACATGAACAGTCGCCAAGTGGCCGAAATGGGCATTGCCCGCACTTTCCAGAACTTGGCCCTGTTCAAAGGCATGAGCGTGATCGACAACATCATGTCGGGTCGCAACCTGAAGATCAAAAGCAATTTGTTGATGCAGGCCCTGCGCTGGGGACCTGCGCAGCGCGAAGAAGAAGAACACCGAGAAAAGGTCGAGCACATCATCGACTTTTTGGAGATTCAAGCCTTTCGCAAAACACCGGTCGGGCAATTGCCCTACGGTTTGCAAAAACGCGTCGACTTGGGCCGTGCCCTGGCCATGGAGCCGCAAGTCTTGCTGTTGGACGAACCCATGGCCGGTATGAACATGGAAGAAAAGCAGGACATGTGCCGCTTCATTCTCGATGTCAACGACGAATTTGGCACCACGGTGGTCTTGATCGAACACGACATGGGGGTGGTGATGGACATCTCCGACCGTGTCGTGGTGCTGGACTACGGCAAAAAAATTGGCGATGGCTCACCCAAAGAGGTGCGTAACAACGAAGAAGTGATCAGTGCCTATTTGGGCACCTCACACTGAACGCGCGCAAGGATTTAAAGATGGCATTTTTTCTTGAAACATTGCTCGGCGGCCTGATGGCGGGCATGCTGTATTCCTTGGTGGCTTTGGGCTTTGTGCTCATTTTCAAAGCCTCGGGCGTCTTCAACTTCGCCCAAGGCGCCATGGTGCTGTTTGGCGCTTTGTCGATGGCGCGCTTCTCAGAGTGGATTCCGCTGTGGACGGGCGTGGACAGCCTGTGGTTGGCCAACGTCTTGGCGTTTGTCATGGCGGCCGTGGTCATGTTCATGGTGGCCTGGGCGGTGGAATACCTGGTGCTGCGCCACTTGGTCAACCAAGAAGGCGCCACCTTGTTGATGGCCACCTTGGGCATTGCGTATTTTCTGGAAGGCCTGGGCCAAGCCCTGTTTGGCAGCAGCATCTACAAGATCGACATTGGCATGCCCAAAGACCCGGTGTTCATTTTGGAGAACCTGTTCCCAGGCGGCGTGCTGGTGAACAAAGAAGATTTGTATGCGGCTTTGATCGCCGCAGCGATGGTCACCTTGCTGAGTCTCTTTTTTCAGAAAACTGCCACCGGTCGGGCTTTGCGTGCGGTGGCCGATGACCATCAGGCGGCGCAGTCCATCGGTATTCCGCTCAACCGCATCTGGATGATCGTCTGGTGTGTGGCCGGCGTTGTGGCTTTGGTGGCCGGCATGATTTGGGGCAGCAAACTGGGCGTGCAGTTTTCGCTGGCCACCGTGGCTTTGCGTGCGCTGCCTGTGGTGATTTTGGGCGGCTTGACCTCGGTGCCGGGCGCCATCATTGGTGGCTTGATCATTGGTGTGGGTGAAAAACTGTCTGAAGTGTATTTGGGTGGTTTTGTCGGCGGTGGTATTGAAATCTGGTTTGCCTATGTGCTGGCGCTGGGCTTCTTGCTGATTCGTCCACAAGGCCTCTTCGGCGAAAAAATCATTGACCGCGTGTAAGGAAAAGAAATGTTTTACAGAGAAAACGGTCAATTCAAAACCACCTACCGCGCGGACCAGCAAATCCTGCCGATCCGCCAAGACCGCGTGGTCATGGCGCTGCTGCTGGTGTTCGCTTTTGCGGTGGTGCCCATGCTGGCCTCCGATTACTTTTTCCGCGCTATTCTGATCCCGTTCCTGATCATGTCGCTCGCCGCTTTGGGTGTGAACATCTTGGTCGGTTACTGCGGGCAGATTTCTTTGGGCTCAGGCGCCTTCATGGCGGTGGGTGCTTACGGGGCATACAACTTTTTTGTGCGCATCCCGGGCTTGCCCTTGATCCCGGCTTTGGTGCTGGGCGGTTTGTGCGCCACGGTGTTCGGCATCTTGTTTGGCTTGCCCAGCTTGCGCGTCAAAGGGCTGTATTTGGCCGTGGCCACTTTGGCGGCGCAGTTTTTCAGCGACTGGATGTTTTTGCGCATCAAGTGGCTGACCAACGATTCGCCTTCGGGTTCGGTGTCGGTGTCCGAGTTGCAAGTGTTGGGCTTGCCGATTGACAGCGCGCAAAGCAAATACTGGCTGTGTCTGTCGCTGTTGGTGGTGATTGCTTTGCTGGCCAAAAATTTGGTGCGCAGCGCGGTCGGCCGTGAATGGATGGCGATTCGTGACATGGACGTGGCCGCTGCCGTGATCGGCATCCGTCCGATGTACGCCAAACTGAGTGCCTTTGCTGTGAGCTCTTTCATTGTGGGCGTCGCCGGTGGCCTGTGGGCCTTCATTTACCTGGGCGCTTGGGAGCCTGCCGCTTTCTCGGTGGACATTTCTTTTCGCTTGTTGTTCATGGTGATCATTGGCGGCCTGGGTTCCATTCTGGGCGGCTTCTTGGGCGCTGCGTTCATTACTTTGCTGCCGATTGCGCTGAGCCAGGCCTTGCCTGCGCTGGCCGGCCTGGTAGGCTTTGACATTTCAACTGCCGGTGTGTCGCACGCCGAGCTGATGATTTTTGGCGCTCTGATTGTGTGGTTCTTGATCGTCGAGCCGCACGGCTTGGCCAAGCTGTGGTCGATCGCCAAGCAAAAACTGCGCTTGTGGCCTTTCCCCCATTGATGGTTTTTTTGTAAGTGTGAATTTTTTCTAAGGAGACTGACATGAAGATACGTGATTTGATATTGGCTGTGGCGGCAGTCGCTGCTGCGGCATCGTCGCTGATTGCGACCCCTGTTCAGGCGCAAGCCAAAGAGCAGTTCTTTCCACTGCTGTCCTACCGCACGGGCCCTTACGCGCCCAACGGAATTCCATGGGCCAACGGCAAACAGGATTACCTCAAGCTGATCAATGCCCGTGATGGCGGCATCAACGGCGTCAAGCTCACTTATGAAGAATGCGAAACCGGCTACGCCACGGACCGTGGCGTGGAATGCTATGAGCGTCTGAAAAGCCGTCCGGGCGTGGCTTTGTTTGATCCCCAAGCCACGGGCATCACCTTCGCTTTGACCGAAAAAGTACCGACTGACAAAGTGCCTTTGATCACCTTGGGCTATGGCCTGTCGATCGCGCAAGACGGCCTGGCTTTCAAGTGGAACTTCCCCTTGATGGGCAGCTACTGGACCGGCGCCGACATCTTGGTGCAACACCTGGGTAAAAAAGAAGGCGGCTTGGACAAACTCAAGGGCAAGAAAATTGCCTTGGTTTACCACGACTCACCGTTTGGCAAAGAGCCGATTCCTTTGCTGCAAGAGCGCGCCAAGATGCACGGTTTTGAGCTGCAGTTGATTCCTGTGACCGCCCCAGGCGTGGAGCAAAAATCAGCCTGGTTGCAAGTGCGCCAAAGCCGCCCTGACTACGTCATGTTGTGGGGCTGGGGCGTGATGAACTCCACCGCTTTGAAAGAAGCACAAGCCACGGGTTACCCCCGCGACAAGATGTATGGCGTGTGGTGGGCCGGTGCTGAGCCAGACGTCAAAGACGTCGGTGAAGGCGCCAAAGGCTACAACGCTTTGGCACTGAACACCTCGGGTACACAACCCAAAGTGATTCAAGACATCTTGAAAAACGTGCACGGCAAGAGCCAAGGCACAGGGCCCAAAGACGAAGTCGGTCAAGTGCTTTACACCCGTGGCGTGATCATTGGCATGCTGGGCGTGGAAGCTGTGCGCCGTGCGCAAGAGCGTTTCGGCAAAGGCAAGGTCATGACGGGTGAACAAGTCCGTTGGGGCCTGGAGAACTTGAACCTGGACCAAAAACGGCTGGACGCCATGGGCTTTACCGGCATCATGCAACCACTGTCGACTTCGTGTGCGGACCACATGGGCTCGACCGCTGCGCGCGTGCAAACCTGGGACGGCAGCAAGTGGAGCTTCACTTCGGACTTCATTCAGGCTGACGAGCAGATCTTGAAGCCCATGGTCAAGGCCGGTGCTGACAAGTACCTGGCCGACAAGAAGATGAGCCGCCGCGCACCTGCGGATTGCCAGTCTTGATGAGCTGACGTTGGTGGCTTGCGCTACGGCGTGAGCCATCAACTGAAAGTTCAGTCTTCGTGACTGGTCTTTCAGTTGATTCAAACAGGCGATCCATGAACGATTCAAACATCATCCTCAACGTCAATGGCATTGAAGTCATTTACAACCATGTGATCTTGGTGCTCAAGGGCGTGTCCTTGCAAGTGCCCGAGCGCGGCATTGTGGCCTTGCTCGGCGGCAATGGTGCGGGTAAAACCACGACCTTGCGCGCCATCTCGAACTTGTTGCAAGGCGAGCGCGGCGCAGTCACCAAAGGCAGTATTGAGCTGCGCGGTGAGCGCATCGAGAACTTGTCGCCCGCCGATCTGGTGAACCGCGGCGTGGTGCAGGTCATGGAAGGGCGTCACTGCTTTGCTCACCTGACGATCGAAGAAAACCTGTTGACCGGCAGCTACACCCGCACCGACAAGGGCGAGATCGCCGCCAATTTGGAGAAGGTCTACAACTATTTCCCCCGGCTTAAAACCCGGCGCACCTCGCAAGCGGCCTATACCTCGGGCGGTGAGCAGCAGATGTGCGCCATTGGCCGTGCCTTGATGTCCAACCCCAGTGTGATGCTGCTCGATGAGCCTTCCATGGGCCTGGCACCGCAAATCGTGGAAGAGGTGTTCAACATCGTCAAAGACTTGAATGAGAAAGAAAAAGTCACGTTCTTGATCGCCGAGCAAAACACCAACATGGCGCTCAAGTATTCCGACTATGGCTACATCATGGAGTCGGGTCGCATCGTGATGGACGGTGTCGCCGAAGACCTGCGCACCAACGAAGACGTGAAAGAGTTTTACTTAGGGATGGGCGGCGGTGAACGCAAGAGCTTCAAAGACGTCAAGAGCTACAAGCGCCGCAAGCGCTGGTTGGCTTGATGCCCCGCGGTTGAATCCATCCTTTCTTCAAGCAGTACCCCCGAAAGAATTTCATGTCACAGCATTTTGATGCCTTGGAAACCCGCGCCCCCTCAGAGCGTGAAGCCGCCTTGATGGCCGCCTTGCCTGTGCAAGTGGCGCATGCCCAAGCCCATGCCCCCGCTTTTGCCGAGTTGCTCAAAGGCGTGGACGCGGCCAGCGTGAACAGCCGCGCCGCTTTGGCGCAGTTGCCGGTGATTCGCAAATATGCATTGCTGGAGCGGCAAAAAGCCGCCCGCGCCGCCGGTGGTTCGGTGTTTGGCGGCTTCAGCGCCTTGGGTTTTGGCAAGGCCATGCCCCGTGTATTTGCCAGCCCCGGCACGATTTACGAGCCCGAAGGCACGCGCGGCGACTACTGGCGCATGGCGCGCGCCATGTTTGCTGCCGGCTTTCGCGCTGGCGAGTTGATTCACAACAGCTTCAGCTACCACTTCACGCCTGCGGGCTCGATGATGGAAACCGGCGCCCATGCCTTGGGCTGCACGGTGTTCCCGGGTGGCACGGGTCAGACCGAACAACAAGTCGCAGCCATGGCCGAGTTGCAGCCAGCGGGCTACATCGGGACGCCGAGCTTTCTGAAAATCATCATCGAAAAAGCGGCGGAACAAGGCGTGCCATTGCCCAGCGTGACCAAGGCCTTGGTTTCAGGCGAAGCCTTCCCGCCCAGCCTGCGCGACTGGATGGCCGAGCGCGGTGTGGCCGGTTACCAGTGCTATGCCACAGCCGACTTGGGGCTGATCGCTTACGAAACATCGGCCCGTGAAGGCTTGGTGGTGGATGAGGGGGTGATCGTGGAGATCGTGCGCCCCGGCACAGGCGACCCGGTGCCCGAGGGCGAGGTCGGCGAGTTGGTGGTGACCAGCTTGAACCCGGATTACCCCTTGATCCGTTTTGGCACCGGCGATTTGTCGGCCATCTTGCCCGGCATCTGCCCGACCGGTCGCACTGGCCAGCGCATCAAGGGCTGGATGGGCCGTGCCGATCAAACCACCAAAGTGCGCGGCATGTTTGTGCATCCCGGCCAGGTGGCCGAAATCGTCAAACGCTTTCCCGAAGTCAACAAAGCCCGCTTGGTGGTGAGCGGCGAGATGGCCAACGACAGCATGGCTTTGCATGTGGAGACGAATCAGCCATCGGACGCTTTGAAAGCGCGCTTGGGTGAAGCGATTCGCGATGTGACCAAGCTGCGCGGCGATGTGTTGTGGGCCTCGATGGGCTCTTTGGCCAACGACGGCAAAGTGATCGAGGATGCGCGCAGCTACCAATGACGGCCTGTTGACCTGCCGCAAGATGGGTGCGAAGCCCATCGACTAAGCTTTACGGTGAAGTTTGTAGGTAGTTCCCGCGATACCCAAGTCCCATGCCGCCTCTAAACTGGCGCTATATCTTTTGGAGATTTCTATGAAGCGTTTGCTCGTCGTCGCAGCTGCGGCCCTGACCTTGGTGGCGCATGCCGACACCTACCCCACGGCCAAGCCGGTCACCATCGTGGTGCCCTTTACCGCTGGCGGCCCGACCGACCGTGTGGCGCGCGACTTGGCCGAGGCCATGCGCAAGCCCTTGGGTGGCGCGACCGTGGTGGTGGACAACGCCGCGGGTGCGGGTGGCTCCATCGGTGCCAACAAGGTTGCCAAAGCGGCGCCCGATGG
>CAIWWN010000074.1 GCA_903916355.1 uncultured Burkholderiales bacterium | reverse complement strand
GGCGAGCTCCACCCCTGCATTATCACCTGCACACATAACCACATACCCGAAGCGAACTGACAAATACGCCAGAATAGCGCTTGCATCCCCACAACAGGAGACTTCCATGAAAGCCCACAACATTCTTGACACCATCGGCAACACGCCGCATGTGCGCATCAACCGCCTGTTCGGCGCGGGTGCCAATGTCTGGATCAAGTCCGAGCGCAGCAACCCCGGC
This sequence comes from uncultured Burkholderiales bacterium, assembly GCA_903916355.1. GTDB lineage: Bacteria > Pseudomonadota > Gammaproteobacteria > Burkholderiales > Burkholderiaceae_C > Limnohabitans_A. The sequence continues at coordinate 4,521 of CAIWWN010000074.1, read as the reverse complement.
GGCTCGATCAAAGACCGTATCGGGTTGGCCATGGTCGAGGACGCGGAAAAATCGGGCGCCTTGAAACCCGGTGGCACCATCATCGAGCCCACCTCGGGCAACACCGGCATCGGCCTGGCCATGGTGGCCGCCGTCAAGGGCTACAAACTGGTGTTGGTCATGCCCGACAGCATGAGCATTGAACGCCGCCGCCTGATGCTGGCCTACGGCGCCAGCTTTGATTTGACGCCACGCGAAAAAGGCATGAAAGGCGCCATTGCCCGCGCGCAAGAGCTGGTGGCGCAAACCCCGGGCGCATGGATGCCGCAGCAGTTTGAGAACCCCGCCAACATCGACGTGCATGTGCGCACCACGGCGCAAGAAATCTTGGCCGACTTTCCGCAAGGCATTGACGCCTTGATCACCGGCGTGGGCACGGGTGGCCATTTGACCGGCACGGCGCGCGTGTTGAAAGCGCATTTTCCCAATCTCAAGGTCTATGCGGTGGAACCCAGCGCTTCGCCCGTCATCTCGGGCGGCGCGCCGGCACCGCACCCGATCCAAGGCATTGGCGCCGGTTTCATTCCCGTGAACCTGGACACCAGTCTGCTGGACGGCGTGATTTTGGTCGAGGCTGAAGACGCCCGCGAATACGCGCGCCGCTCGGCGCGCGAAGAAGGCCTGTTGGTCGGCATTTCATCGGGCGCGACCTTGGCCGCGATTGCACAAAAACTGCCAGACCTGCCGGCTGGGGCCACGGTGCTGGGCTTTAACTACGACACCGGCGAGCGCTACTTGTCGGTGGAAGGCTTCTTGCCCAACCCTTGAACGGGATAAAGAACGGGATAGAGAACGGGCTATCTTGGATAATGGGGACCTCTGCTTGATAACCACAAGCCTGCCAGGCCCCCATGATCCGAATCTCTGAGCTCAAACTGCCGCTGACCGCTTTGCCGGTCGAGTCGCGTCGCGCCGCCGATGCGCCACACGAAACCGACGCCGACCGCACACCTGCGCCACACCCTGAAGCCGCTTTGCGCCAAATGGCTGCCAACGCACTGGGCATCCCAGACACCGACATTGCCTCGCTGCAGGTCTTCAAACGCAGCTTTGACGCGCGCAAGGCCGACATCCTGGCCGTGTTCATTGTCGATGTGCAACTGCAAAGTGCTGCGCAAGAGGCCGCACTGTTAGCCGCACTATTGGCCCAACATGCGGCTCACCCACACATTCAGGCGACACCCGACATGGCTTGGCTGCCGCCCTGCCATGCACCTGATGGCTTTGGCCAGCGAGCAGGCGAACGTCCGGTGGTGGTCGGCTTTGGGCCCTGCGGCATGTTTGCCGCACTGGTGCTGGCGCAAATGGGCTTCAAACCCATCGTGCTGGAACGCGGCACCACGGTCAGGCAACGCACGAAAGACACCTGGGGCCTGTGGCGCAAAAAAGTGCTGAACGCCGAAAGCAATGTGCAATTTGGCGAAGGCGGTGCCGGCACCTTCTCCGACGGCAAGCTCTACAGCCAGATCAAAGACCCGCGCCATCTGGGCCGCAAGGTGATGGACGAGTTTGTGCAGGCAGGCGCACCGGCTGAAATTTTGTACGCCGCGCACCCGCACATCGGCACCTTCAAACTGGTCAAGGTGGTGGAGTGTTTGCGCGAACAAATCATCGCCCTGGGCGGTGAGATCCGCTTTGAACAACGGGTCACCGACGTGCAGATCAGCGAGACCGCGCAAGGCCGACAATTGACCGGCCTGCAAGTGCTGGACCTGCACAGCGGCACCACCACCCTGCTGCCCACGCGCCATGCGGTGCTGGCGCTGGGCCACAGCGCGCGAGACACCTTTGCCGTGCTGCACGGTCGCGGCGTGTTCATGCAGGCCAAAGCGTTTTCGATTGGCGTGCGCATTGAACACCCGCAAAGCGTGATCGACCAAGCGCGCTGGGGTCGCCACGCAGGCCACCCGCTCTTGGGCGCGGCCGACTACAAACTGGTGCACCACACGCTCAACGGCCGTGCGGTGTACAGCTTTTGCATGTGCCCCGGTGGCACCGTGGTGGCCGCCACCAGCGAAGCCGGCCGCGTGGTGACCAACGGCATGAGCCAGTACTCGCGCAACGAACGCAACGCCAATGCGGGCCTGGTGGTGGGTATTGAGCCGAGTGACTTTCCACTCGATCCTGCCGCCTGGATCGCCGCCTTTGGCAACACCCCCGGTGCGGGCCTGGCCCAAGAAGCGGCGCAACTGGCCGCGCTTCAGCCGCCGCAAGCGCACCCCTTGGCGGGCATCGTCTTGCAAAGGCAGCTTGAATCGTTGGCCTACCAAGTGGGCGGCGAAAACTACGAAGCCCCTGGTCAGCTGGTGGGCGACTTTTTGGCGCAGCGCCCGTCCACCGCGCTGGGTAGCGTCGTGCCGTCTTACAAACCCGGCATCCGTCTCGGCGACTTGGCCCAGGTGCTGCCGGCCTACGCCATAGACGCCATGCGCGAAGCGCTGCCGGTGTTTGGCCGCAAGATCAAAGGCTTTGACATGCCTGACGCGGTCATGACCGGGGTCGAAACCCGCACTTCCTCACCGCTGAAAATCAGCCGCGGCGACAACTACCAAAGCCTGAACACGGCGGGCCTGTATCCCGCAGGCGAAGGCGCCAGCTACGCAGGCGGCATTTTGTCGGCGGGGGTAGACGGGATCAAGGTGGGTGAGGCTTTGGCGAAGGCGTTATCGGGAGGGCTTTTTGCCGCAACGCGTTTGTGAATTTCCGCCTGTTGCACGGTGGCCTGAATTAACTTTTCAAGTAATTCGATATTCCGGCTATTAAACTCATTCGGATTTCTATCTAATTCGAAACTTTTCCCTAATTCAGCGTGTATCTCATCAAACTTCAAATTTTGACAACCCACAAAAAAATTTATCCAAGCGACATCCTGATCTGAAACCAAATGCACCGGCTCAACGTGTTTAATCTCAAGATTATCAGAGCTTTGTCGATCGCCCAGATCACCACCAACCAAGCTTTCATCACAATGAGCAGTCGTATTTTTTATTGTGTCAGTATCAGCATATAAGCTGTCACCCGAGACACTGGTGTTGAAGTTGGGCCACAGGTGACCGTCATTTATGACAGCATATTCTGTTGAAATACCTAGTCTTTGCTTAAGCCAATGAAAAAATTTGGAACACATACAATTATTTTAAAAAATGAATTGCAAAAGATCAAGCTCAAAAACTTTGTAATTCGCGTTTCGCACTTGAATTTAGTTTTTATAATTTTACCCTGGGCGGATTCAAAAGTGAAGTGCAACACCTGATCCGTTAAGGTCAGAAGATGCCCAAACCTACGAATTCGTATCGCCACCTCAAGCCTGAAGACCGCATGACCATCGCCAGCCTCATGCTCCAAAGCTACAGCCAGCGGGACATTGCCACATTGCTCGGTTGCTCAGCCAGTACCGTCAGTCGTGAACTGATGCGCAATGCCCAAGGAAAGACATACGACAGCCAAAGCGCACAACGTGCCTGCCAGCATCGCCGCATAGCCTCTCGCCCCCAGCGTAAACTGCACACAGAGTCCATTTTGTTTGGCGTCGTGCACACCCTCATGCGCTCACGCTGGTCACCCGAGCAAATCGCCCTGACGCTCGGACAAACTTATTCCAAGGGCCACGAGCTGCGCGTGTCACACGAGACTATCTACAACTACATTTACGCCCAACCCATAGGCGAGCTGCGCAAAGATCTGATTGCGTGCCTGCGCCAGGCGAACAACAAACGCACGCCCCGCAGCAAAGGCCAAGACAGGCGAGGCCAGATACCGGACATGCTCAGCATCCACGTACGCCCGCCTGAGATCGAGGATCGACAGTTTCCTGGGCACTGGGAGGGTGATTTGATTAAAGGCGAGGCCAACGCCAGTGCAGTGGGCACTTTGGTGGAGCGAACCAGCAGATTGCTGATGTTGGTCAAGCTGCCAAACCCCAAGCCTGCCAGCGCAGCCAATGTGCTGCAAGCGTTTACAGACAAGTTGGTCAGCAATGCACAGCCCCTGCGTCAGACGCTCACCTACGACCAAGGCAGAGAGATGGCGTTGCACAAGCAGTTGACACAAAACAGCGGCATGGCGGTGTACTTTTGCGACCCGCACAGCCCGTGGCAAAGGGGCAGCAATGAAAACATGAATGGCCTGGTTCGCCAGTACTTGCCCAAGGGCACAGACTTGTCGGGCTACAGCCAAGAGCAGCTGGACGCAATAGCCGATGAGATCAACAATCGACCGCGCAAGGGGCTGGGAGTACGATCGCCCTTGTCGGTTTATCGAGAGTTGCTCTTGAATACCCCGCAACATTCCACCCTCATCCATTAAAATCCAGGGTGTTGCACTTCACTTTTGAATCCGCCCCTTTTAAAAATGAACCTTTAGGAATATCGATGTTGAAATTTCGTTTGATGATAATGGTATGATTACTCTGGGTTGCGTTCACATCGTCAGCACAGGCATATGTGGACCCCGGTAGTGGCATGCTTTTGTGGCAAGTTCTTG
>CAIWWN010000073.1 GCA_903916355.1 uncultured Burkholderiales bacterium | reverse complement strand
GCGCGCTGCAGGCGGTCGCCTGATGGGCAGAACCAATATGGTGGAATTTGCGTTCTCAGGCGTGGGTGTGAACCCGCATTACGGCACACCTGCGGCCTGGGACGCGGTCTCCGGCCGCTTTGCGGGGCAATCCTTATCAGGAGACACGCCCGACTTTCAGCCTTTGGTGCCGGGCGGCTCCTCTTCAGGCGCAGCCGTGTCGGTGGCGACCGGCGCCGCTTTCATCGGCTTGGGCTCAGACACCGGTGGCTCCATCCGCATTCCCGCTGCCTTGAACGGCATTGTGGGTTTCAAAAACACCGCACGGCTGGTGTCCACGCAAGGCGCTGTTCCGCTGTCCACCACCATGGACACGGTCTGTGCCGTGACGCGCAGCGTGCGCGATGCGATTTTGGCGCATGAAATTTTGGCGCAACGCAAAGTGCCGCGCTTCCAACAGGACTTGTCCGCTTACCGTTTGGCCATTCCCACCAGCCTGATGCTGGACCAGTTGTCAGCGCCGGTACAGCAGGCTTGGCAACGCAGCATAGAGACACTGGCTCGCGCCGGGGCCAGACTGACTGAAATCACTTTGCCCGAACTCCATGATCTCGCAGGCTTGTTGGCCACTGGCGGCTTCAGTGCCGCCGAAAGTTACGCCTGGCATCGCCACCTGCTGGCACAAGGTGCGGCGCAGTACGACCCGCGCGTGGCGCAGCGCATTGAACGCGGCGCCCAGATGAAGGCTTTTGAATATCTGGACTTGCAGCGAGGTCGACAGCAATGGATTGCCCGGATGCAACAGGCCATGAGCGGTTACGACGCCCTGCTCTCGCCGACGCTGCCCATCACCGCGCCGAGCATCGCCAGCATGGCGCCTGGCGCCGAGCGCGATGCGGCCTTCTTTCAAGCCAACGCCCAGTTGCTGCGCAACACCAGTGTGGTCAATACCCTGGACGGCTGCGCCCTGTCACTGCCTTGCCACCTGGCGGACGAGCTGCCGGTGGGGCTGATGGTCTGGCACGGCCCCATGAGGGACGACGCTGTGCTGAACGTGTCTCTGGTCATTGAGCAGCATTTGAAAATTACGGCATGACCTTGCAACGCCTGGACGGCCGTCAACCCACACCACTGCACGACACCGGCAGCACCCGCCAGCTCGAACATGCGCTGGCGGTACGCTTGCCACCACACACTTTGATGCGCCGTGCGGGCCAATCGATCGGCCAGTTGGCCCTGGCCTTGGCACCTCATGCGCGCACGATGTGGATTGCCTGCGGCCCTGGCAACAACGGCGGCGATGGCCTGGAAGCTGCTGTTTTTCTACACCAAGCGGGTATGCCGGTGCTTGTGTCTCATCTGTCGGGCAAACAAGATCTGCCGCCCGATGCACAAGCGGCGCTGCAGCGTGCCCAAGCCGCCGGTATTGAATTCATCTTGGCGCCCCCAGCTTTGATGCCTGGCGACCTGGCCATCGATGGCCTGCTGGGCATTGGCGCCAGCCGCGCGGCCACTGGTGAGATGGCCGCATGGATCACGGCCATGAACGACAGTGAGGCCACGGTCTTGTCGGCGGACCACCCCACCGGTTTGGATGCAGAAACGGGCCTGGCTTTGTTGAGCGAAGATGGCACTCCAGGACCCTTGGTGCATGCCGACCACACGCTGATGCTACTGACCGCCAAGCACGGTCTGTTCATGAGCCAAGGGCGCGATGCCGCAGGGCAACTGTGGCTGGACGATTTGACGCGTGACGCCTCTGAAAAACAAGTGCTCGCGAGCGCGGACCCCTGCAGCCAACTCAACCCAGCCCCCACCACAGGCGCCGCAAGACGCCACGACAGCCACAAAGGCAGCTATGGCGACGTGGCCATCGTGGGGGGAGAGGCTTTGGCCGAACGCGGCATGGGAATGTCCGGCGCTGCGCTGTTGGCGGCTTCGGCAGCCCTGCACGGCGGTGCGGGCCGTGTCTTGATCAGCCTGCTGGCCCCACCCCAAACGACAGGGGCGGTCGAGGTGATCGCCGAACACCCCGAATGGATGTTGCGCACATTCTCGGCCTTGCACCTGCAAGAGCTCACCGTGGTCTGCGGTTGCGGCGGCGGCTTGGCCGTGGTGCGCGTGATGGCCGAAGTCCTGCAACGCAGCCAGCAACTGGTTTTGGATGCCGACGCCCTGAATGCCATTGCCCGCGATGCCAGCTTGGCGCAGCTACTGAAAAACCGCAGCACGCGGGCCCTGCCCACGGTGCTCACGCCCCACCCCCTCGAAGCGGCACGTTTGCTCAACAGCTCGACCGCCGAGATTCAAGCGCAGCGCTTGCACAGCGCCGAAACGCTGGCGGCGCAATGGGGCTGCACGGTGGTGCTCAAGGGCTCCGGAACCGTCATTGCCTGCCCTGGTCAGATCAGCCGCATTAACGCAACAGGCAACGCTCGACTGGCCACGGCCGGCACCGGGGATGTGTTGGCAGGTTGGATTGGCGCCAAAATGGCCCAAGGCCCAGGCACCGCATGGGGCGCTTTCGAGGCCGCCTCACAAGCCGTGTATCAGCACGGCCATGAGGCAGACCACTGGCCGGCGCAACAACGATTGACGGCCAGCGCACTGGCACAGCAGGTGACCTGAGTCCGGCCAACGCGCTAGCGCATCAGTACAAACGCACCGAGCGCCTTGATTCAACCGCGCCCGGCAAAAGGCATCTTGGTCGCCATCACGGTGTGGAACATCACATTGGCTTCGAGCGGTAAATTGGCCATGTAGACCACCGACTGGCCCACAATGTTCACGTCCATCAAAGGCTCAATTGCGATCTCACCGTTGGCCTGCAAGACGCCTTTGGCCATGCGCATGGCCATGTCCGTGGCCGCGTTGCCAATATCGATCTGGCCCACCGCAATATCGTACTTTCGGCCATCCAAGGAAGCGGTTTTGGTCAAGCCCGAAACCCCATGCTTGGTGGCCGTGTAGGCAATGGAATTAGGCCGAGGTGTGGTGGCCGAAATGGAGCCGTTGTTGATGATCCGACCGCCGCGAGGCGATTGGCCTTTCATCACCCTGAAAGCGGCTTGGATGCACAAAAACATGCCGGTCAAGTTGATATCGACCACGTTCTTCCATTGCGCCAAGGTCAAATCTTCGAGTGGAATACCGGGGGCATTCACGCCGGCGTTGTTGAAGAGCAAATCCACACGGCCAAATTTTTGGATTGCCGCATCAAACAAAGCTTTCACCGAAGCCTCATCCGACACATCGGTAGACACCGCCAAGGCCTGTGCGGCCGCGCCCGACTCGGCAATGACCTCGTCCAGCGGGGCCACGCGGCGGCCCGCCAGAACCACTTGCCAACCGTCTTTGAGCAAGGCCAAGGCAGCTGCCTTACCCACACCTGAGCCTGCTCCGGTCACGATGGCCACTTGAGGTGATGAACGCATATCCCTGTCTCCTGAATTGGGCACTCGGGCAGAGTGTCCATGGTCTTAAAAATTAAAATTTATCGCCGCGATTTGCGGGCTTTGGTTGATTTCTTTTTGTCCAAGGCTTGTTTCACCGAGGCTTTGATAGAAGGCTTGGGGCTGGCGGTGCGTTCACGCGGCGCGTCTTTGCGACGGTCTGTGACACGGCCTTCTGAACGCGAGGCACTCCGCGCAGGGTCGCCCTCCACAAAGGGCGCGCTGCGCTCGCGTGCCAAGCGGCCCACGCCCTCATCCGTCACCAGCCTGAAATCAATCTTGCG
>CAIWWN010000072.1 GCA_903916355.1 uncultured Burkholderiales bacterium | reverse complement strand
CGCTGGCAGCTTGCCCAAACCCGAATGGTTGGCCGAGACGCAAAAACTCTGGCCCGAATGGAAGTTCGAAGGCGACAGCCTGCTGCGCGCCAAGGCCGATGCCACCTTGCTGTGGATCAAGGCGCAAGAAGACGCCGGTGTGGATGTGATTGGCGATGGCGAGCAAGCGCGTCAGCACTTTGTACACGGCTTTGTGGAGCATGTGGAAGGCATCGACTTTGTCAACAAAGTCACCATGGGCATTCGCAACAACCGCTACGACGCCCAGGTGCCGCAAGTGATTGCGCCGCTGCGCCTGAAAGGCCGTGTCCACGCCTTTGAAGCGCAACTGGCCCGCGCCCACACCCAGAAGAAACTCAAATTCACCTTGCCTGGCCCGATGACGATTGTCGACACCGTGGCCGATCGTTTCTATGGCGACAAGGTGAAGATGGCCATGGCTTTTGCCGAATTGCTGAACCAAGAAGCGCTGGCGCTGCAAGCCGATGGTGTGGACATCATCCAGTTTGACGAACCGGCCTTCAACGTCTACATGGATGAAGCGGCCGAGTGGGGCGTTGCGGCTTTGGAACGGGCGGCGCAAGGTTTGACCTGCACCACCGCGGTTCACATTTGTTACGGCTATGGCATCGAGGCCAACAACAACTGGAAGAAGACCCTGGGCCACGAATGGCGCCAGTATGAAAAGGTGTTTCCGGCCTTGGCGAAAAGCAGCATTCAGCAAGTGAGTTTGGAATGCTTCCACTCGCAAGTGCCCATGGATTTGATGGCCTTGCTGAAAGACAAAGACGTGATGGTGGGCGTGATCGACGTGGCCAGCGAGACCATTGAAACGCCTGAAGAAGTGGCCGACACGATTGGCCGCGCCCTGCAGTTTGTGCCCAAGGCGCGCATCATTGCCTGCACCAACTGTGGCCTGGCGCCCATGAGCCGCGAAGTGGCCGAAGCCAAGCTCAAAGCGCTGGTGGAAGGCGCCAAGTTGGCCTCGCAGCGCTACGCCTGAAACAGGCTCAGCTGGCCACAGGTTCCGGTGGCATGCTGAGCACACCGAGCGCCTTGATCCACATCAGGGTTGGCGCATCAACCCCGCAAAATCGTCGATGCAGCGTCATTGACGCAGCAAAAGCCCTAGCGCCGTGAGCGCGCGCACCGGCGCGTTATGCTTACGGCCTTTGCCTGATTTGCCGGATCTTTCATGCCTTTACCCCTGTTGCCACCGCCCCTGACCGCACCCGAAGAACTGGGCACCACCTTGTCCGCGCAAGGTTTTGCGGTATTGAGCGCAGCCAGCGTCTGCGCCTTGGCCGGCGTCACGACTCTGGACTTGCAAGCGCTGCAACCCTCATGGGACGACTTGCCACCCGACCAGTACCTGAAAGACGGTGGCCGTTACCGCCGCCGGCGCCATGCCAGTGCGCAGGTGATGGCCGATCAGGTGCAGACCATGCCGCACAGGGCGCACTGGCAGCCCTTGTCGTACAACGCCTTGCACGGCGGCATGCAGCGTTGGTTTGATCCCGTGTCCACCGAGGTCTGTCAGCAGCCAGCTTGGCAGGCCTTGCTGCGCTGGCTCGGCACGGTGGCGTCTGCTGCGCAAGGCGAGCAGACCTGGTTCACCGAAGCGCACCAGTTTCGCATCGACACCACCGATGGCATTGGCCGCCCCACGCCCGAAGGCGCGCACCGGGATGGCGTGAACTGGGTGGCGGTATTTTTGGTGGCACGCCATGGCGTCAAAGGCGGCGAGACCCGTGTGTTTGATGTCAACACCCCGCGCGGTCAGCGCTTCACACTGACCGAACCCTGGTCGCTCTTGCTGCTGGACGACACCCGCGTGATCCACGAAACCACGCCGATTCAGCCTGAACAAAAAGGTGGCTGGCGCGACACGCTGGTGGTCACGTTGCGATCCGGCGGCTTCCTCGACGATCCTGTCGGCCCCACTTCCAGATAAAAAAGGGAGCCCAACGGGCTCCCTTTAATGTGGTGTGAAACTGGGCGTTTTAAATGCGCTCAAAGATCGCAGCAATGCCCTGACCGCCGCCAATGCACATGGTCACCAGCGCATAGCGGCCGTTCACGCGCTGCAACTCGTACAGGGCTTTCACAGTGATCAGCGCGCCCGTGGCACCGATGGGGTGACCCAGCGAAATGCCCGAGCCGTTGGGGTTGACCTTGGCGGGGTCCAGACCCAGTTCGCGTGTCACGGCGCAGGCTTGAGCGGCAAAGGCTTCGTTGGCCTCAATCACGTCCAAGTCGTTGACGCTCAAACCGGTTTTCTTCAGCACGGCCAGCGTGGCCGAGATCGGGCCCGCGCCCATGATTTTCGGGTCCAGACCGGTGTGGGCATAACCCACCAAACGGGCCAGTGGCTTGGCGCCGCGGGCTTTGGCAGCGCCGGCTTCCATCAACACCACGGCCGATGCGGCGTCATTGATGCCCGATGCATTACCGGCGGTCACGGTGCCGTTTTCTTTGACAAATACAGGCTTGAGTTTGGCCATGTCTTCGAGCTTGCAACCGGGGCGGAAATGCTCGTCAGTGGCATAAGCCACTTCGCCTTTTTTGCTTTTCAGCATGACCGGCATGATTTGCTCTTTGAAGTAACCGGCCAGCGTGGCGCGTTCTGCGCGGTTGTGGCTTTCTACCGCCAGCGCGTCTTGCATCTCACGCGTGATGCCGTACTTGGCGGCCACGTTTTCAGCCGTTACGCCCATGTGGATGGTGTGGAAGGGGTCGTGCAAGGCACCGACCACCATGTCGACCATCTTGGTGTCACCCATGCGGGCACCCCAACGGGCGCTCAGGGAGGCATAGGGGCCGCGGCTCATGTTTTCCGCGCCGCCGCCAATGGCGATGTCGCAGTCACCCAGCAAAATCGACTGGCTGGCGCTGACGATGGCTTGCAGGCCCGAACCGCACAGGCGGTTGACGTTGAAGGCCGGTGTGCCTTCGGCGCAGCCACCGTTGATGGCGGCAACGCGCGACAGGTACATGTCTTTGGGTTCGGTGTTGACCACATGGCCGAACACCACATGACCCACGTCTTTGCCTTCCACACCCGCGCGGGCCAACGATTCGCGCACCACTTGCGCGGCCAATTCGGTGGGGGCAATGTCCTTCAGGCTGCCACCATAGGTTCCAATGGCGGTGCGCACACCGCTGACAACAACAACTTCACGGCTCATATTCAGTCTCCAATTAGGTAATCAATTCAGCCTTCAGTGTCGGCTGAAATGGCTACACCGCGCTGACAAATTAATATTGACCCATGTCAAGTTTTGGCAGCACGGTGCCCGTCGCTCAGTCTCGGATATCGGCCACCGGGTTGGCGCCGAAATCAGGTCGCGCCAAAAAGGCCAGGATTCGCGTCGCGGCATCGGCCGCAGAGGTCAACTGCCCACCGGCTTTGAGTTGGATGAAACCGGCCTGGTCCGGAAAGGCACTGGCGTCTGCACTGCGCAGCTGGATTTGCATATCGGTGTCAATCACGCCCGGGGCCAGTGAGCAGACTTTGGCGCCCATGGGCTGTAGCGCTTCTTCCAGTGCCAGGCAGCGGGTGAAATGGTCCATGCCCGCCTTGGCTGCGCAGTAAGCGGCTTGCGAGGCCATGGCACGCCGGCCCAGGCCCGAAGAAATATTCAGCACATTGCGCGGCCTAGCCCAGTGTTCGGTCGCGGCTAAAAAAGCGCAGGTCAGTTGCATGGGGGCTTCCAGGCCCACACGCAGGGCTTGGCCCAAATCGGCGGCGTCGGCTTGACGCAAAGGACCGATGCGGGGAATTGCGCCGGCGTTGTTGATCAAGGTGACGCTGGCCCATGCACTGGGCGTCTGCGCGTTCAGCCATGCGCCCAAGAGTTCGCTGGCGGCCACGCCCTGGGTGAGGTCTTGGGACCATTGGGTCACACTGGCGCCCGATTTCTGCGCCAACAGGTCCAGTTCGGCATTGGTTTGGCGCGAGATGCACAGCACGCTGTGGCCCGCTTGCAGCAGTTGCTGCGCCAGGCTAAAGCCCATGCCCCGTGAGGCGCCGGTGAGGATGTAGAGGTTTTGAGTCATGAGCCCATGGTAGGCCATGCCTTGCCTCTTGCGCTGTCACCTGGGTGTTGGTGGGGTGCCAGAGCAGTGCACAGGGCGCGCTCAGGAGCCCTGGCTGGCGCGAATGCGGTTGACCTCTAAGGGCGTGACTTCTTTGGCGTGGTTGCCCCATTGGCTGCGCAAATGGGTCAGCACCGCGGCGATGTCTTTGTCGTCCAGGGTCAAGATGAAGGGCGGCATGCCATAAGGCCTGGGGTTGCCTGCGGTGGCGGGCGGGTAGCCTCCGTACAGCACGGTTTGCACCAGGTTGGTGGTGTCGCTTTGCCGCACCGCCCGGTGACCCGCCAATGCGGGGTAAGCCCCGGGCTCGCCTTGGCCTTGATCGCCATGGCATTGCGCGCATTGCTTGTCGTAAAGTGCCGCGCCCCGGTGGGCGGTTTCAGACCGAACGGTTTGTTTTGCGGCTGCGGGTTCGCTGGACGCCAAGGCCGCCGGAATGGCACGTGATTTCAAATACATGGCCATGGCACGCAGGTCGGGCGCGCTCAGGTACTGGGTGCTGTATTGCACCACCTCGGCCATGGGTCCGCTGGTGTGGTGTGCTCCAGATTGTCCGGTCTTGAGCAAGGTTTGAATCTCCGCCAGCGAGGCCTGCGCCAAACCGGTTTGCGCGTTGTCCACGAGCGACGGCGCGGTCCAGTTGACTACCGGCATCAATCCGCCCGAGAGATCGTCCACAGCGCCCGAGGCGCCCAAGGCGTTGCGTGCGCTGTGGCAAGCCGCGCAATGGCCCAGGCCCTGAACCAGATAAGCGCCCCGGTTCCATTCGGCGGTTTGCTCGGCACGGGCTTGGTAGCTGCCCGCTTTGAAATACAGCGTGCGCCAGACCGCCAAGGCGGGTGGGGTGCCCAGCGGCCATTGCAGGGTGTGGGCGGGTGGCTTGTTGGCAACAGGTGGCTGGCTGCGCAGCCAGGCAAACATGGCGTCGGCATCGGGCCGGCTGATCAAGGTGGTGTGGTTGTAGGGAAAGGTCGGCGTGAGCAAATGCCCATCGCGCGAGCGCCCGTGGTGCAGCGCGCGCCAAAAGTGCGCGGCGTTCCATTGGCCGATGCCAGTTTCCAGGTCCGGCGTGAGGTTGCTGCTGTACACGTTGCCGAAGGGGGTTTCGATGCCGCGGCCACCCGCCATGGGCATGCCGCCTCGCGCCGTGTGGCAGGCGATGCAGTTACCGGCTTGCACCAAGTAGTGACCTTGCGCCAGGGTCTCGGCGGAGGGGACCACTGTCGCCATGTTCGGACTGGTCACGTCCACGCCATCGGCAAAGTTGTCCCACGCCACGGTCGCGCACAGCAGCAGGCCCAGGCCGAACAGCCAAGACCCGAGTGCCCAAGTGCGCTGCGGCCTCATGGTTCGCCTTTCAACTCAGGCGCGCTGCCACAGCGGGGCAGGGGAACTGTGTCGCTTCGGGTGGAGAGGGAGGCGGCGGGTGTGCTGTCGGCGGGCAGGGTTTGAGTCGACAACCAAGTGGCCACCGCAATCAGGTCGCTGCTGTCCATGCGTTTGACCACCTGGGCCATGCAATCGGGGGCGAGGGCCTGGCGCTGCTGGGTTTGCCAGGCGCCCAATTGGGCGTTCAGGTAGTCCAGCGGCAGGCCCAGCAGCCCGGGGACATGCGGCTGTAGGCCGGTCAATCGCTCGCCATGGCACTGAATGCAGGCGGGCACCTGCCGCGCTGCATCGCCGCGCAACGCCAGTTGTTGGCCGCGCGCCAACAGGGCTGGCGCCATGCGGGACGCGGTTTGCGCAGGGGCGGGGTAGGGCAGTTTCAAGCCCGAGAAATACTGGGCGATCTCGCGCAAATACGCATCCGACAACGGGTCGACCAAACGCGTCATCAAGCCGTAGTGCCTGCGGCCTTCGGAGAAGTTCTTCAGCTGGTTGTACAGATAGCCCGCGGGCTTGCCGGCCAGGCGAGGGTAGTAACCGTCAGGCCCAGCGCGGCCTTGGTCGCCGTGGCAGGCCGTGCAGGCGCGGGTGCGCTCTGCCATGGAGTCTTCAAAGCCTTTGGCGTGGGCGTTGTTGAATGTGAATAGGAAGGTGAACAGGGTCAGGGCCGCCCACTGTGTCAGGCCCCAAGTCAAACGTCGAACAATCTGAAACATGCACCAAAGATAACCGACAATCAGGGGCCCGGCGTTGGGGCGGCGCAATGCCCCTGACGTACCCTCGATTTTCTTGAGTTTTTCATATGTCCGATATCCAAGTTCGTTTCGCCACCCTCAAAGACGCCCCCGATGTGGCGCAACTGCATTTGATTGCCGCCATGACTTTGTACGAGGATCAGGTGCCGATGGCGCATTGGGTGGCCACGCCCATGCCCAAGCGCGTGTCGTATTGGAAAGAGGCGATTGAGTATGGCGAACCCCAGGTGATGGTGGCGGTGCTGGATGATGAGATCGTCGGCTTGGTGGGCTACGACCGCTCGCGCGACCCCAAAACACCCAACACCACCGGTGAAATCTGGGCGATCTATATCGATCCCGACCGTTTGGGCCAAGGCATTGGCTTGGCGCTGTGGGACGCGGCGCGCGAAGGCCTGGTCGACGAAGGCTGCACCGACGTGACGGTCTGGCTGCCGCTGCGCAACGAGGGCACCTTGCGTTTCTTTGACTTGGCTGGCTTTAAGCGCGAAATGAACACCGCCCGCACCGTGCCCATGGGCGAAGCGCGCGTGGAAGAAGTGCGTTTGAAGCGCAAGCTGGACTGAGCTTGCTGATTTTGGCCCCGATGGAGGGCTTGCTTGACCATTCTTTGCGCGATGCGCTCACCCGGGTCGGCGGCGTGGACCGCTGCGTCTCTGAGTTCATTCGCGTCACCGGCACTTTGTTACCTTGTCGGGCTTTTGAGCGGGTCGTGCCCGAACTGCGCAACGGCAGCCGCACCGCCGCCGGCGTGCCGGTGCGCGCCCAACTGCTGGGCTCCGACGCCACTTGTCTGGCCGAGAACGCGGCCCGTTTGGCTGAGATGGGTTCTGCCGGCATTGATTTGAATTTCGGCTGCCCCGCCAAAACCGTCAACCTGCACCGCGGCGGCGCAGTGTTGCTCGACGAGCCCGAAACCGTGGCGCAAATTGTGGCCGCTGTGCGCCGCGCAGTGCCGGCCCATGTGCCGGTGTCGGCCAAGATGCGGCTGGGTTACAACGACGATACACGGGCAGAAGAGTGTGCCTTGGCCATAGAAGCTTCGGGTGCGTCAGAATTGGTGGTGCACGCCCGTACCAAAGCGCATGGTTACAGGCCGCCGGCCTATTGGGACCGGATTGCGGATTTGCGGGCCATCGTCAAATTGCCCTTGATCGCCAACGGTGAAATATGGACCGTCGCCGACGCATTGCGCTGCCGCGAGGTGACCGGTTGTTCGGATTTGATGGTGGGTCGCGGCATGGTGTCTGACCCCGGCTTGGGTTTAGCGATTCAAGCGCACGATGCATTGGGCGAAGCGCTGCCAGGTCGGGAGCGAACTGCACCGTGGCTCACATTGCTGCCTTTGATGTTGCAGTTTTGGCACCGTGTGGGCTTGCATGTGGCCGCCCGTCACCGTGCTGGGCGACTCAAGCAATGGCTGAATTATTTGCGCCGCAGCTACCCTGAGGCGCAGCAGGCATTTGACGCGATTCGTTTGTTGCACGAACCGGCCAAGATCGAGGCCTGGTTCACGCGGGCGATGGAATCGTCAAAAAAAGTGACGACGGTGCGCTTACCGTAGTCTTCACATTACAAGCCCAATGCGCCACCAGCTTGGGCTTTTTTGTTTTGTAAAGCGCATCAAACAGCGTTCAATACGCTTTTAAAACTGCGGACATCCCGACTTCGACAGTTTCCACCCATTTTCCACCCCTTGGCCCAAGTCGGCTCGTTATGAATCAATGGGTTAGATGCGGTTTTAGCTCGTTTTCTCAAAAACGTTGTAGTGGCACGTTTTCTAGTCTTGCGTAGTCTTTGATTTTTGCTACACTTCGCACTATGTTCATCAAAGTTACTTCCTCCGGCGGTCGTCGCTACGCGCAACTGGTGGAGTCCTATCGCAACGAATCGGGCTCCCCCCGTCAGCGCACCATCTGCACATTGGGGCGCGTGGAGCCCGGCGGCGATGTGGACAAACTCATTGCCGGTTTGCAGCGCGCTCAAGGCGCCACGGGCACCACAGAGGGCGCCTCGGACCCATTGGCCGGTTTGCAGTTTTTGGACGCCCGCGCTGCAGGCGATGTCTGGGCGCTGAGCCAACTGTGGCAATCGCTGGGCCTTGACGAGTTGGCCCTGGCTTGGCGGCGTAGCCGCAGCCAACTCGATGTGCTGGCCCTGTTTCGCGCCATGGTCTTTAACCGCCTGTGTGACCCTCAGTCCAAGCTGGGCGTCTTGCGCTGGCTGGACACCGTAGCTTTGCCCGTGGGCTTTGGCTTGGACGAGGACGCGCCTATGCATCAGCACTTGCTGCGCGCCATGGATGTGATCGATGAACACCATGACGCCTTGCGGGACCGCATGGCGCTGCTCATGCGCCCACTGATCGACCAGGACTTGTCTTTGGTGTTTTATGACCTGACCACCGTGCAGGCCACAGGCATGTCTGAGGTTCAGGGCGATGTTCGCGCTCACGGTAAGGCCAAGAGCGGCCTGATCGAGCGCCAGTTCATGTTGTCTTTGGTGCAAACGGCCGATGGCCTGCCCATTGATCACCAGGTGCATCCGGGCAACACGGCCGAGGCGCGCACGTTGCTGCCCATGATTCGGGCGTTGGTTGCGCGCTACCCACTCAAGCGGGTAGTGTTGGTAGCCGACAGGGGGCTGCTGAGTTTGTCTAACCTGGATGAGCTGGCTCAGCTGCAAGACACACTGCAGGCTGAGGGCATCAAGATCCGGCTGGAGTACATCTTGGCGGTCCCCGCGGCGCGCTATGGCGAGTTTGCGCAAAGCCTGCGCGTGATGGCCAAAGCGCAGGAGCCACAAACGAGCTGGGTCAGCGAGCTCGACTGGCAGTCGCGCCGCCTGATCGTGGCGCACGACCCCGAAGTTGCCCAGCGGCGCACCCAGGAGCGGCGCAAACAGATCGACGAATTGGTCAAGCAAGGCCAAGAATGGGGTGGTCAACTTGACGCCCAAGATGCTGGACAAAAGAGACGCGGGCGCCCATTGTCTGACTCCGGCGCCAAGGCGCGCCTGTATCACGCGGTCAAAGAGGCGAACGTGGCCAACCTGATCAAGGTGGATTTGAAACACGAGGAGTTCAGCTTTTCTGTGGACGAGGAGCGTCAGCGCTATTTGGAGCTGCTTGACGGCAAGTTGCTGCTGGTGACCAACACGGACACGCCTGCGGCGCAGGTGGTGGCGCACTACAAAAGCCTGGCCGACATTGAACGTGGTTTCAGGGTGCTCAAGTCGGACATCGAAATTGGCCCCGTGTATCACCGGTTGCCACAGCGTATTCGGGCTCATGCAATGGTGTGCTTTGTGGCGCTGGTGCTCTACAGGGTAATGCGCATGCGCTTAAAGGCGAGCAAGCGCGAGGAGTCGCCCACACGGCTGCTGGAGCAACTCAGAAGGATTCAACATCAAACGGCCAAAGCGCAAGATGGGAGAAAGATCAGCGGTCTGACGGAAATTAACGCGGTGCAAAAGTCGCTTCTCGTGGCATTAAAGATTACCGCTCCAACCCCGGGGGCCATGCAGAACCCACATTTGTAGTCCGCGCTTTAAAACGTGAATTCAATGAAATCAACCACTTGCGTTCGCGAACTGTCGAAGTCGGGTGGCCAGTAATTGAATCCCTGATGTCCTTGCGAGGTGTGAATTTCATAACAGCATTCACCCTGATTGCCGAAATAGGCGATTTGCAAAGATTTGCCTCTGCTCCAAAATTGATGGCCTATCT
>CAIWWN010000071.1 GCA_903916355.1 uncultured Burkholderiales bacterium | reverse complement strand
TGCACTTCTTTGACCACCAGGTCTTTCAAATTGGCCAAGGTGTACTGCAAGTCGTCAGGCTTGCGGCACTGAAAAGTGGGCACGTTTTTCAAGATGGGTTCTTCGCCCAAATAGAACTTGATCATGTCGGGCACATAGGGGTAGATCGATTTGTCGTCGGCCACGCCGGTGCCCACGGCGTTGCAGATCGCCACATGCCCTGCGCAGTAAGCGTCCATCAAACCGGCGCAGCCCAGGGTGGATGAAGAGCGGAACACCTTGGGGTCCAAAAAGTCATCGTCGACACGGCGGTAAATCACGTCCACACGCTTGGGGCCGCGGGTGGTGCGCATGTAGACAAAGTCGTCTTTGACAAACAGGTCTTGCCCTTCCACCAACTCAATGCCCATTTGCTGCGCCAAAAAGGCGTGCTCAAAATAAGCGCTGTTGTACATGCCCGGCGTCAGCACCACCACCGTAGGTTCGGCCGTGGTGGCGGGGCTGGAGGCGCGCAGGGTTTCGAGCAGTAAGTCAGGGTAATGCGCCACCGGGGCCACGCGGTGCTGACTGAACAAATCGGGGAAGAGCCGCATCATCATCTTGCGGTCTTCCAGCATATAGCTCACGCCGCTGGGCACGCGCAAATTGTCTTCGAGCACGTAGTACTCGCCCTTGCCTTGGCTGTCAGGGGCGCGCACGATGTCGACGCCGCTGATGTGCGAGTAGATGTGGTTGGGCACATCCACGCCGATCATCTCGGGGCGGAACTGGGCGTTTTGCTCGATCTGCTCACGCGGGATCAAACCCGCTTTCAGAATTTCTTGGTCGTGGTACACGTCATGAATGAAGCGGTTCAGCGCGGTAACGCGCTGCACCAGACCGGCTTCCATGTCTTTCCACTCTTGCGCGGCGATCACGCGGGGAATCAAATCAAAAGGGATCAGTCGCTCGGTGCCTGAGCCGTCTTCATCTTTGTCGCCATACACCGCGAAGGTGATGCCGACGCGGCGGAAAATCATTTCGGCCTCATCACGGCGAGCCGCCATCACCTCTGCGCTTTGCTGCGACAGCCATTGGGCATAGGCTTGGTAATGCGCCCGTACAGGGCCGCCGACGCCCGAAGGGGGCAGTTGCTCGTACATCTCGTCAAATTTGCGCATTGAAATTTCTCCTGCACGGGGTAAAAAGCAAGATGCATACCCATTCGAACACATTCAGCGCCTTGATGCACATCAAGGCACGCCATGATGCCAATACCAGCGTGACAAGTCTCGCTCGCATTGCATGCCCTGCGCCTGTGCGCTGGTCCACTGCATCGCACCACAATGGGCCGAGTCCACCAGCGCAATGCCCCGCGCACGGTAACGCGCCACCACCTCAGACGCCGGATGGCCAAAGCGGTTGCGGTAACCGGCCTGCACCCAGGCCCAGCGCGGTGCCACGGCGTCAATGAAGGCTGTGGTGGAGGAGGTTTTGCTGCCATGGTGCGGCACCAACAGCACGTCGGCATGCAACGCACCCACCCCCTGCACACCCGGTGGGGTGGCATTGCGCGCCAGCAAAGCTGCCTCCTGCGCCGCCTCAATGTCGCCCACCAACAGGGCGATTTGCGCGCCGTTGCTGATGCGCAAGACACAGCTCAAACTGTTGCTGCGCGCACCGGGGAGATAGTCTTGAGGCAGGGGATGCAGCACCTCAAAACGCACGCCGTCCCATTGCCAGCTTTGCCCAGCCTCGCAGCGCTCGGCCTGGCCATTGGAGTCCCTCAAAGCACGCAGCAAGGCGTGCTCAGGCTCGAGTGAACTGAGCAGTGACACATGGGGCTGCCAAGCCAAGACGGCGGCCGCTCCCCCGGTGTGATCGCTGTCCCGGTGGCTGAGCACCATGCGGTCCAGCGACAAGTCCAGCCGTTGCAGCAGAGGCACCACCACCCGATGCCCGGCATCACTCTCTACGGAATAGCGCGGTCCGGCGTCGTACAACAGACTGTGCTGTGCGGTGCGGACCAGCACCGCATTGCCTTGCCCCAAATCAGGGGCTTGCATTTCAAAATGCCCTGGTGCGGGGCGCGGCGGATACCAAGCTAAAGCGGGCAGCCACAGTGCCAAGCCCAGGCAGCGAACCGACCAGGGCCAGGGCATGGCCACCACCCAGCCGCCCAACAGGGCTGCCAGCGCCAAGCCCAGCGGCGGCAAAGCCACATGCGCACTGGCCCAAGGCAAGGCGGCCATCCAACCCAACAAGGATTGCAACGGCGACAAGGCCAACACCGCCACCGACCACAAGGGCGACCACATCACACCGGCCATGGCCAAAGGGGTCACCACCAGCGTGACCCAGGGAATCGCCAGCAAATTGGCCACCAAACCCACCACCGAGATTTGGCCAAAGAACAAAATCGACAAGGGCGTGAGGGCCCAAGTCACCATCCACTGCTCACGCAACAAGTTACTCAGCCAGGCCCATCCTCTAAATTGGTGCGCGCACCGCAACCACGCCCGAAATCGCGCGTGAATGCGCACCAAAAGAGAGCCCCTGTGCGAAAGCACTGGCTCGGGCGGGTCTGTTGACATGGATGGCAAGGCCGTGGTCGCGGAGCCCGCGGCAAACAACACCCCCACAGCGACAAAGCTCAACCAAAAGCCGGCCTGGTACAAAGCCCAAGGATCGATCATCACCACCACCGCCAAGACCCCGAACCAAATCCAAGGCCAAGGCCAAACGCGGCCCGACAGGCGCAACACCACCACCACCGCCAGCATCCATACCGTGCGCTGCGCGGGGACGCCCCAGCCGCTGAACACCGCATAAGCACAGGCCAGCAGCAAGCCCCCCACCGCGGCGGCATGCGGCGCAGGCCAGCGCAAACACCAAGACCAGCCCCACAAGGCCGTACGCCGCCACAAAGCCCCCAGCACGGCAGACGCAAACCAGGCAAACAAGGTCACGTGCAAGCCTGAAATACTCATCAAATGCGCCACGCCTGTGGCCCTGAAAACATCCCAATCGCTGCGGTCAATGGCATTTTGGTCACCCACCACCAGCGCGGCAACAATGCCGGCCAGTTTGGCGCGAGGGGGGCTTGGCCCTGCATCATCGGCCGCAGCGGAAGCAGCTGCTGCGAAGCGGGCCAAGATGGCGTCGCGCACCGATTGACGCAGCCACTCCACCGGGTGTGAGGCGGTCTGTGCCAAGCGAACCGGCGCGGGGTCGTGCGCCCCTGCGCGCACATAACCCGTGGCCTGCAGGGCTTGCTCCCAAAGCCACAACTCGTAATCAAAACCACCGGGATTCATGTGGCCATGCGGCGCCTTGAGTCGCACCCGCCATTGCCAGCGCTCGCCGGCCTGAACCAATGGCAGAGCCTGTTGGGCGGTGACGCCATCGATCGCTGCGGCGCTGCCGCCATACCAAGCCAGGTACACCCGCGGCGGCAGCTGCACGGCCCGACCCTGGCGCGTGGCTGAGCTCACCTCGAACCTGAAACGCAAGCCCGACTCGCTGCGCTGCGGCATGGCGGCCACCACACCAACCACGTCCAAGTCCTGGCCTTCTAACTCTGCGGACAAGCGTTCGCTGAGCGACCAGCTCGCTCGCAAGCCGACGCAGCACCAAGCCAGTGCGGCGCCCAGCAGCAGGCGCCAAATCCAAGCACTCCAAGCGATCCCAGCGCGCTGCCAGCTTGCCCGCGCGGGCCATGAACGCCAGGGTTGCGCTTCCCACCAAAGGGCCACTGCCCCGATGGCCACGCAGCAGGCCGCGGCCAGCGTCAACTGGGGCCACGGCCATAATGCAGAAAACTGCAATTGCAAGGCCGTGCCGATGACCCAGCCAACCCCCAGCGCGCGCCAGGCGGCGACTGGAGTCGTGGTGCTTGCGATGATGGTCAATGGCCTCCCCTCGTGACGTCGTCCTGATGTTGGCGCGTCTTTTGCTTTATCTTTGTCGTGAGTTTAGAGCGCCCAAGCTGCCCTGTCGAATGCAGCCTCTGTTGTGCCACCCGAGGTCTTATGTCCATTCATGTCGCGCTGCATCACGTTACCCACTACACCTACGACAGGCCTGTCCAGTTAGGGCCGCAGGTGATTCGACTGCGCCCTGCGCCGCACAGCCGCAGCCGCATCCTGTCGTACAGCCTGACGATCGAGCCGGCCGAACACTTCATCAATTGGCAGCAAGACCCGTTTGCCAATTACCAGGCCCGTTTGGTTTTTCCGAAAAAAACCACCTCCTTCAAAGTCACGGTCGATCTGGTCACTGAAATGGCGGTGTTCAACCCCTTCGACTTTTTTGTCGAGCCTTCGGCCAAAGAAGCGCCTTTCACCTACGCACCCGCCGTGAAGGAAGAGCTCACGTCCTACCTGGACCTGGGCACCACCGAGCCCCTGTTTGACCAGTACCTGGCCAGCCTGGACCTGAAGAAGCGAAACACCAACGACTTCTTGGTGGACATCAACCAGCGCCTGCACAAAGACATCCGCTACACCATCCGCATGGAGCCGGGCGTGCAAACGCCGGAAGAAACCCTGAAGCTGAAAAGCGGCTCCTGCCGCGACACGGCTTGGCTGCTGGTGCAACTGTTCCGCCACATGGGCATTGCCGCGCGCTTTGTCTCTGGCTATTTGATTCAACTCGCACCCGATGTGAAATCACTCGACGGGCCCAGCGGCACCGAAGTCGATTTCACCGACCTGCACGCCTGGTGCGAGGTCTACCTGCCCGGCGCCGGCTGGATTGGGCTGGACCCGACCTCCGGCCTGCTGGCGGGCGAAGGGCATATTCCACTGGCCTGCACACCGCAACCTTCAGCTGCCGCGCCGATTGAAGGCTTGATGGACGAGGCCGAAGTCGAGTTTGCGCACGAGATGAGCGTCTCGCGCATCTACGAGTCGCCCCGCGTCACCAAGCCTTACACCGAAGAACAATGGGCACAGGTGCTGAAACTGGGCGAGCAAGTCGACGCGCAACTGGTGGCCGAAGACGTGCGCCTGACCATGGGCGGCGAGCCGACATTTGTCTCCACCCAAGACCGCGACGCGCCTGAATGGAACACCGACGCCCTGGGCCCAACCAAGCGGGGCCTGGCCACCGACTTGGTGCACAAACTGCGCGCCGAATACGGTCAAGGCGGCTTTCTGCATTTTGGCCAAGGCAAGTGGTACCCGGGCGAGCAGCTGCCGCGCTGGGCTTTGAGTATTTACTGGCGCGCCGACGGCCAATCCTGCTGGCAAGACCCCGCGCTGTTTGCCGACGAGCACAAGCCCAGCCACTACAGCGCGGCCGACGCCAAGCGGTTCATGTCCACCCTGACCGCTCACTTGGGACTGCCTGACGACACCGTGTTGCCCGGCCATGAAGACACTTGGTACTACCTGTGGCGTGAACGCCGCCTGCCGGTCAACGTCGATCCGTTTGATGCACGCCTGGACGACGAGTTGGAGCGCAACCGCTTGCGCCGCGTCTTCAGCCAAGGCCTGGAACATGAAGTGGGCTTTGTGTTGCCGCTGCAACCGGCGCCGCTGTCCAACGGCAAAGTACCGGGCACCACCTGGCAAACCGGGCGCTGGTTTGTGCGTGACAACCGCATGTTCCTGATGCCTGGCGACTCGCCCATGGGCTGGCGCTTACCCCTGGACTCCTTGCCATGGGCCGCACCGACCGACCGGGTGCACATGATCGAGCAAGACCCGTTTGCCCCGCGCACAGCCTTGGCTCCGGCCTTGACCACCGTGGCTTTTCAGCCGCGCACCGCGGCGGCAAGGGAGGCCAAAGCGGCTGCTGCAACTTCTGCCGCAGCCACTGCGACAGCCACCGCGGCTGTCACGCCAGGCTCGGCACCTGCTGGCAAGTTCCAGTCTGACGCCCATGTGGTGCGCACCGCGCTGTGTGTGGAAGTGCGTGACCCGCGCCGCGCCAACGGCCCCGAGGCCGATGCCGCGGCGCTTAAAAAAGGCGATGTACAAGGCGTGCTCTACGTCTTCATGCCGCCACTGGAAGATGTGCAGGATTATTTGAATTTGGTCGCCGCCGTGGAGGCCACAGCCAGCGAACTGAAGATGCGCATCGTGATGGAAGGCTACCCGCCACCGCTCGATCCGCGCCTGAAACTCTTGCAAGTCACGCCCGATCCCGGCGTCATCGAAGTCAACATCCACCCCGCGCACAACTGGGGCGAATTGGTGGCGCACACCGAGTTTTTGTACCAAGCCGCTTTCGAGACGCGCTTGTCCGCAGAAAAATTCATGACCGATGGCCGCCACACCGGCACCGGCGGCGGTAACCATGTGGTGATGGGTGGCGCCACGCCGGCCGACAGCCCTTTCTTGCGTCGCCCCGAACTGCTGGCCAGCCTGCTTTTGTACTGGCACAACCACCCGTCTTTGAGCTACTTGTTCAGCGGCATGTTCATTGGCCCGACCAGCCAAGCCCCGCGCGTGGACGAAGCCCGCAACGACCAGGTGTATGAGCTGGAAATCGCGCTGCAAGAAATCATGCGCCAGCGCAAGATTTATGGCTCGAGCAGCGCCGGGCCGCCCCAAGCTGCGGGCGCCCCCTCGGGGGGCAGAGAAGCACACGCAGTGGGTGAACGTGGGGGCACAAGTGATATGCCGCCTTGGTTGGTCGACCGCACGCTGCGCAACATCTTGGTGGACGTGACCGGCAACACGCACCGCAGCGAGTTTTGCATCGACAAAATGTACTCACCCGATTCGAGCACCGGCCGCTTGGGCCTGTTGGAATTGCGCGCTTTTGAAATGCCGCCCCATGCCCGCATGAGCATCGTGCAGCAGCTCTTGCTGCGTGCACTGGTGGCCCGTTTCTGGGACGCACCTTACACCGCGCCGGTGACCCGCTGGGGCACGGAGTTACACGACCGTTTCATGATGCACACCTTTGTCAAAATGGACTTTGACGATGTGCTGACCGAACTGGGCGATGCCGGCTTTCATTTCGATCCAAGCTGGTTTGCGCCGCACTTGGAGTTCCGCTTTCCCAAGGTCGGCGAAGTCACCGCCGACGCGGTGCAACTGACGCTGCGCAACGCGCTGGAGCCTTGGCATGTGATGGGCGAGGAAGGCAGCTCGGCCGGCACGGTGCGCTATGTGGACTCGTCGCTGGAACGCATGGAAGTGCATGTCACCGGCCTGAATCCGAGCCGCTACACCGTGACGGTGAATGGCCAAGCCCTGCCCCTGCAGGCCACGGGCATCGTGGGCGAGTATGTGGCCAGCGTGCGTTACAAAGCCTGGAACCCGCCTTCGGCTTTGCATCCGTCCATCGGCGTGCACGCGCCGTTGACTGTGGACTTGGTCGACACCTGGATGAAGCGTTCGCTGGGCGGTTGCCAATACCATGTGGCGCACCCGGGCGGTCTGAGTTACGACGCGCTGCCCGTCAACGCCTATGAGGCCGAAAGCCGCCGCTTGGCTCGCTTCTTCCGCATGGGCCATACCCCTGGCCGCATGACGGTGACCACGCCCACCACGGGACTGGCAGCCAGTGCGGAGTTTCCATTCACCCTGGATTTGCGTCGCCATCCAGCTTGATCAGGCGACAATAGCGGTACTTTGGAAAACATTCGTCCCTTCAGCACCGCTTCGCAAAGCGCAGCCTCCTCCGCTCTCCGTAAGCCCGAGCTTGCAGATGCGCAGGGCGCTACCTTTGCGCAAGCCCAAACGGCTCCTGCGGGCCATTGGGACGAGCTGCAAGGCGGCGTGCCGCCCCGATCCCCAAAGTCTCAATCTGCTGAAGGCGTGGACGTTCCTGCCGGCTTTGCGCCGCTGGGCCGGGAGTGGTCGCAGTTCATTGCGCATCTGCAAGACGTGCGCCCCGCCGCGCTCAACGCCCGCATGGCGCAGTTAGAGCGGCAGGTGCACGACAACGGCATTTCCTACAACGTCTACGCTGACGCGGACCGGCCGCAGCGCCCTTGGTCACTGGACCTGTTCCCGCTGATGGTGGATGCGCTGAGTTGGCAGCAAATTGAATCCGGTGTGCTGCAGCGCATGCGTTTGCTTGAACACATCATGGCCGACACTTACGGCCCGCAAAACCTGCTGGCCCAAGGCCAATTGCCCGCGGCCTTGGTGCAAGGCCATCCGGGTTATCTGCATGCGATGCAGGGCGTACCCCCCGTGGGTGGTCAGTACCTGAGCCTGGCGGCGTTTGACTTGGCGCGCGGCCCTGATGGCTGTTGGTGGCTGCTGTCGCAGCGCACCCAGGCGCCATCGGGCTTGGGTTATTTGCTGGAAAATCGGCAAATCATTTCGCGTCAATTTCCACAGGCCTTTGAAGCCATGCCGGTACAACGCCTGGCCGACGTCTACCGCAGCTGGATCGATGGGCTCAAGCAACGCTCGCCCGCAGGGGCTCATGCGCACATTGCCTTGCTCACCCCCGGCCCGTACAACGAAACCTATTTTGAACACGCCTACCTGGCCCGCTACCTGGGCTTGACCCTGGTGCAGGGCTCAGACCTGACAGTGCGCGACGAGCACGTGTTCCTCAAAACCCTGCAAGGGCTGCAGCCGGTGCACGGCCTGGTCAAGCGGGTGGATGACATGTGGCTGGACCCCTTGGAATTGAACGCCGAGTCCTCGTTGGGCGTGCCCGGCTTGCTGCAAGCGGTGCGCAGCGGCCATGTGTTGCTGGCCAACGCGCCGGGTTCGGGCTTTTTGGAAAGCAATGCCCTGCTCGGTTTCATGCCCGCGCTGGCGCAGTCACTCTTGGGTGAAGCCCTGCAACTGCCCGCCATTCCCAGTTGGTGGTGCGGCGAACAGGCCGCGTTGCAAGACGTGTTGCCGCGCCTGCCTGAAAGCGTGATCAAACCCACCTACCCACCGCTGTCTGGGCGCAGCAGCTTTGAGCCCGTGATCGGCAAGCAGTTGTCGCAACGTGAGCGGGACGAATGGGCGGGCCGCATTTTGCGTGATGGCGAAGCGCACACCGTTCAAGCGTATTTACCGCTGTCGCACACCCCCACCTGGCAGCCCGATGCGGCCGCCCACAAAGGCTCGGTGTCTTCGCGCACTGTGATCTTGCGCGTGTTCGCACTGGCCGATGCCCGAGGCGGCTGGCAAGTGCTGCCCGGCGGCTTGGCGCGCTTGGGCACCCGGGAAGGCATTGCCTCGATGCAACGCGGCGGCGGCAGCGCGGACGTGTGGGTCATGGGCGGCGCGCCTGCGGCGACCCAAACCCTGCAAAGCCAAAGCCAGAGCCAAGGTTCGGGTCAGTCTCAAAGTCAAAGTCAGGGCTTGAGCGCCGACATGGGGCTGGCACGCTCGCATTTGTCAGCGCAAACCCAGCTGCCTTTGCAACCGCCATCGGCCTCGTCCCTCAACGGCGCTTTGCCGCAGCGTCACCGCATGGTCACCAGCCGCGCCGCAGAAAGCCTGTTCTGGATGGGCCGCTACACCGAGCGCTGCGAAAACACCTTGCGCTTGTCGCGCCTGGCGCTGGATGTGCTGGGCAGCGAAGACCAAGCCTGCGCGCCCTTGGTGGCCTGGCTGAACCAGCTGGCGCTGTGCCACGGCTTGGTGGCCCCCGGTGTGCCCGCAGCGCTGCAGTCGCGCCGGGTGTTTGAGCGCAGCTTGGTGGCCGGCTTGTGGGACACCCATGTCACCACCGGCGTGGGCTACAACCTCAAAGCCATTCACCTGGCTGCAGCCAATGTGCGCGAGCGTTTGTCGCCCGAGCATTGGAGTTTGATCGAGCAAACCCAAAACGCATTTTTCCATTCACACCCGGCAGGCCGACCGCCGCAAGACACGGTGCAAGCGCAACGCGTGCTGGCGCAAACCAGCCAGCTGCTGGCCGCCATGACCGGTGCACAAACCGACCGCATGACGCGCGACGATGGCTGGCGTTTGTTGTCGATTGGCAGGCACATTGAACGCCTGGACTTTTTGGCCTTGGCCATGCAAGTGGCGCTGCAATGCGGCACGCTGAACGCGCAAGCTGGATTTGACGGCGTGCTGGCCTTGTTCGACAGCACCATCAGTTTCCATGCGCAATACCAACAAAGCCGCACCGTGGAGGCCTTGCTCGAGTTGCTGATCGTCAACCCCGACAACCCCCGCGCCCTGGGCTGGGTGGCGCACACGCTGCGTGGCCGACTGGCGCGCATGGGCCATTTGGCCGAAAGCCGCACTGAGGCGCTGGCCCAAGCCATTCCTCGCCTGATCGATACCGACCTGGGCTTGTTGTGCGACCAAGCCCAAGGCACCACACCCTCCTTGCAGGACTTGCTGCAGCACTGCCGCGACGCGGCGCGCAACACCTCGGACAGTTTGAACACCTTGTTTTTTGCGCACAGTGCCCAAACCGGCCACAGCGTCGGCATCTGAAGCGCACCATGACCGAAGCGCCCACGCTGAATACCTTGCGCATCACCCACGAAACGCGTTACCACTACGCCAGCGTGGTCGACACGGCGCAGCATGTGGCGCATTTGCAGCCACCGCACACCCCCTGCCAAACCGTGCACTCTTACGCGCTGATGATTGAGCCCGAAGGCGCGCAGGTGCGCGTGAACATCGATGCCTTTGGCAACCACCGTACCTATTTTTCTTTGCCCAGCTTGCACAGTCATCTGAGCGTCAAAGCGCAAAGCGTAGTCACCACCCGCACGCTGTCCGAGGCTGCCAGCCGCATGAGCTGGGAAGAAGTTCGCAGCTTTTTTGGCTACAAAGCCGGCGCACCCGGCAACAAGGCGGCGGGCTTTGTCTTTGGCTCACACCATGCCCCCGTGGACGAGGTGTTTGCGCAATACGCCCGCGCCAGCTTCACGCCGGGCAGGCCCTTGGCGTTGGCGGCACGCGACTTGATGCAGCGCATCTACACCGATTGCACATACGAATCGCACAGCACCGACATCAGCACACCGGCAGCGCTTGCGCTGGCGCAAAAACGAGGCGTGTGCCAAGACTTTGCGCACATCATGATCGCCTGCCTGCGCTCGGTCGGCGTGGCCGCGCGCTACGTCAGCGGCTACCTGCTGACCCATCCCGCGCAAGGGCAAGAGCGCCTGATTGGCGCCGACGCTTCACACGCTTGGGTGTCCGTCTATTTGCCCGACGTGGCCTTGCAAGACCATGCCAGCGGCGGCTGGCTCGACTTGGACCCCACCAACAACCAAAGCGGCTGGGCCAGCCCTGGCACCGACTATGTGCGCCTGGCCATCGGCCGCGACTTTGCCGACGTCTCGCCGCTGCGCGGCGTGTTGCTCGGCGGTGCCTCGCACACCTTGGAGGTTGGCGTTACAGTGGAGCCCTTTGCATTACCCTCTTGAAACGCCATGATTATTTACGACCGCCTGACCGAACTGAACATCACCCTGCCCCCTGTGGCCATCCCGGCCGCAGCCTACGTGCCCTTTGTACAAACCGGCAAGCTGGTCTTTTTGAGCGGCCACATTGCCAAAAAAGACGGCAAAGTCTGGGTCGGTCAACTGGGCTCGAACATGAGCACCGAGGAAGCCAAGCAAGCCGCGCGCGCGGTGGCGATTGACCTGCTGGGCACCCTGCACGCCGCTGTGGGTGACCTGAACAAAATCACCCGCATCGTCAAAGTGATGAGCCTGGTCAACTCCAGCGCCACTTTCACGGAGCAACACTTGGTCACGAATGGCTGCAGTGAATTGATCGGTGAGATCTTTGGCGCCAAAGGCGCACACGCCCGCAGCGCCTTTGGTGTGGCGCAATTGCCCATGGGCAGCTGTGTTGAAATTGAATTGATCGCCGAAGTGGCTTGAGTACATCACCCCCATCCAAACCTAAACCAGGAATACCCATGACCATTTCCATGTCCAGCGCCACCCTGCCCGTCTGCACCCGCATGCTGAGCAATCTGAGCCACATCTTGGCCAAAGCCGAGCAATTCGTCGAGGCCAAAAAGATCGACCCCACCGCGCTGACCGGCTACCGCTTGGCGCCCGACATGCTGCCCTTCACACGGCAAATTTTGATCTCTTGCGATGCGGTGAAAAACGGCGTGGCGCGCTTGAGTGGCATCGAAGCGCCCAAGTTTGACGACCAGGAGACCACCCTGGCGCAATTGCAAGAACGCATTCAGAAAACGCTGGCTTTCGTGGCCAGCGTGCCCGCCGCTGCGCTGGACGGCACCGAAGACAAGGAAATCACCTTTCCCGCCGGCCCCGGCAAAACCCGCACCCTGAGCGGCCAAGACTACCTGACCGGCTGGATGCTGCCGAATATGTATTTCCACATCACCACGGCTTATGCCATCTTGCGCCACAACGGCGTGGACGTGGGCAAGATCGATTACCTGATGGGTGCGCAGGGCTGAGGCGGTTTGACAGGGAAAGTGCCAAATAGCACTCTTGACAGTGCGATGCATCACACTGAAAATAGTGCTCATTGAATCCTTCCCTGCTTCTGCCATGTCCCACCTCACCGCCAACGACCTCAAAGTGCGCGGCATTGCCGCCATTGAATCCGCCCTGGCCGATCAAGCCGAAGCCACGATTTCGGTCCGCGGCAAAGAACGCTTTGTGGTGATGGAGATGGCGCAGTACCACTACCTGCGTGAATGTGAACTGGAGGCGGCGTTGGCCCAGAGTCATGCTGATCTGGCTGCCGGCCGGGCGGTGCAAGAGTCAGCCCATGAGCACCTCGCGCGCCTCGAAGCGCTGCTGCAAACCGAGTACACGCCCCCCGGCAATTGAGCGCTCCAGTCGCCATGCCTTACGCCCTGGTTTTCACAGACGACTACACCCGCCGCGTTGTGCGATTTCTCAAGCGGCACCCCGCGCTGAAAAACCAGTACGCCAAAACGTTGGCCCTGTTGGAGATCAATCCGCACCACCCTTCGCTGCGCCTGCATGCGCTCTCAGGCCGACTGGCCGGCGTCCATTCCGTGTCCATCAATCTGTCGTATCGCATCACGCTGGAATTGCTGATTCAAGATCAGCAAATCATCCCGCTCAATGTGGGCGGTCACGACGCGGTGTATTGACCTCTGCGAATATGGCCGCTCACTCCACCCTGGTGACCCGATTCGGCTTGAAGCCCAAGTCCGCCACTTTGCCTTTTTTAGCGCGGGCCACTTTGGCGTTGTTCAGGCTGCGGATTTCCAAGGTTTCTTCGCGCTCTTTGCCGCCTCGGCCTAAGCCAGCAATCTTCACGCTGCGGGTGTAGGCCGCGGCACCAGCCAGGGTGTCTTTGGCTTCCAGGTCAATGAGCATCAGGCCCCGGCCGCCTTTTTCCATGGTTTTGAGTTCGCTCAGTGCAAAGGTCAGCACGCGCCCGCCGGTGCTGGCGCAGCACACACTGGTGGCCGCAGGCAAGGGCTGCTGGTCAGCCGCCACCGTGGCGCTGGAGCCGCTCACATGGCTGGGCACGCAGACGGTTTCGCCCTCGCTCAGGCTGATGAAGGCTTTGCCTGATTTGTTGCGCGAGACCATGTTCTCCACCGAGGCCAAGAAGCCATAACCGCCCGAGCCGCTGAGCAGCAGCGTGGCGTGGGCGGGGCCGGCAAAGTAATGCGCCAGCTGGGTGCCGGTTTCGAGCTCGATCAGCGTGGTCACGGGCTGGCCGTCGCCGCGCGCGCCGGGCAGCACAGCCACGGGCATGGAGTAAATGCGGCCCGATCCGTTTTTGGCCGTGCCAAAGGCGAGCAAGGTGTCGACCGTGCGGCATTCAAAGGTGCCGTACAGGCCATCGCCCGCTTTGAAGGCAAAGCTGGTGGCGTCATGACCGTGACCGGAGCGCGCACGCACCCAGCCTTTTTCGGAGATGACCACCGTCACGGGTTCGTCCACCACCTTGACTTCGGCCACGGATTTTTTCTCTTCCTGAATCAGCGTGCGGCGCGGGTCGGCAAAGGCTTTGGTATCTTGTTCGATCTCTTTGATCATCAGGCGGCGCAACGTGGCCGGGCTGCCCAAAATTTCTTCCAACTTGCCCTGTTCACCGCGCAGTTCAGTCAGTTCCTGCTCGATCTTGATGGCTTCCAGCCGTGCCAGTTGGCGCAGGCGAATCTCCAAAATATCTTCGGCCTGGCGATCGCTCAAGAGGAAGGCCTCGATCAGCGCAGGCTTGGGCTCGTCGCTGTGACGGATGATGCGAATCACCTCGTCGATATTCAGCAACACCAGCTGGCGGCCTTCCAGAATATGGATCCGGTCCATTACCTTATTCAGCCGGTGCTGGCTGCGGCGGGTGATGGTGATCTGGCGGAAAGCGATCCACTCCACAATCATCTGGCGCAACGACTTTTGGATCGGCTTGCCGTCAATGCCGACCGAGGTCATGTTGATTGACGACGAGGTTTCTAAGCTGGTGTGCGCCAGCAGCGCGGTGATGAGTTCTTGCTGCTCAATGCGGCTGGTTTTGGGCTCAAACACCAGGCGCACAGCGGCGTCTTTGCTCGACTCGTCGCGCACCACGTCCAGCACGTTCAAGATGCTGGCCTTGAGCTGCATCTGGTCGGTGCTGAGCGCTTTTTTACCGGCTTTGACTTTGGGGTTGGTGATCTCTTCAATCTCTTCGAGCACGCGCTGCGAGCTGACGCCTTGCGGCAGTTCAGTCACCACCAACTGCCATTGGCCGCGGGCGAGTTCTTCGATCTTCCAGCGCGCGCGCACCTTTAAGCTGCCGCGACCGGTGCGGTAAGCATCGGCAATGTCGCTGGCCGGGCTGATGATCTGGCCGCCACCGGGAAAGTCGGGACCGGGAATGATGGCCATCAACTCGCTGTCGGAGAGCTTGTCGTTTTTGATCAGCGCCACACAGGCATCGGCCACTTCACGCAGGTTGTGGCTGGGGATTTCGGTGGCCAAGCCCACCGCAATGCCGCTGGCGCCGTTGAGCAGGGTGAACGGCAAACGCGCAGGCAGCTGGCGCGGCTCTTCGGTGGAGCCGTCGTAGTTGGGGATGAAGTCCACCGTGCCCATGTCGATCTCGTCGAGCAAGAGGCTGGTGATGCGCGACAAGCGCGCTTCGGTGTAGCGCATGGCGGCAGCGCCGTCGCCGTCCCGCGAGCCAAAGTTACCTTGACCGTCGATCAACGGGTAGCGCTGGGAAAAGTCTTGCGCCATGCGCACCAGCGCATCGTAAGCGGCGGTGTCGCCGTGCGGATGGTAGCGGCCCAGCACATCGCCCACCACGCGGGCGCTCTTGACGGGCTTGGCGGCGGTGTTGTTGTTGGGGCCGCTGTAGGACAGGCCCATGCGGTCCATCGAGTACAAGATGCGCCGCTGCACTGGCTTTTGGCCGTCGCACACATCGGGCAGGGCGCGGCCTTTGACCACGGACAGGGCGTATTCCAGATAGGCGCGCTGGGCATAGGCGCCCAGATGGTCGCCTTCAGGGGCGTTGTCGGTGGCTGCGGTTTCGGGGGTCAACAGATCGGTCATTTTTTACGCGGGGTGTAGGTTTTGTGTTCAGGTGTTTGGGAGAGTTTGACGGTTGCTGCTGAGCTGGGCGGCAAAAAGTTGTTGCCAGTCACCACCTTCTGCCCCGTGCGTTTTTCTAAATCATCTTTGGCGCGTTTGGCCACCCTGCCACCTTCTTTGCCGGCTTTGGCGTTTTGTTGCAGGCCTTTGGCTTCTTCGGTTTCAGCAATCTGGCGAGTGGACAGTTCAGCCAATGCGGTGAAGATCAGTTCCGCCTCGCTCATGTGGTCACGCAGGTTCTGTGTTTTCAAAGACTTGAGCGACTTGTGCGCCTGCACGCTCAAGCCTGTCCATTCTTGGTGAATGATGTTGGTCAACAGGGCGAATTCATCAGACTTTTCAACACCGCTTTCTTTCCAGTAATCGGTCAACTTGTTGCGGGTTTCTTGCCCCGTCATGCGCTGCTGAATCCACTTTGTGCTGCGTCCCAGCTTTTGCCAGTTCTCGCGGGCACGGTCCAAGCTTTGCGCAGGGTCAGCCATCTCTTGCATGCGCTCATGGCCCACCTTGGCCAGCCAGCGCTTGAACGGCTCAGCCTTGGGCGATGGGATGGACTGGATCAGGCGCAAGAGTGTGGGCACATCGGCGGCCAGGGTTTTGCGCATGACCCCGGACTCGCTGGGCATGACTACCTGGGGACAATTTGTCCCCAGGTAGCTGCCCAACTCGGCATCGCGCTTTCGCAGTTTTTTCAAGTAGTCGGTGGGGTTGATGCTGTCGGTCAACACCTCCACCACGTCCACCACAGAGAAATACCACTTCTCTTGCGCGGCGTCCCAATGCGAGCGCACGCGGGTGGATTCAAACAGCTTGACGGGTTGGGATGTGGTCATGGCGATGTATTGACAATGGCATGCGCGTGGATAACCTCAC
>CAIWWN010000070.1 GCA_903916355.1 uncultured Burkholderiales bacterium | reverse complement strand
ATCTCGTGGAGGTCAATATGTTTGAGAAAATCACGCTAAAGCAGATGGTCACCAACGCCATCCACAACGAAGAGGTCGAGGTGCTTCAGTTGCAAGACGAATTGTTCTGAAATCAGCATCAAAATTTACCGGACACTAGTGTATAAGCAGTTACTGTGTAAGTGGCCGGTATTCCCCATCTTGCGCGGATAAGCGCAGTTCGCTACGCCGACTGGCTACACATTCATGACGCGCTGAAGCAGGGCAAAGGAGACGCGCCACTCATGGCCGTCCTCGCAGGCGATGGATGCGGTCTTCCGATTGATCCGTGAGATCTTGCCGAACTTGCGAATCAGGTCGCGTCCCTCGAAGCTCACCGTGTCGCCGAGGGCAAAGTCTTCTCTGCGTGGCAGGATCACTTTGTGCTGCTGCGTGACCTTCACCGTGGGGTCCAGCCCAATGGCAGCGTAGCGAATCCATTTGTACTTGCCGTCATGGGATGCATGAACCATCAGTTGATCGGGCTTGAACTCGATGACTTTGGCGGCATGCATGCGGTTGTCACGCACGTCGAGATATTGAACCGTCTGGCCGACGTGAAGCTGCTGGCGGATTGCGATCATGCGAGCGGGTTGCGAGAGCAGATGTTCCACTGCGGTTTGAAGCTGCAGCAGCTCCAAGTCGCAGGCCTGGGTGGCCAGAGTAGACATCAGGTTGTGCCAGTCCATTGAGGTGCTCCGCGCAGCCCCGAGAAGGGCTATCAAGTTCGATTGATGGATTGCCGTTTCCAGTTGAACGGCAGCAATTCAGCGAGTTTAGTCACTGGGTGGTTGGGCAGGCGCTTGAGAACATCGCAAAGCCAGGCGTAGGGCTCCACCCCATTTAGCCGGCAGGTGCCGATGAGCGAGTACATAGTGGCGGCGACATGGCCACCGCGCTCGCCGCCCAGGAACAACCATGAACGTCTTCCAACTGCAACCGGGCGTATGGCCGACTCGATTAGGTTGTTGTCGGGCATCAGGATGCCGTCTTCGGTGTAGCGAACCAAGGTTTCCCATTGCCGCAATGCATAGCCAAAGGCCTGCCCCAATTCGCTGCGTGCCGGAATGCCGGGAGCGTGACCCACAAGCCACGTATGGAACTGATCGAGCACCGGGCGCGACTGGGTTTGCCGGGTCAGCAGCTTCTTGTCGGGTGGATGCTCCTTGATGTGCGATTCGATCTCGTACAGCTTGGCAATCCAGGCCAGCGCCTGTGCCGCCAGCCCTTGCGGGTTGGGGTCTTTGCGGGCCACCTCAAAGAAATGGCGTCTGGTATGAGCCATACAACCGACGGCCACGATGTCACCGGATTTGAGCAAGGCGTCGTAGCCCGAATAGGCGTCAATCTGCAGGTAACCGCGGTAGTCCTTCAGGAAGCGCTGCGGATGGATACCCTGACGTGTCCTAGTGAATTCAAAGACGACTGAGGGTGGGTGTTCTACCCATTGGCCCTGATCATCCTGGCGCTGGCCAGCACCCAGATAGGCCCACAACCTGCTGGTGTGCGTGGTGTCCTTGCTGGCATCGCGCAGTTGCACGGTGGTGTCGTCGCTATGCAGTCTTGGTGCCGACAAGGTGTGCGCAATGAGCGGCGCCCGCAGGACCTCAAGCAACTCGGCACTGCCAAGCTTCCAGTCATCCAAGGTGGAGCGCGGCACGGGAAAACCGTGGCGTCCAAAAATCATGGACTGACGGTTCAGCGGCACGTGGTCTGCAAAGGTGGCCGTGAGTATCTGTGCCAGCAGGCTGGCGTCGGCATTGCACTTGGGCAATGGCGATGGTTGTGCATAGGCCGTGCGCACCGTGCTCTGCCCGTCCTTGGTGCAGGCGTACTTGATGCGGGCATGCTCCAGCACCACCAGACGTGCCGGCGTGTACTGCAGGGTTTCGCTCACCTCCTCGCCAATGGGTTTGACGCTATCGAATTCGGCCATCTGTTGGTCATCGAGGTGGTACTCGATGCGTTGGCGTGGCAAGTCCTTGGGCAATGCAGGGCGGCCCTTGCGTTGGCGCTCGTACGAAATCTTTTGCTTGACCACGGGCGGCAGTGGCAAAACGAGTATCTCTGCGAAGAGATCGGTCTGCGTGCTCAGGCGTTCACTGCTGGCTCCAAACTGGGCATGACGCAGCTTCAATATCTGCTGGTGCATGGCCTCAATGGCAGCGCCGTATTGTGCGTGCAGCTTGACTAGGAGCCCCTTCAAAACTGCACAATCATCAGGCAGTATGTCGACGTTCAAAGGGGCTAAAGCGAGCATCTCCCATTAACGTTTTAGCGAGGCAGAAGTTGACAAAATGAGAGGAGAAATCGTCAATAAAAACGCCCTTGCAGAGAGCGGACATTACCCACTAAAACGGCTCAACTGACGCGCATTGCGTTCACCGTTTTGAAGCTGCTTTGCGCAATCGGCATGCCCTCCAGCCAGGCCGACAACTGCGCCATGTTCAGGCCTGCCTTGGCGATTTCGCCGGGGTGTGCAAAGCGCGCACCTTCCAGGCGCTTGTACCAAAGTGCAAAGCCGGTGCGGTCCCAGTAGAGGATCTTGACGCGGATGCGGTGGCGGCACAGAAAGACAAAGAGATGGCCCGAAAGCGGGTTAGCGTTGAACAGGGGCTCCACCAGAACGGCCAGGGCATCAATAGACTTGCGCATGTCCACCGGATGCTCGCAGATCCATGCGCAGGTATTGGAGTTCACCAGCATGGCCAGCCCTACCGAAAGCCGCCGCTGCTCAGGCGCTCGGTGATGATGCGCATGACACGATCGGCATAGTGGCCGCTGAGGACCACATCAACGCCACCGAGCTTGATGGCTATCTTGGCGTCATTGCAGTGGTGTTCGGCATCACTTCGCGTTGCAAGCGGAGCCGGCGCAGTGGCCCCACTGGTCTGCACTGAGCCCAATGGCACAGCCAGGAAACCGGGCAGCGATTGGGTCTCTGGCCGTGATGCCGGCAATGAGGACTGTGCCTGCTGCTTCAACGCCTTGCGCCATTGGAAAAAGGTTGCCTTGGCAAACCCGCGCTCCAGACAGAACTGGCTCAGGCTCAGACCAGAAGTCTCTTGATCACGCACTGCTTGTTGCCAGAATTCTTTGCCATGCCGGATCAATGGTGCGCTGGGCCGGCGCTGGGCGACTTCTAAAAATTTGGGGATTGGTTCCATGCGGCTGACGATGCCAGCGATGGACTATCGCGGCAAGATGGGGATTCCCGGCCAGTTACGTTACTGTTCATGCACGGGTTCTCAACCATTGCGCACGTCGATAACAGAAAGATCAAAACCCGTTTAAGTCTCAGGCAGTTTGAGCAATCCCCGCAAATTGTGGTCACGCTGTCTGGCCAGTCCTCGACTGCTTACGACTCTGTCCTTGAGGACAGTGGTGTCAAGCGAACCATATTGTTGCGAACGCCTCATTTTTTGATCGTCCCTTTATTGATTGAGCAGCAACCTGATCTGATTGCCACGGTTCCTCAAGAACTTGCCAATTTCTTTGCGCGCTATGAAAAAATCCGTGCGGTTGTACCGCCGATTGAATTGCCTCATTTCGCCATCAATCAGCATTGGCATCCCTTGTTCCATCATGAGCCCGCGTTGATTTGGCTCAGGGACTTGATCAAGGAAAGCTTTGAAAACTACCCGGAAATTTATTGTGGCGAATGATGATCTGAGGTTATTTTGGATCGGTGGTATCCGCCCGAGAAAGCCGACGTCCCGTTGGGGTAATTTTGGATAGACGCAACTTGACTCAAAGCAGCGATTATCACCATGCCAAGGGAAATTTCGCGGAGAAATACAAGAGTTAAAGCAATTCTTTAGCAGTAAAAAATCGCCGGCGTGATGGCAATTTCTTGGATCGTCAAACCTTCATCCCACCTATCGAGTGTTGCGTATTCCACGCGATGGCGGACACGATTCCATGCTGATGGCGGGCAGCATTCCACAGTCATCGCGGACACCGTTCCACGGTGATGGCGGGCAGTATTCCATTTTGATGGCGGACACCCTAGCCGTTTTCTGAGTGACCT
>CAIWWN010000069.1 GCA_903916355.1 uncultured Burkholderiales bacterium | reverse complement strand
CGCCACTGCGCACCGCGCGGTGCAAGGTGTTGGCCCAGTCGATGCGTTGGCCGCGCTGCCCGCTGCGCGTGCGCCGACTCTCAATGCGCGGCAGCGGCAGCTTGACGCGCCGCGCCAGTTGGTCGACCAGCCGGTATTCGCTGGCGTTCAGGGTCTGAAAGTCGGCTTGCTGCAAACGTTGCTGGGCGCTCGCCGTCATGGCGGCATCGAGCTGCACTTCGTCTTCAGCCGCTTTGCTTTGCATGCCCTCGGGTTTGCGCGCGGCCAGGGCTTCTTGCACCCGGGCTTTGCGCGGCACGGCGGGGGCAGCACTGGGCGCCTTGGGCAGCAGTTGTGACAACAGTTGCTTCGTGAGTTCAGGGTTTCTGAAAAACGCGCTGAACATTTGCGCAAACACTTCCAGGTCTTGTTCGCGGCTGACCAGCACCGCTTGCAGGGCGGCGCTTAAATCGTCTTTGCGGTCCACACCCACCAAGGCCGCAGCCTCAATCGCCAAACTCGTGCGCGCCGCGTCCAGCGGCAAACCCGCACGGCGCAGGGCGCGCACAAAGCCGGTGATGTTGTCTGCCAGTTTGCCTTTGCGGGCGTCGCCCAAGATCATGCGCAGGCCTATAGGTCTAGCTTAATTGATAGGGCCGGGTTGGAGCAGATCGTCCAGCAGCGGAGTCAAAGCGCCCACGTCCTCGCGTTGCTTGAACAAGATGCCAACGGTGTCTTGC
This sequence comes from uncultured Burkholderiales bacterium, assembly GCA_903916355.1. GTDB lineage: Bacteria > Pseudomonadota > Gammaproteobacteria > Burkholderiales > Burkholderiaceae_C > Limnohabitans_A. The sequence continues at coordinate 9,670 of CAIWWN010000069.1, read as the reverse complement.
ACCACCTCGGGGTCCAGCGTCAACGTGTCCAGCGCCACCAGGGCCTTGGCCCACTCCACGCTCTCGGCCACGCCCGGCGCGCGCTGAAAGGCGCTGACAAATGGCTGGCTGCGCAGTCGCGCCACAAACTCGGTTACTTCTTCGCTCAGGCGCGCACTGGCCTGCGGCACCTGCGAGCGCACGATGGCCAACTCGCGTTCGCGGTCCGGGTAGTCCATCCACTGGTACAGGCAACGGCGCTTGACGGCATCGTTCAGGTCGCGGGTGCGGTTGCTGGTCAAAATCGTCACCGGCGGGGCCATGGCGGTGAGCGTGCCCAATTCGGGAATGCTCACTTGGTACTCGCCCAGGTACTCCAGCAAAAACGCCTCAAAGGGTTCGTCGGCGCGGTCCACTTCGTCGATCAACAACACGGCGCCGGGCGCCGGGGTTTGCAGCGCCTGCAGCAAGGGGCGTTTGACCAGGTAGCGCTCTTGGTAAACCTCACGCTCCATGTCTTGCGCAGAGGCGTTGTGCTCCGCGGCCCGCATGTGCAGCAGTTGCGCGGCGTGGTTCCACTCGTAAAGCGCCTCGCGTTGCTCCATGCCGTCATAGCATTGCAAGCGAATCAAAGGCCGGGCCAGGACTTTGGCCAAGGCCTTGGCCAACTCGGTTTTACCCACGCCGGGCTCGCCTTCAAGCAGCAAGGGGCGTTGCAATTTCAAAGCCAAAAAAACGGCGGTCAGTAACCGCCGTTCTGCGTGGTAGCCCACCCCCGTGAGGGCTTGGGCTAACGCGTCGATCGTTTCAAAAACCACTGCACTCATCCGTTCGCCTGTTAGCCATTGGCTTGTTTGACCGCACGCTGGGTTTGCACGGTGATCAGGTGCGCGCGGTAAGCGGCAGAGGCATGCAAGTCGGCATTGAGCTCGCTGGCATCGATGGCGACTTGGGTCACGGCTTCGGGCGTGAAGCTGGCGTTCAAAGCGGCTTCTAGACCGGCGTGGCGGAACACGCCGTTGCCAGCGCCCGTGATGGCCACACGCGCACCTGCAGCGGTTTGCGCCACAAACACACCCACCAAAGCAAAGCGCGAGGCGGGTTGGCGGAACTTGGCGTAAGCGGCTTTGTGCGGAATCGGAAAGCTGATGGCGGTGATCAACTCACCGGCATCCAGTGCGGTGGCATACATGCCGTGGAAGAAGTCATCGGCAGCAATGGTGCGCTTGTCGGTGTGCACTGTGGCGCCCAAGGCCAGCACGGCGCTGGGGTAGCAGGCTGCAGGATCGTTGTTGGCGACCGAGCCGCCCAGTGTGCCCATGGTGCGGATTTGCTTGTCGCCAATGCCGTCGGCCAAGGCGGCCAGCGCGGGGATGTGCTGGCGCACCTCAGCATTGTCGGCCACGTCTTGGTGGCGCGTCATGGCGCCGATCACCAAGTTGTTGCCTTCTTTGCGGATACCGGCCAGGGTGCTGATGGCGCCCAGGTCGACCACGGTTTCAGGTTGCTGCAGGCGCTGCTTCATGGCAGCGATCATGGTTTGGCCACCGGCCAGGGCGTTACCGCCCGCAGCCAGCAGGGCTTGCGCAGCAGCAAGGTTGGCGGGACGTTCGTAGTTGAATGCGTACATGAATAATTCTCCGAATAGGTGACGTTTATTTGGCCGCTTGGATGGCCGACCAGACGCGGTGGGGGGAGGCGGGCATGTCGAAGTCGGTCACGCCCAGCGCCGACAAGGCGTCGAGCACGGCGTTGATGACGGCAGGCGGCGAGCCGATGGCTCCGGCCTCGCCGCAACCCTTGGTACCCAAGGGGTTGGTGGTGCAGGGGGTACAGACATGGCCCAGGGCAAACACAGGAAAGTCGTCTGCCCGGGGCATGGTGTAGTCCATGAAAGAGCCGGTTAAAAGTTGACCGGTTTCTCGGTCATAAACACAGTGTTCCATCAGTGCTTGGCCAATGCCTTGGACCAAGCCGCCGTGCACCTGGCCTTCAACGATCATCGGATTGATGATGGTGCCAAAGTCGTCCACCGCGGTGAATTTGTCGACACGGGTGACCCCCGTTTGCGGATCGATCTCGACCTCGCAAATGTAGGTGCCTGCTGGAAATGTGAAATTCAAAGGGTCGTAGAAAGCGGTTTCGTTCAGGCCCGGCTCCAACTTGTCCAGGGGGTAGTTGTGCGGCACATAGGCGGTCAATGCCACTTGTCCGAACGGGATTTTTTTATCGGTCCCTTTGACGCTGAATTCGCCATTGGCAAAGTCAATGTCGGTGTCACTCGCTTCCATCAGGTGGGCCGCAATTTTCTTGGCTTTGGCTTCGATTTTGTCCAAAGCGCGCATCAGCGCGGCACCACCGACCGAGATCGAGCGCGAGCCGTAAGTGCCCATGCCGAACGGCACGCGGCCGGTGTCGCCGTGCACGATGTCCACGTTCTCCACCGGAATGCCCAAACGCGCCGCCACGACTTGCGCGAACGTGGTTTCATGGCCCTGGCCATGGCTGTGCGAGCCGGTAAACACTGTCACGCTGCCGGTGGGGTGAACACGCACCTCGCCGCACTCGAACAAACCAGCGCGGGCGCCCAATGCGCCCGCGACATTGCTGGGCGCAATACCGCAAGCTTCGATATAGCTCGAATAGCCAATGCCGCGCAGCAAGCCTTTGGCTTGACTGGCTGCTTTGCGGGCTGAAAAGCCCGCCACATTGCCCAGTTCTTTGGCTTGGTTCATGCAGGCATGAAAATCACCCGTGTCGTATTGCAATGCCACAGGTGTTTGGTAGGGGAACTGCGTGATGAAGTTCTGACTGCGAATGGCGTCCTGACTCATGCCCAATTCACTGGCCGCACGTGAAACGATGCGCTCGAGCAAGTAGGTCGCTTCAGGCCGCCCAGCGCCGCGGTAGGCGTCTACGGGCGCGGTGTTGGTGAACCAGGCGTCGACTTCGACATACACCTGCGGCGTGCTGTACTGGCCGGCCAACAAAGTGGCATACAAAATGGTGGGCACAGCCGTTGAGAAGGTCGACAGGTAGGCGCCCAGGTTGGCATCGGTGTGGACTTTGAGTGCCAAAAACTTACCGTCTTTGTCCAGCGCGAGCTCAGCGTGGCTGGAATGGTCGCGGCCATGCGCGTCGCTCAAGAAGGCTTCCGAGCGATCGCAGTTCCACTTGATGTTGCGGTTCAGCTTTTTCGAGGCCCAGGTCAAACACACGTCTTCGGCATACAGGTAAATCTTGGCGCCAAAACCGCCGCCTACATCGGGCGCAATCACCCGTACTTTGTGTTCAGGCAAGCCCATCACGAACGCGGTCAACAGCAAACGCTCAACGTGTGGGTTTTGGTTCGACACGTACAGCGTGTATTCGTCGTTGGCGCGGTTGTAAGAGCCAATCACGGCGCGTGGTTCCATCGGGTTGGGCACCAAGCGGTTGTTGATCAAATCCAGCTTCGTCACGTGCGCGGCGCCGGTAAAGGCGGCGTCTACCGCAGCCTTGTCGCCAATCGCCCAGTTGTAGCAATGGTTGTCCGGGGCTTCGGCGTGCAATGCTGTGCCGCCTTTGGCGTCACGCACATCGACCACCGCCGGCAGCACGTCGTAGTCGACCTCGACCAGTTCGGCCGCGTTCTTGGCTTGCTCCAAAGTCTCGGCCACCACCATAGCCACATGGTCGCCCACGTAGCGTACTTTGCCGTTGGCCAAAATCGGGTGCGGCGGCTCTTTCATGGGTTGGCCGCTGGTGTCGGTGATCAACCAGCCGCAGGGCAGGCCGTTGATCTTTGCGTCCACCACATCGGGGCCGTCCAAAACAGCGATCACGCCGGGCGCGGCCAAGGCGGCGGCCTTGTTGATGCTTTTGATGTTGGCGTGCGCATGCGGCGAGCGCACAAAGACCGCGTGGGTCATGTTCGTCAGATCGATGTCGTCGGTGTAGTTACCAGCGCCGGTCAAGAAGCGGTAGTCTTCTTTACGGCGAAGAGATTCGCCGATGTGAGGCAGTTTGGAGAAATCTGAGGCACCCATGTCGGACTCCTTAAGCTTTCATGGTGGCAGCACCGAGCTGCACCGCTTTGACGATGTTTTGGTAACCGGTGCAACGGCACAGATTGCCTTCGAGCAATTCGCGAATTTCGCCTTCGTTGGCGTGGGGGTGGCGGTTGCACAAATCCACCGCGCTCATGACCATGCCGGTGGTGCAAAAGCCGCATTGCAGGCCATGGCATTCTTTGAAGGCCGCTTGCATCGGGTGCATGGTGCCGTCGGCCTGGGCCAAGCCCTCGATGGTCATGACCTCGGCGCCTTGGGCTTGCGCGGTCAGCATATTGCAGGATTTGACGGCGCGGCCGTTGACGTGCACCGTGCAAGCACCGCATTGGGCAGTGTCGCAGCCCACGTGGGTGCCGGTCAGGTGCAGATGCTCGCGCAGGGCTTGCACCAGCAATGTGTTGGGCGCCGCGTCCACTGTGACCGCTTTGCCGTTGACCTTCATTTGAACTTGCATCTCACAATCTCCTCGGGTTGATTCACCTGCCAGTAGATCATGACGCCGGGACCGGATTTTTAAGCGTTTACCCTAAGACCCTGAAAAAGGGCGCTTTTGGCGTTGCCAGTACGATGCGCTCTTTGCCAGCGAGAGAACCTTTATGACGCAGTCCACGCAACGCCCGATTCTGGACGTCGAGCACATTCACCCCGCCATTCGTGCCACCGTGGCCCAAGAACGGCAGGCCTTGGTGCAGGAGGTGCAAGCCGCTTTGGCCGCGACCCCGGTGGTGGTGGTGGGCATGCGGCACAACCCGTTTTGCAAAAAAGCGTGCAAGACCGTGGCCGCGCAAGGTGTGGGCTACAAGTACCTGGAATACGGCAGCTACTTCAGTGGCTGGCGCAGCCGCAATGCCTTGAAAATGTGGAGCGGCTGGCCCACCTTTCCCATGGTGTTTGTGCACGGCATGTTGATCGGCGGCGCCACCGATCTGGAGCGCTTGATCGCCTCGGGCGAGTTCAAACAAATGGTGAGTCGCTGAGGTCTTCGCTGGAAGCTTCGCCTTTGGGCGCAGCCGATGGCTTGGCTGAAGCGGTTGCGCTGGTGGGTGTGCTTGCACCAGGCGTTGTGATGAAACACATCTCGCCGCCCAGTGCGTCGATCAAGTCGGCCAGCAGCGGGCCGAGGGTGCCAGTGGACAGCATCACATCGGCATCGAACTTGTCGTCATCGCCGCCGGCGTCCTCCATCACGCCGTCCAAGTAAGTGACTTTTTTCAGCACCAAGGTCTCGGTCAGCACAAAGCTGGCTTTGCCCTCCCAGCTCAGGGCCAGTTGGGTGGGCAGCTTGCCTTCCATCACATGTTTGCGCACCTCGTCGGTGGCCAGCAGATGGCGCGTGAACTTGACCACCGCCTGGTCTTCGTTGGTGGACTTGAGCACGCATTCACGCTCCACGCTGAAGGCGGGCGGCAAGTCGTCTTCGTTTTCGGTCAACAGCCATTGCGACATGGCCGATTGCGCTGAGACGGTGGTTTGCAGCAGGGTCAGCGGCAAGCCGTCGAGCACGCGCACCAAGGCCGTAATGACTTCGTCCGATTTGCCCTGGCTGGCGGCATCGGTGAGCAGCAGGCGCGACGTCATGTCGATCCACACCATCACCTGGCTTTGCTTGGAAAACGCCAAGGGCAGCAGGGTGTGCACAATGTCTTCGCGAATTTCGCGGGATTCTTTTTTGCCGGGTTTGCGGCCGGTGGTGGCTTCGATTTCTTGAATGCGCTCATCGGCTTTGCGGCGCACCACCGAGCCGGGCACGGCCTTGGTTTCGATTTGCAGTTTCAAGATCCATTGCCCGCCCACAGACTCCACCAAGGGGCCATGCGCCTGGCCGCGCGGCTCTGCCCAACCCACCGACTTGTCTTGGCTGGGGCTGCATTCCACAAAGCGGTAGCTGTCTAAGGCTTCTTCCAGTTGGGTGAGCGAAATCGTCCAATCGGCCCCGATGCGGTAGGCCATCACATTTTTAAACAAAATCAATCCTCTGAGCGTATCTGAGCAGGGTCGCAGCAAGCTGCGGCCGAAGCCTTGATCTTAGTGGATGAAGCGGCGCAATCGGGGTCTGGGTGCCTCAAAGATCTTTGCCCATGATGACGTCCGGCAAGATAGTCACGATCTGCGGGAACACCGTGATCAGCACGATGCACAGCACCAAGCAAAGAAAGAACGGGATCGAGGCTTTGGCGATCACGTTGCTGTCTTTGCCGGTCATGTTTTGCAGCACAAACAAATTGAAGCCCACCGGCGGCGTGACCTCGGCAATCTCCACCAGCAGCACAATGAAAATGCCAAACCACACCAGATCGAAACCGGCTTTCTGGATCATGGGCATGACCACAGCACTGGTCAGCACGATCATGCTGATGCCGTCCAAGGCGGTGCCCAGCACCAGGTACACCAGCACCAGCGTGCCAATCAGCGCGTAGGGCGACAGGTGCATGCCGTCCACCCATTCGGCCAACTCGCGCGGAATGCCGGTGAACGCCATGGTTTTGGTCAAGAAGGCTGCGCCCGCCAGAATGAACATGATCATGCAACTGGTGCGTGTCGCGCCCATCAGGCCTTCGCTGAAGTTTTGCCAGGTCAGCGCCCGGCCCCAGGCTGCAATCGCCAGCGAGCCCAGCACGCCAAAGGCGGCGCATTCGGTGGCCGTGGCCCAACCGGCAATCAAGACCCAACCAATGAAAACGATCAACAGCACGCAGGGAATCAAATTGCCTGCGAGCCTGATTTTTTCCATGAAACTCGTCGGTGGGTCCGCCGGCGGCACCTGGTCGGGATGGCGCAGGCTCCACCACGCGATGTAGCCCGAGAACAGCAGCATCAACAAAAAGCCGGGCAAAAACCCCGCCAAGAAAATCCGGATGATGGACGCGTCTGCCGCTACGGCGTAGACCACCATGGTGATGGACGGCGGGATCAAAATGCCCAGCGTGCCTGCAGTGGCCAGCGCGCCAATCGCCAAGTCTTCGTTGTAGCCGCGCTTTTTGAGTTCAGGCAAGGCGACCTTGGCAATCGTGGCGCAGGTGGCGGCCGAAGAACCTGAGACCGAGCCGAACACGCCGCAGCCCAAAATGGTGGTGTGCATCAAGCGCCCGGGAATGCGGTTCAGCCAGGGGCGCAGGCCGTCGAACATTTCTTCTGACAGCTTGGTGCGAAACAGAATTTCGCCCATCCAAATGAACAACGGCAGCGCCGCCAGTTCCCAGGATGCGTTGGACTCCCAAAAAGCCGAGAACAGGTTTTTACCCGGCAAGGTGGAGGTGAAAAAGGCCTGACCGACCCAGCCCACAATGGCCAGGGTCATGGCGATCCACACGCCGCCGGCCAGCAAGATCAGCATGATGACGAGCAGCAGCGCGCCCATGAGCAAGGTTTCCATGGAGGTCCTGTTAAACGTCTGAAGAAAAATCGCCCCGCGCGTGGCGCTCTTCCACCGCCACCTGGTAATGCGGTTTGCGGCCGCGCAGCACGGTGATGAACTCGTCCACCACGGCGGCCAGCAGCAACCAGCTGCCCACCACAAACGTGGCTTGTGGAATCCAGATCGGGATCACCACCAAGCCGGTGGCCATTTCATGGAACTCGAAGCTTTCCCACGTGAAGGCGGTGGCTGACGCCGTGAGGTAACCGACGCTGACACAGGCGATGGCCAAACACACCGCGTCCAGCCAGCGGCGGGCCCGAGGTGATATGGCTTCTAGCAACAAGGTGACGCGCACAAAGTCGCCATGGCGAAAAGCATGGGCCATGGCCAAGAAGGAGGCGGCTGCGCACAGCCAGGCCACCAGGTCGTTGATGCCGCTGACTTGCAGATTGAGCTGTCGCCCAATACCGCCCACAATCATCAACACAAACAACAGAAAGACGCACAGGGCCCCGAGGGCCCCTGCGGCATCGATCATTTTGCGCAGCAGCGCTTGCAGTCGGTCGAGCATGCGCTTTACTTCTTCGCGCGCAGTTTGCTGTAGTCGGCAATGATGGCCGCGCCTTCAGCGCCAGAGGCCTTTTGCCAGTCGGTCAGCATCAAGGCGCCCACTTGCTGCATGTCGGCCATCAACTTGGCCGAAGGCTTGTGGATGGTCATGCCTTTGCCGGTCAACAGGCGTTTGTATTCTTCAGTTTTTTCTTGGCTGACTTTCCAGCCGCGCTCTTGCGCTTCCATTGCCGCTTTGGTCACAGCAGCCTGCGTGCTCGCATCCAAGGCGTTGAAGGCTTTGAGGTTCACCAGCACCGCGTTTTTGGGCAACCAGGCTTGGGTGTCGTAGTAGTTCTTGATGCTTTCATAGGTCTTGGTGTCGTAGCCGGTGGAGACCGAGGACATGTAACTTTCGATCACGCCGGTGGCCATGGCTTGGCTCAACTCGGCTTGTTGAATTTGCACCGGTTGCGCACCAATCAGCTCGGCAATTTTGGCGGTGGCGGGACTGTAAGCGCGCCACTTGATGCCGCGCAAATCGGCCACCGAGGCCACTTCGCGTTTGCTGAAAATGCCTTGCGGTGGCCAGGCCACGGCATACAGCATCTTCATGCCTTGTGCGGCCAGCAATTTGTCCATGGCGGGGCGCGAGGCCTCGTAGAGCTTGCGTGCATCGCCATAACCGGTGGCCAAGAAAGGCACGCCGTCCAGTGCGTAAATCGGGCTCTCGTTGGCAAAGTTGGCCAGCAAAATTTCACCAATCTGCGCTTGGCCGCTTTGCACCGCGCGTTTGATCTCGGGCGCTTTGAACAAGGAAGCGTTGGCGTGCACCGTGATTTTCAGTTTGCCCGCGGTGGCGGTGTCGATGTCTTTGGCGAACTGGGTCAGGTTCTCGGTGTGGAAGTTGCTGGCGGGGTAAGCAGCGGGCAAGTCCCACTTGGTTTGCGCCAGGGTGGCACTGACGGCGAACATGAGGGAGGCGGCCAGAGCCAAGGTGGTGAATGAAGTGGTGAGTGTGCGACGTTGCATAAAGACTCCTGGTTAACGAGGTTGTGCATACCGATGCAAGACGCGTACTTGCTGGATGCACCGAAAAGGGAGTGTGTCCCGGCTAGATTGAATGGTGAGGCAAAGCGGCGGTGGGTGGGATAGGTGATTTCCCTAAATGTCGACATTTTGTTGATAAATTGTTGGTATTAAAGCTAGACTGCGCTGTCTGTCTTGCACCGAAAGCTGGGTCATGCCGCGTAAAACTTCACCTTCCCTTCCTCTCCCTGCCGCCACGCCTAAAGCGGCCACGCCCATCGTCTCCTCGGCCCATTTGGTCTCGCCTGAGAGTGCCGAGATGAGCGAGTTCGAGTTCGGTTTGATCGTGGCCGGCAACGCTTTTCACCGCTGGATCGTGCACTGCATGACGGCAGCTGGTCTGAAAGATTTGACCCCGCTCGATGTGCTGGTGCTGCACCATGTGACGCACCGCGCGCGCGACAAACGCCTGGCCGATATTTGTTTCATCATGAACGTCGAAGATACGCATTTGATCAATTACGCTCTGAAAAAATTGCAAGGCTTGGGCGTGGTGGCCTCGCGTAAAAACGGCAAAGACGTGACTTACGCCGCCACCGAAAGCGGCCGCGCCGCCGTGCAACGTTACCGCGACATTCGCGAGTCGTGCTTGATCGATGCCTTGCAGGCCGACAACGCGCTGAACAAAGACATCGGCGATCTG
>CAIWWN010000068.1 GCA_903916355.1 uncultured Burkholderiales bacterium | reverse complement strand
GCGCTACCCGCCACACCGGCACAACCGGCCATGGCCGTGTGCGCGCCCACGTGCACGTTGTGACCGATTTGCACCAAGTTGTCGAGCTTCACACCGTCTTCCAGCACGGTGTCTTCCAAGGCGCCGCGATCGACGCAACTGTTCGCGCCAATTTCCACATCGTTGCCAATGCGCACGGCGCCCAGTTGTTCCATCTTTTCCCATGCGCCCTGATGCTGCGCAAAACCAAAACCATCGGCGCCGATGACCACGCCGGAATGCAGGATGCAACGCGCGCCCACGATGCAATCTTCGCCCACCGTGACGCGCGACTTCAAATGCGTCTGCGCTCCAATGCGTGCACCGCGCTCCACCACGCACAAGGGACCAATGATGGCGGTGGGATCAATGTGCGCCGAGGGGTCTATCACCGCACTGGGGTGGATGCCGGCCGCAAGCGCGTGTGGCAGGTTGCGCTTCCACAAACGGGTCAGCCGGGCAAAATACACATAGGGATCGGGCGTCACAATGCAGGCCCCGCGCGCCCGGGCTTGTGTCTCGAATGCAGGAGCCACAATCACGCAAGCAGCCGTACTCAAGGGCAGTTGCGATTGGTATTTGGGGTGGCTTAAAAAACTGATCTGTTGTGGCGTTGCAGATTCCAAAGGGGCCAAGCCCTCGATGACCGCATCAGGAGAGCCATGCAACACCCCACCCAATGACTCAATGATCTGTGCAAGCCGCAGCGTCACGTCTGTCAATCAAACCGCTTGGGCGGTTTATTTGGGGACGGTGGCGTTGAGCGCCTTGATCACTTTTTCAGTGATGTCGTGCTTGGGGTTGATGTAAACAGCCTCTTGAAAGACCACATCGTATTTTTCAGCTTCAGCCACTTGTTTGACGGCACGGTTAGCGCGTTCAACAACCAATTGCTGCTCTTCGTTTTTGCGTGTATTCAGGTCTTCTTGGAACTCACGGCGCTTGCGCTGGAACTCGCGATCCTGATCCAGCAATTGCTTTTGACGCGCTGCACGCTGGCTTTCTGACAGGGTCGGCGCTTCACGTTCAAACTTTTCAGAAGCGGTCTTGAGGGTGTTGCCCGCTTCGACCAATTCTTTTTCGCGTCTGGAAAACTCTTGCTCTAATTTAGCTTGGGCGGCCTTGGCCGAACTGGACTCACGGAAGATGCGATCGGTGTTGACAAAACCGATTTTGAATTCTTGCGCATGGGCGCCGAACGCCAAGCAAGTTGCAGCGATACCGATCCACAGGGATTGACGAAGAGTTTTCATTAGAAAGAAGTTCCAATTTGGAATTGCAGATTTTGAATTTTATCCGTACTCTGCTTGCGAATAGGCACGGCGTAAGAAAAACGCAATGGACCCATGGGGGAAATCCAGCTCAGACCCAGGCCCGCGGAGACCCGCAGCGCTTGGGTGGTGACTGCTTCATGTTCACCGAATGCACTGCCGACGTCGGTAAAAGCATAAAGCCGAAGTGTTTTGTCATTGCCCGCGCCGGGGAATGGCGTGTTCAACTCGGCATTGAAAACCACTTTTTTGGATCCACCCAAATAGGCCCCTGTGACGGGATCAGACGGCCCCAGAGTCGCCTGCTGGAATCCGCGCACACTTCCTAAGCCACCGACATAAAAGTTTTTAAAGATGGGGTATGCGCGTCCAGACAAGCCTTGGCCCCAGCCGATGTCAGTATTGAATGCCAATGTATACTTTTTTGTCAATGGGTAGTATTGTTGAAACTGGTAACTGGATCGCACGTACCGCACGTCACCGGCGAAGCTCACATCGGCGTTGAAGCGTTGCAATGCGCCTCGGGTGGGTACCAAAGCGCTGTCCCGGCCATCGCGGGCCCAGCCTACCGACAAGGGCAAAGAGGTACTGGTGTAGCCAAACTTTTGCGCAAAATCAATGTACGCATTGGGCAAGTTGGTGCCAGGGTTGATAGAGGTTTGCTCTGCATTGACACCCAAAAAGACCGTATCGCGCTCCGTAACCGGCACACCAAAACGCATGCCAATGCCTTTGTTGACCAAGCTATAGGAATTTAAATCCATGAGATATGGCCGTGTGGTCCTCTGGAAAACATCAATAGTCCGCGAAATCCCTTCAGGTGTGTAGAAGGGATCGGTGGTGCTCACCACAAAGGTCTGGTTGTAACGACTAGTGTTGACGTTGATGCCCAAATAATTACCAGAACCAAAAGCATTATCTTGCTGAATGCCAAAACTTAAAGTGACTTTTTCGGCAGAAGAAAATCCTGCCCCCAGGGAGATGCTGCCTGTGGGTTTCTCGACCACGCTCAAGGTCAAGTCCACTTGATCGGTGGTACCGGCCACCTCTTGGGTCTCGACGTTGACGTCGGTAAAGTAGCCCAAACGGTCGACGCGGTCGCGCGACAATTTGATTTTGTCACCGTCGTACCAGGCCGACTCCAGTTGACGGAACTGACGCCGAATGACCTCGTCCCTTGTCCTGTTGTTACCCGCCACCAAAATTCGGCGGACGTAGGCACGGCGCGAAGGCTCAGCCAGCAACACAAAACTGACCCGGTTGTTCACCCGGTCAATCACCGGACGCGGCTCCACCCGGGCAAAGGCATAACCAAAACGGCCAAAATAATCTGTGAAGGCTTTGGTGGTTTCGGCCACGGTTTCGGAGTTGTAAGGCTGGCCTACTTGCATTTTCACCAGGGTTTTAAATTCTTCTTCCTTGCCCAGGTAGTTGCCTTCGAGCTGAATTTCCGAGACCACAAAACGTTCACCTTCGGTGATGTTGATGGTCACGGCAATTTCTTGCTTGTCTGGCGAAATCGCCACCTGGGTCGAGTCGATGCGGAACTCCAAATAACCCCGCGCCAAATAAAACGAACGCAATGCCTCCAGGTCGGCATTGAGTTTGGTACGGGAGTAACGGTCGGCTTTGGTGTACCAACTCATCCAACCACCAATGTCCAAATTAAACAAGTCCCGCAAAGCGCCTTCATTAAAGTCTTTGTTGCCGGTAATGCGCATCTGCTTGATCTTGGCTGGACCGCCCTCGGTCACCGTGAATGTCAATTTCACACGATTTCGCTCAATGGGTGTGACCGTGGTCACCACCTCCGAGCCATACAGGCTGCGGTTGATGTACTGGCGTTTGAGTTCTTGCTCAGCTTTGTCCGTCAAGGCTTTGTCAAAGGGGCGACCATCGGATAAACCAATCTCTTTCAAGGCCTTGGCTAAAACGTCCTTGTCGAATTCTTTCAACCCCACGAATTCAATGCCTGAGACGGTGGCTCGCTCTTCCACGATCACCACCAAGACATCGCCTTGTGTTTCCAGTCGCACGTCTTTGAATAAGCCCAAAGCAAACAAAGCCCGGATCGCCGCTGCGCCTTTTTCGTCGGTATAGGTCTCCCCCACCCGCACGGGCAAAGAGGCAAAAATAGTCCCCGACTCAACGCGCTGCAGGCCTTCCACACGGATGTCACGCAGCGCAAAGGGCTCAGCCGCCCAGCCTGAAATAGACGTCCACGCCAATGCGGTCAATGCGACCAGGCGGCGCAAACGAAAGGGATTGAAATGCGATGTCATGTTGGTGAAATTTCAGTAGATTCAAAGGCTGAGGGGTTAGAAAAGATGGAGGCGTTTGAAACTTATCGCAAAAGTCGAATTCCGTCGTTGACCAAAGCGGTCACCATCACGGCAACCAACAGCATCAGCCCTACTTTTTGCAATACATTCACCCAGTCCGAAGACACGGGTTTGCCCGTCAGCAACTCCCAAAGATAATACATCAGGTGCCCGCCATCGAGCATGGGCAACGGTAACAGATTGAGCACGCCCAGACTGATGCTGAGGAAACCCAAAAAACCGAGGTAAGCCGTGAGCCCCAACTGGGCCGAGCGACCCGCTTGATCGGCGATGGTCAATGGCCCACCCAGTTGCTCAAGCCCCCCTTGACCTGAGAACAGGCCGCCCAGCATGCGCACCGTGAGTACCGTTAAGGCGTAGGTTTTTTGAGCGCCTAAGGCCACACTTTCCAGTGCATCATGCGACACCCATTGCAGGCTGGGCGTCGCGCCCACCACGGCCCCCATACGGCCAATCTGCTGCGGCCCCTGCATCACCACCGCGGCTTGCACTTGCACCTCCAGCACTTGGTCAGTGCGTGACACTTCGAAGACCAGAGGCCTTGCGACACCCGAGACCACAGATTGCCGAATGGTTTGACGAAGAAACTGCGCGTCAGGCACCGTCTGGCCTTGGACCTTGAGCACCCGATCACCGGCTAACAAACCCGCCAGCGCAGCAGGACTTCCCGGCTCCACCTTGACCACGGTGGCTGCAGCCCGCGGACCGCCCAAACCCCACACCTCCAAAGGCGAACCTTGTTCTTCTTTGACCAAAGGAGGGAGGTGGGCAAAGAGCAACCGAACACGCCTGGACGCGATTGCTAAAGCATTTACATCGGCATTGGCATTGGCATCGGCATCGGCATTTTGAACTTCCAACTCCCAATCTTGTCCTTGGCGCAAGGCTTCAGCCGCCTGGGGCAACAAGTCGCCAAAACTCGAAATGGAACGCAGCGCCAAGGGCTCAAGCGAATCGCTGGGGACTGTACCGGCCGCCACCACCCGCTCGCCGCCGATCAAGCCCGCCTTGTCTGCGGCCGACTGAGCGAAAGGCGTCGAAACCAAGGCCATCGGCTCGTCCTGACCCCACCAAGCTGCGGCGGCCAAGAGCAATACCGCCAAAGCCAAATTGGCCACAGGACCCGCGGCCACAATCAGGGTACGAGCCCACAAGGGCTGGCGGTTGAAGGCCTGGTGAGACTGCGCAGGGTTGACGGGCCCCTGGGCCTCGTCCAGCATCAACACATAGCCGCCCAGAGGCAACCAGCCTATCGTCACTTCGGTGTCTTGACCCTGGCGCTGATTCGGCTTTGTCCAACGCCACACCGGGCTGCCCAGACCGATCGAAAATCTCAAGACCTTGACACCCAAAGCCACGGCCACGCGGTAATGCCCCCATTCATGCACCGACACCAGCAGCGTCAAGGCAAACAAGAAGGCCCAAAAATTCAGCATCAGACTTTAAGTTGGCGGACCAAGGCCACTGCCACCGCACGGCTTTCTTGGTCCAGCGCCAACAACGCAGCCAGCGAGGTGGGTGAAACAAAAGCAGCCTGGGACAGCGTGCCCTGGTTCACCGCATGGATCTGATCGAAGCGGATGTGGCCGTCCAAAAAGGCCGCCACCGCCACCTCGTTGGCCGCGTTCAACACGGCACAGGTGCCAAAGGGCGCCTCCAGCGATTGCCAAGCCAACTTCAAACCGGGAAAACGCTGTGCATGACCCAAATCGTCCAAGGACTCAAACGTCATCGGCGCCAACTGGCGAAAATCCAAGGCCGCAGCCCCAGACGCCACGCGTTCAGGCCAACTCAGGCCATAGGCAATGGGCACACGCATGTCAGGCGTGCCCATTTGCGCCACCACGGAGGCGTCTTTGTATTGCACCATGGAGTGCACCACGCTTTGCGGGTGGATCACCACTTCAATCTGGGCCGGTTGCACGCCAAACAAATAGCGCGCTTCAATCACTTCCAGCGCCTTGTTCATCATGGTGGCAGAGTCCACCGAGATCTTGCGACCCATGACCCAATTGGGATGCGCGCAGGCTTCTTGCGGCGTGACATCCCGCAGGGTGTCGAGGGCCCGTGTGCGAAAGGGCCCACCTGAGGCGGTCAAAATGATTTTCTCTATCCGCTCGCCCCAGGTCTTGGGGTCTTCGGGAAGGGACTGAAAAATAGCCGAATGTTCACTGTCGATCGGCAGCAAGCGCGCGCCACCTTGGGCGACCGCCGCCAAGAATACGTCACCACCCACGACCAGGGCTTCTTTATTGGCCAGCAGCAAACGCTTGCCCGCACGGGCAGCGGCCAGGCAAGGGGCCAAACCCGCGGCGCCGACGATGGCCGCCATCACGGCATCCACATCAGGGTGCGCTGAAATTTCTACCAAAGCGTCCGCGCCCCAACGCACCTCCACCTTCAAGCCTTCGGCGGCGACTTTGTCGGCCAAGCGTCGGCCCGCGTCCTCATGGGCCATGACAGCAAAGCGCGGCTGAAATTGGGCGCATTGCTCCAGCATCAAATCCACTTGGCTCGCCGCACTGAGGGCAAACACCTTGAAACGATCCGGGTGCCGGGCGATCACATCCAGGGTGTTGCCGCCGATTGAACCGGTCGAGCCCAAAACGGTCATGTTTTGCATGGGGTTTCCTTGTGTCATTGGCTTTTTCACGCGGTCCACGATACCAACATCATGGCCAAAGGCAAGGTCGGCAGCAGCGCATCCACACGGTCCAAAACCCCGCCGTGCCCCGGCAACAAGCCCGAACTGTCTTTGACACCTGCGCTGCGCTTGATCAAGGACTCCACCAGATCGCCGACCACACTCATCGCGGTCATAAACACCAAGGCGGCCAGCCAAAACCAGCCTCCTTGCTGCCACAAACGGGTATGAAAACTGGGCACGGTGAATTCGAAATGGCGGTCTGCTTGGACCCAGAATAAGGACACGATCAAGACGCCAACCATGCCGCCGATAACCCCCTCCCAGGATTTACCTGGGCTGATGGAAGCGGCCAATTTGGCTTTGATCCAGCGACCACCCAAAGCACGGCCCGCAAAATAGGCAAACACATCGGCAGCCCAGACCAAGACCAGTACAGAGAGCAAAAAATTGGGCCCCAGCCAGCGGGCTTGAGCCAGCGCCAACCAGGCAATGCACAGAGCCATCAAACCGAGCGTCCAGCGCAGGGCCACGGGCCATTGCACCCAACCGGCCACGCCGCGCAACAGCATCCAGCCGCTCAGCAACACCCAAGCCGATCCGACCATCAACCACAGGGAAGGTAAGGATTCAGCGACCCC
Source organism: uncultured Burkholderiales bacterium (assembly GCA_903916355.1). GTDB lineage: Bacteria > Pseudomonadota > Gammaproteobacteria > Burkholderiales > Burkholderiaceae_C > Limnohabitans_A. Next base: position 4,038 of record CAIWWN010000068.1, on the reverse strand, counting down.
CCCTCCCAACCACAAAGCGCCACAGCCTACCAAACCCAAGGCACCGCTGAGCAGCGAGGCCATACGGCCCAAGCCATTCATGCGACCCCATTCCCAAGCCCCTGCAGCGATCAGGATCAGCGTGAAAAAGGCAAAGGGTTCAGGCTGACTGGCGAACAGTGCCGGCAACAACAAGGCCAGCAATATCAGCGCCGTGATGATTCTCTGTTTGAGCATCAGATCTCTCCAAGATGAGGATGGGGCTCTGGAACAGAAGTCCTGCGCGAGCCCCTGCACGGCCAATCGACTGACGCAAGGTGCAAGTGGACACCCTGCGTGCAAGCAAACATCAAACCGCCATGATCTCTTGTTCTTTACCTGCAATCAACTGATCGATTTCAGTGATGTGCTTGTCGGTCACTTTTTGCACATCGGCTTCGGCGCGTTTTTGATCGTCTTCCGAAGCCAATTTGTCTTTGACCAGTTTTTTCACCGACTCGTTGGCGTCGCGGCGCAAGTTGCGCACGGCAATTTTGGCGCTCTCGCCCTCGTTGCGCACCAGCTTGGTCATTTCCTTGCGTCGCTCTTCGCTCATGGCCGGCATCGGCACGCGGATCAAATCGCCCATGGAGGCTGGATTCAAACCCAAATCACTTTCGCGAATGGCTTTTTCGATTTTGGCGCCCATCCCTTTTTCCCAAGGCTGAACGCTGATGGTGCGCGAATCGATCAGGGCCACATTGGCCACCTGCGGCAGGGGCACGCTGGAGCCGTAATAGTCGACGAGAACCGAGTCCAGCAAGGCTGGATTGGCGCGGCCCGTGCGGATTTTGGTGAGGTTGTTTTTAAACGCAGCGATGGACTGGTCCATCTTGGCTTGCGTAGTGGTTTTGATGTCTGCAATGGTCATGAAATTCTCCTGCGCATGTCGTTCGTTCAAGCGTATACCAAGGTGCCTTCGTCCTCACCCATCACGACGCGCTTGAGCGCGCCATTTTTGAAGATGGAAAACACCTTGACCGGCAGCTTTTGATCGCGGCACAGTGCGAACGCTGTAGCGTCCATGATGCCCAAATTCTGAGAGATGGCATCGTCGAAAGTAATCTTGTCGTAACGTGTGGCGGTGGGGTCTAATTTCGGATCGGCGGTGTACACCCCGTCCACTTTCGTGGCTTTCAGAACCAACTCTGCGCCAATTTCGGCACCGCGCAAAGCAGCCGCCGTATCGGTGGTGAAGAACGGGTTGCCCGTGCCGGCCGCAAACACCACCACTTTGCCCTCTTCGAGGTACTGCAATGCTTTGGGTCGAACGTAAGGCTCAACCACCTGGTCAATGCCAATGGCCGACATGACACGCGCCGTCAGCCCGGCTTTGTTCATGGCATCGGCCAGGGCCAAGGCATTCATCACCGTGGCCAGCATGCCCATGTAGTCGGCAGTGGCGCGGTCCATACCGACGGAGCCGCCGGCCACACCGCGGAAAATATTGCCGCCACCAATCACGATGGCCACTTCCACCCCCAAACGGGTGACTTCTGCAATTTCACCCACGATGCGCACAATGGTGGCACGGTTGATACCGAACTGGTCATCACCCATCAACGCCTCACCGGACAGCTTGAGCAAAATACGCTTGTGGGCTGGTTTGGCGAGGGTCATGAAAAGCTCCTGGACGGTGATGAAAGAAAAAGGGGTGAGTGGATCAAGTCAACAGCGACGCAGCCATTCGACTGCGGCGCTTTGAGCCGCAATTAAGCCGCAGCGCTTTGGGCCGCAGCCACTTGCGCAGCCACTTCGGCAGCAAAGTCGTCCACGCGTTTCTCAATGCCCTCGCCCACCACATACAGGGTGAAGCCTTTGAGAGAGGTGTTGGCGGCCTTGAGCATTTGCTCGACGGTTTGCTTGTCGTTTTTCACAAAGGCTTGGTTGTACAAAGACACTTCTTTGAGGTATTTCTGCACAGAGCCTTCGATCATCTTGGTAGCGATCTCAGCGGGCTTGCCCGACTCTGCCGCCTTGGCTGTGGCGACTGAACGCTCTTTTTCGATCAAGTCAGCAGGCACATCGGCGCTGGTCAAAGCCACAGGCTTCATCGCAGCCACGTGCATGGCCACATCTTTGGCAGCCACTTCTTCACCGTCATATTCAACCAACACGCCAATGCGTGTGCCGTGCAAATAAGTGGCGACTTTGGAAGCGCCCGAAATGCGCTTGAAACGACGGAAGCTCATGTTCTCGCCGATCTTGCCGATCAGGCCTTTGCGAACTTCTTCCAAAGTGGGGCCAAAACTGTCTTGGCTGTAAGGCAATTCGCCCAAAGCAGCCACATCGGCCGGATTGTGTTCTGCCACCAGTTGGGCGGCAGCTTGGGCCAAGGCCAAGAAACTGTCGTTCTTGGTCACAAAGTCGGTTTCACAGTTCACCTCGATCATGGCGCCCGTGTGGCCATTGACAAAGCTGGTCACCACGCCTTCAGCGGTCACGCGCGAAGCGGCTTTGCCAGCTTTGGTGCCCAATTTGACGCGCAGCAGCTCTTCAGCTTTGACCATATCGCCCTCGGCTTCGGTCAATGCTTTCTTGCACTCCATCATGGGAGCGTCGGTTTTTGCGCGCAGTTCTGCGACCATGCTTGCGGAAATTGTTGCCATGTTCTTCTCCAGATTCAGTTCAAAGTTAGATTAAAAAAAAGGGGCAACAAAGCCCCTTTCATCTTGTCACAAGAGGCTTTAAGCGGAAGCTTCTTGGACTTCCACGAATTCATCTTCGCCTTCAGCAGCAGCCACAGCCTTGAGCACGTCGTTGACGGCGTTGGAGCGGCCATCGATGATCGCATCCGCAATACCGCGGGCATACAAAGCCACGGCCTTGGCCGAGTCATCATTGCCAGGAATCACGTAGTCGATGCCTTCTGGCGAGTGGTTGGTGTCCACCACACCGATCAATGGAATGCCCAATTTCTTGGCTTCCGAGATCGCAATCTTGTGGTAACCCACGTCGATGACAAAAATAGCATCAGGTAAAACAGCCATGTCCTGGATGCCGCCGATGTCTTTTTCGAGTTTTTCCATCTCGCGTTTGAACATCAACTGCTCTTTTTTGCTGAGGGTCTCGAGGCCGACTTCTTGCTGGGCCTTCATGTCTTTCAGGCGCTTGATCGAAGTCTTGACGGTCTTGAAGTTAGTCAGCATGCCGCCCAACCAGCGTTGGTCGACGAAAGGCACGCCAGCGCGAGCAGCTTCTGCAGCCACGACATCACGCGCTTGACGCTTGGTGCCGACCATCAAAATGGTGCCGCGGTTCGAAGCCAATTGCTTGACGAACTTGGTGGCCTCCTGGAACATCGGCAACGATTTTTCCAGGTTGATGATGTGAATTTTGTTGCGGTGGCCAAAGATGAAGGGGGCCATCTTGGGGTTCCAGAAGCGAGTTTGGTGACCAAAGTGGACACCGGCTTCCAGCATTTCGCGCATAGTAACGGACATAATAAGCTCCAAAGGTTAAGTCTTAAACACAGCCCTTGATCGCCGCCATGAACATGACGGACAACACCTTGAAGGGGCAGGTTTGGGTTTTGATTCACTTCACAAGCCTGACCAACACATCTGCTGACCCGTACCTGTAAAGCCATTCGATTATAGCACCCTGATTGCCGCCCCTCCCTACCTAGCCCCTCATGACCACCCAAACCGACCTGATCGCAACCCTGCAAGCCCTGGCCCAGGGTCACACCACATTGCGCGAGGTGCTGGACCACTGCCTGGCTCAAGCCCAAAGCCCGTCGTGCAACCATGTCTTCATGCGTTTGAACAGCGCAGATATACAACGTGAACATGACCCCGCCCAAGGGCCTTCCGGGCCCTTGGGCGGGCTGCCGTTTTCGGCCAAAGACCTGTTTGATGTGCAAGGCGAAGTCACCACCGCAGGTTCTTTGGTCTTGCAAAACAAGCCCCCTGCCGCGCAAGACAGCCCCGCCGTAGCCCATATGCGCGCTGCAGGCGGTCGCCTGATGGGCAGAACCAATAGGAGATCGGAGAGCACACGTCTGAACTCCAGTCACAT
>CAIWWN010000067.1 GCA_903916355.1 uncultured Burkholderiales bacterium | reverse complement strand
GGTTGTATTCCAAAAACTTCATTTCGACAAAACCGTTGTGCGAAACAATCGGGAATGCCGACTCAAAAGCGGCTTGTAAGCCCTCGTGAGTCCGTTTGTTGGAAGGGCTGCCTGCTTGCAGGAAAGACGTGTAAGCGTCTTTTTGCATTTGCAGCAGGTAAGGAACTTCGAGCACGCTTTCGCGGCTGCCGAAACTTTTGCGAATACGCTTGCGTTCGGTGAATGAATAGGCCATGAGATCTCCGGGCTTGATCTTTCGGCGACTGTGTACCTGACAAACGATCAGTCGTTTATCAGGCGGGCTTGGCCGCTGGCCTCTACCAGCGTTGGCGGACGACTGCGCATTGCACGCAGCCCGAACCAAGGCGATCTCTGCAGTCGGGTCAGAGAACACTCAAAAAATAAATTTTCAATCTCTTTTTTGGCTGTGCTCTGTAAGCACCAAAGGCTAGAGGTCCTTGCGGACGCTCCAGCCTTGGAAACAGAGTCGAATTACTTGAGTTCGACTTTGGCGCCGGCTTCTTCCAGCTTTTTCTTAGCGGCTTCAGCGTCAGCTTTAGACACGCCTTCTTTGACCGCTTTAGGCGCGCCATCGACCACGTCTTTGGCTTCTTTCAAGCCCAGACCTGTAATTTCGCGGACTGCTTTAATGACGGACACTTTTTGTGCACCGGCTTCAAGCAAAATCACGCTGAATTCAGTCTGCTCTTCAGCCACTGCAGCAGCAGCGCCGCCAGCGGCTGGAGCGGCCATTGCAGCGGCGCTCACACCAAATTTCTCTTCGATGGCTTTCACCAGTTCGTTGAGTTCCATGACCGTCATGCTGTCCAGCGCGGTCAAAAATGCGTCTTTATCGAATGCCATTTTTAATTCCTAACAATTGGTTAAATCACGAACGCTGGCCTTAAGCGGCAACAGCTTCGCCTTCGCCTTTTTTGGCCGCCAAAGCACCCAATACCACAGCGGTACGGGACATAGGCGACATCAACAAGCCACACAACTGAGCCAACAAAACTTCTCTCGAAGGAATGTTAGCCAACTGCTTCACGCCATTGACATCCAAGACTTTTCCTGAAATCACGCCACCCCGGATCACCAACTTGTCGTTGGTTTTCGCGAAGTCCGACACCACCTTAGCGGCGGCGACAGCGTCAACAGAGAAGCCATAGATCAGCGGGCCGGTCATCTGGTCTGCGACAACGTCAAACGTGGTTCCGGCTACAGCACGGCGGGCCAAGGTGTTTTTCAACACACTCAGAACCACACCTTTGCTGCGCGCATCAGAACGCAGTTTGGTCATGTCAGCGACCGTGATGCCGCGGTATTCCGCCATCACCAGCGTTTGAGCTTTACCGGCGAGTTCGGTCACTTCAGAAATGACCGCTTCTTTCTCACTGCGATTAAGACTCAAGGTCTACTCCTTTTAAAAGTGTTGTCGGGGCGAACCCCTGCAACACAGCTACTTGCAGCGACCAACTGTTTTTGGATTACATCCATCTGCAGCGGGATCGCCATCTGCGTTGGCTTGAGCCTTGCGGCTCACCGATTAAGCACCTTGCGGCGCGCCAACGGTCTTGGATGGCCTGCAGACGTCTTTCGAGGGCTGCAGCCCACCACATTGGGCAGGCTTTGCAGCCTGCCCAAATTTTTAGTTCCAGCTAACTTGAGTACAAGTTAGCCTTCACTGAAACTTCGTTTTCACGATCAAGCCGAGATGGATTGTGTGTCGACGCGAACGCCCACACCCATGGTTGAAGACACAGCGATCTTGCGCAGGTAAACACCTTTGCTGGCGGCTGGCTTGGCTTTGACCAAGGCTTCAACCAAGGCTGCCAAGTTGCCTTGCAACTTGCCGTCTTCAAACGAGCGACGACCGATGGTCGAGTGCACGATACCGGCTTTGTCGACACGGAACTGCACTTGACCGGCTTTGGCATTGCGCACAGCAGTGGCCACGTCAGCGGTCACGGTGCCGACTTTGGGGTTAGGCATCAGGCCACGTGGGCCCAAGATTTGACCCAAGGTACCGACCACGCGCATTGCGTCGGGTGCGGCAATGACCACGTCAAAAGGCATATCACCGGCTTTGACCATCGCGGCCAAATCGTCCATGCCCACGATGTCGGCGCCAGCGGCGCGGGCTTCATCAGCCTTGGCGCCTTGAGCGAACACCGCCACACGGGCCGTTTTACCGGTACCGTTAGGCAAGACCACGGCGCCACGCACCACTTGGTCTGACTTCTTGGCATCGATGCCGAGTTGCACGGCCACGTCGATGGATTCATCGAACTTGGCAGTAGCGCATGACTTCACCAAGCTCAAAGCGTCGGCAATGCCGTACAACTTCGTGCTGTCGATTTTGCCGACGAATGATTTTTGTTTTTTAGTCAATTTGGACATTTAAACGCCCTCCACATTCACGCCCATCGAGCGGGCAGAACCGGCGATGGTACGAACAGCAGCGTCCAGATCGGCGGCTGTCATGTCTTTCATCTTGGTCTTGGCGATTTCTTCGAGTTGAGCGCGTGTGATCTTGCCGACTTTGTCGGTATGAGGACGTGCAGAACCCTTGTCGAGCTTGATGGCTTTCTTGATCAAGGTGGTCGCTGGAGGCGTCTTGATAATGAAAGTAAAGGACTTGTCGGCAAAGGCCGTGATCACCACGGGCAATGGCAGACCTGGCTCCACACCTTGGGTCTGGGCGTTGAACGCCTTGCAGAATTCCATGATGTTCAAGCCGCGCTGACCCAACGCTGGGCCAATGGGTGGTGATGGGTTGGCTTTACCAGCTGGCACTTGCAGCTTGACAAAACCGACGATTTTTTTCGCCATGTTTTTCTCCTAACGGGTGATAACGCTTTGGCTTGACGCCTGGGCTCCCCGGGGGTTAACGACTCACTTTTAAAACTTGACGCCGAGTCGGGAAGCGGCAAGTCGATTTTGTCAGCCCTGGCTTGCGCCACGGCTTGAAAGAGATCAGGTCTTTTCGACCTGGCTGAATTCCAACTCGACCGGTGTGGCACGACCAAAAATCGTGACCGATACGCGCATCTTGTTTTTATCGTAGTTGACTTCTTCCACGGTGCCGTTGAAGTCCGTGAAGGGGCCGTCTTTGACACGGATGTACTCACCCACTTCAAACTCAACCTTGTGGCGCGGTTTGTCGGTGCCTTCCTGCATCTGACTGACGATTTTTTGTACATCGTCTTCCGAGATCGGGGCTGGCCGGTTCTTGGCGCCACCCACAAAGCCAGTGACTTTGTTGGTGTGCTTGACCAAGTGCCAAGTTTCATCGTTCATCACCATTTCCACCAGCACGTAGCCGGGGAAGAATTTACGTTCAGTGGTGCGTTTTTGACCATTTTTGATTTCAACGACTTCTTCAGTCGGCACCAAAATACGGCCAAATTGTTCTTGCATCTCGGCGCGTTGAATGCGCTCAATGATGTTGCGCTCGACGGCCTTTTCCATGCCCGAATAGGCATGAACCACGTACCACTTCAGATCCGGGTTGGTGGAGACACCTGCTTTGGGTGCATTTTCGATCGCATCGGTCATTACTTTTTCCAGCCCAAGATCAGATCGTAAAAAACCCATTCGAGTGTTTTATCGGTTAACCACAAAAACAATGCCATGGCAAAAACAAAGACAAACACGTAAGCCGTGATTTGCATTGCCTCTTTGCGCTCAGGCCACACGACCTTTTTGACTTCGCGCACCGCATCGCGCGCAAACGCCACCAATTGCTTACCTGACTCGGAAGTCAAGAAAATCACCACGGCCACAGCCAGGCCAACGATCAACGCCGCCCACTGCATCAACGGCCCTTGCTTGGCCAGCGCATAAAACGCTGCCAAGGCCAGCACCACCAGCGTCACCGACAGGGCGACCCGCAGCTTGTCGGCTGTGGCATTTACAGTTTGAACTTCAGACGTTGCCATGGTGGCTTATGGACCTTAATTAGGCTTAAAAAAAGAGGCTCTCAAGACACTGAAGCCCGCCAAGGCGTGGCGGGCTTGAGTGACCACCCTTTCAGGTGGCAGGGGCAGTAGGAATCGAACCTACAACCTTCGGTTTTGGAGACCGACGCTC
>CAIWWN010000066.1 GCA_903916355.1 uncultured Burkholderiales bacterium | reverse complement strand
TTTTCGGATTTTCATCAATGCCGAGCTTGAGGAGCTTGAACAAGCGCTAGAAGCCAGCTTGCAGGTGCTGCGCCCAGGGGGCCGCTTGGTGGTGATCAGCTTCCATTCCTTGGAAGACCGCATCGTCAAGCAATTCATCGCCAAGCATTCCAAAGACGTCTACGACCGCCGTACGCCTTTTGCCGCACCGGTGCCCATGCGCCTCAAAGCCGTGGACCGGATCCGCCCATCAAGCGCTGAAGTGGCGGGCAACACCCGTTCACGCAGTGCCATCATGCGCGTGGCCGAGCGCACGGAGGTGGCCGCATGATGCGCTTGAGCATGGTGTTGCTCGCCTTGGTGGTGGCCAGTGCCATGGTCTTGGTGCACAGCCAGTACGAGACTCGGCGCTTGTTTGTCGAGCACGAGAAGGCGCTGAAAGAAGCTGCACGTTTGGACACGGACCTCGAGCGCCTGACCGTTGAGCGGCGCGCCCAGGCGACACCGCTGCGCGTCGAACAGATCGCGCGGCAGCAATTGCAGATGCGCAATCCACCTCCCGGCATCACGCAGTATGTGACGGCAACCGGAGCCTCCACCGCCTCTGCAAGGCAGGCCGCCCAATGAGCAGTCGCAGCGTACAGCTCAGTTCCAGCCCTTTGCTGACCAGCAAAACGCCGGTGTGGCGCAGTCAACTGATTGTCGCAACGATCGCTGTTGCCTTCGCCGGTTTGGCCGTCAGGGCGGCCTATGTGCAGGTGATTGACAACGCCTTTTTCAAACACCAAGGGAAAGTGCGCTTCGAGCGCACCTTGGCCTTGCCTGCGAGCCGGGGACGAATTTTGGATCGCAATGGCTTGTTGTTGGCCTCCAGTGTGCCCGCGCCCAGCATCTGGGCCAATCCTGAGGACATGGAGCGCGACCCTTCCAAATTGACGCAGCTGGCCCGTTTGCTTGAAATGACGTCTGCCGAATTGGACAAGAAGTTGGCCAACGAAGACAAGACCTTTGTCTGGCTCAGAAGGCAGTTGGACGAATCCGTGGTCAAAGACATCTTGGCTTTGGACATCAAGGGCGTTTATTCCATCAAAGAATACAAGCGCTTGTACCCCGAGGGCGAAGCCGCTGCGCACATCGTTGGCTTTACCAATGTCGAAGACGTGGGCCAAGAGGGCATGGAACTGGTGTTTCAAAAACAACTGGCCGGGCGCCAAGGTTCGCGCCGCGTGATCAAAGACCGTTTGGGCCGCGTCGTTGAAGACGTGGGCGAAGCCGTGTTGCCGGTGGACGGAGAAGACCTGCAACTGAGCATCGACAACAAAGTGCAATTTTTTGCGTATCAAAAATTGCGCGATGCAGTGCTTGAAAACAAAGCCAAAGCCGGTAGTGTGGTGGTGCTGGATGCCCAGTCGGGTGAAGTTTTAGCCTTGGCCAATTACCCCAGTTATTCGCCCGCCAAACGCATCAATTTGAGCGGCGAGCAATTGCGCAACCGTGCCTTGACCGATACTTTCGAGCCCGGTTCGACCATGAAGCCAATTGTGATTTCACTGGCCCTGGAAAAAGGCATCGTCACACCGGAAACCCGCATCGATACCTCGGGCGGCCATTTAACGATCTCTGGCTCCACCATTTCGGACTCCCACGCGCACGGCACTTTGACCGTGAACGAGGTGATTCAAAAGTCCAGCAACATTGGCACGGTGAAAATTGCCTTGCAAATGCAACCCCGCGAAATGTGGGAGATGTACACCCAGGTCGGCTTCGGGCAAAAGCCCCAAGTGCCATTCCCGGGCGTGGTCAGTGGCCGTTTGCGCCCCTATAAAACCTGGCGCCCGATTGAGCAGGCCACCATGAGTTATGGCTACGGTTTGTCCGTCAGCTTGTTTCAACTGGCACGTGCCTACACCTTGTTTTCCCACGACGGTGAAATCATTCCTGCCAGTCTCATGAAAATCAACCAACCTGCTGTCGGCGCGCGGGTCATCAGTCCTGAGCATGCCATCGCTGTGCGCAAGATGTTGAACATGGCGGCAGCCCCAGGGGGCACCGCGCCGAAAGCGCAAACGGTGGGCTATTCGGTGGGTGGCAAAACCGGCACGGCACACAAGCAAGAAGGCAAGGGTTACTCCGGCAAAAAGTACCGCGGCTTTTTTGTGGGCTTGGCGCCGATTGAGCGGCCCCGGATCATTGTCGCGGTGATGATCGACGAGCCCAGCAACGGTCGGTATTTTGGCGGCGATGTGGCAGCCCCGGTGTTCAGTGAAACCGTGCAACAAACGCTGCGTCTCATGGGCATACAGCCCGATATGTCGGTCAAGCCTCAGACCTCGGTCCAGGCTGTAGAGGAGTCATTCTGATGCTGGAATTGCGCACCCCTCATGAAGTCGCCGACTGGTTGCGCCAGCGTGTGACGGGGCAATTGCAGACAGACAGTCGTCTGGTGCAGCCCGGAGATGGTTTTTTGGCCTGGTCCGGCGCATCGGCCGATGGTCGTTTGTTCGTCTCACTGGCCCGTGCGCAAGGTGCTGCTGCGTGCATTGTTGAAAAACAAGGTCTGCAAGACTTGGATTTTGGCGACTCACCGGATATCGCTTGTTACGACCAGCTCAAAGCGCATGCTGGCTGGATTGCGAATGCGTTTTATGCTGCGCCCAGCGAGTGCCTGGGTCTGATTGCGGTGACCGGGACCAACGGTAAAACCTCCAGCACCTGGTGGCTGGCCCAAGCCTTGAATCATTTGAAGGGTCATGACGCTTGCGCCGTGATCGGTACCTTGGGCACCGGTGTGGTGTCCGCCTTGGCGTCCACGGGGATGACCACCCCGGATGCGGTGCTGCTGCAAAGTCAGCTGCGCGCTTTTGCCGATCAGCAGGTGAGCTATGTGGCGATGGAGGCTTCTTCCATTGGCATTCAAGAGCATCGCCTGGACGGCGCTCAAGTGCGTGTGGCGGTGTTCACCAATTTGACGCAAGACCACTTGGACTACCACGGCGATATGGCCAGCTACGGGCAGGCCAAGGCGCGCTTGTTTGCGTGGGCCGGTTTGCAGTCTTGTGTGATCAATATTGAAGATCCTTTTGGTGCCGAATTGGCGCAGTCTTTGCAGGACAAGAGTCTGGATATCTGGACCTGCTCACGCGTGGGTGGTGCCGGCCGCTTGCAGGCGCGTCAAATGAACTCGGCCCATGCCGGTTTGAGCTTGGAGATAGTGGAGGGCGATCAGGTCGCCTCATTGCAGACGGCGGTGATTGGTGACTTCAATATTGACAATTTATTGGGCGTGATCGCGGTGTTGCGCGCCGTGGGTTACGACCTGCAGGCGGCCGCGCAAGCTTGTGCGCAGCTCTCGCCTGTGCCCGGACGCATGCAAATGATTCCCGTGGTCGGGGCCGATTTGCCTTTGGCTGTGGTGGACTATGCGCACACCCCCGATGCGGTGGCCAAGGCCTTGCAAGCTTTGAAAAATGTGGCCATGCAACGGCAAGGACAACTGTGGTGCGTGATGGGTTGTGGTGGTGATCGCGATCCTTCCAAGCGGCCTTTGATGACCCGCGCGGCCGAACAAGTGGCCGATCAGGTGGTGCTCACCAGTGACAACCCGCGATCCGAAGACCCTGTGCATATCTTGGAGCAAATGTCGCTGGGCATGCGCAGCCCCTTAGACGCACGTGTGATCGTGGACCGCGCTTTGGCGATTGAGAAAATTCTGTCTGAAGCCGGCCCCGCCGATGTGGTGCTGATTGCGGGCAAAGGGCATGAAGACTACCAAGACATCGGCGGCGTACGCCATCCCTTCTCTGACATTGAGCATGCGCAGCGCGTCTTGCAACGTTTGGCGGCTCAAAACGCGGAGGAGTCCCGGTGATGGGCATGCAATTGTCACTCCATACGCTGCTGCCTTGGCTCGACGGTGCGGTGCTGCTCGGTGATGGCGCGGTGCAAGTGCAACGTGTGCACACCGATACGCGCACCTTGCGCGCCGGTGATTTGTTTATAGCCCTGCGGGGTGAGCGCTTTGACGGTGCGCAGTTCATTGCGCAAGCCAAAGCCATGGGCGCTGTGGCGGTTCTGTGCGAAGCCTCCGGCCGTGCCTATGCGCAAGCTGTGGGCATGGCGGCGGTGGTGGTGGCGGATACGCGGTTGGCCTTGGGGCAGTTGGCGGCGGGTTGGCGTGCGCAGTTTCAGTTGCCATTGATTGCCGTGACCGGCAGTAACGGTAAAACCACAGTGACGCAAATGCTGGCCAGTATTTTGCGCGTGGCGCAGCCGAATGTCAGTTTGGCCACCCAAGGCAATTTGAACAACGACATCGGGGTGCCGCTGACTTTGCTGAACTTGCGCCCACACCACACCATTGCGGTGGTCGAGTTGGGCATGAACCATCCTGGCGAAATTGCGTATTTGGCGCAAATGACCCAAGCGACCGTGGCCTTGGTGAACAACGCGCAGCGTGAGCACCAAGAGTACATGGGCACCGTCGAAGCCGTGGCACGTGAAAACGGCGCCGTGATTGGCTTGCTGGCCGACAGCGGTCGCGCCGTCTTTCCGGTGGACGATGACTACACCGGCTTGTGGTGTGGGATGTCTGCACCGCGGCCGGTGATGACATTCGGTTTTCAATCTGGCGATGTGCGCTGCAGTGAGCCTCAGTGGATTCAAGGGGCTTGGCATTTTGAAATCCTGACGGCCACGCTGCACAAGACCTGCCATTTGCATGTCGCCGGTCGGCACAACGTGAAAAATGCCTTGGCGGCTGCGGCTGCGGCCCTGTCCGCGGGGGTACCCATCGACGCCATTGTTCAAGGTTTGAACGCGTTTGAGCCTGTCAAGGGCCGCTCACGCGCCTTGGCGCTGCAAGTGGTTTTGCCGCAGGGCGGCGTCCATCCCCTCACCGTGGTCGATGACACCTACAACGCCAATCCCGATTCGGTGCGTGCGGCCATTGATGTGCTGGCCGAATTGCCAGGTCCCCAGTTATTGGTATTGGGCGACATGGGTGAAGTTGGTGAACAAGGCCCCGAGTTTCATGCCGAAGTTGGCGCCTATGCCCGCGCCCGCGGTCTGACGCAAGTGGCCACCCTGGGCAGCATGAGTGTCAGCACCACCCTGGCGTTTCAAGGGGGTCAGCATTTTGAAGACATGGCGGCCTTGCAAGCGTTCATCTTGAACGTGTTGCCGCAGTTCAGCAGTATTTTGGTCAAAGGCTCGCGGTTTATGAAGATGGAGCGGGTGCTCGATGTTTTGAGCGCGCATACACAGCACATGGGAGAACTCCAACATGCTGCTTAGTTTGGCGCAATGGTTGCAAACGCTGTCCCCGGAGTGGGGATTTTTGCGTGTTTTCCAATACATCACGTTCCGCGCCGTGATGGCGGCCATGACCGCATTGTTGATGGGCTTGGCCGCCGGGCCTTGGGTGATTCGCCATTTGACGTCACTGAAAATCGGTCAACCCGTGCGCGGCTACGGCATGCAAAGCCACCTGGCGAAAAGTGGCACCCCCACCATGGGCGGCGTGTTGATTTTGTTGTGCATTGCCATCTCCACTTTGCTGTGGTTTGACCTGTCCAACCGGTTTGTGTGGATTGTGCTGCTGGTGACCCTGGGCTTTGGCGCCATTGGCTGGGTCGATGACTGGCGCAAAGTGGTGAACAAAGATCCTGAAGGCATGCGTTCACGCGAGAAGTATTTTTGGCAGTCCATGATCGGTTTGTTGGCCGCTTTGTATTTGGTGTTCAGCATTTCCGAAAACTCCAATATGCGGGTGTTGGATTTGTTCTTCAAATGGGTCATCTCGGGTTTTGACGTCAGCTTGCCACCCAAGGCCGGTTTATTCCTGCCCTTCTTCAAAGAAGTCAGCTATCCCTTGGGGGTGCTGGGATTTGTGGTCATGACTTATTTGGTCATCGTGGGCTCGAGCAATGCCGTGAATTTGACCGACGGCCTGGATGGCCTGGCCATCATGCCGGTGGTGATGGTGGGCTCTGCACTGGGCGTATTTGCTTACGTCACCGGCAGTTCGGTGTACTCCAAGTATTTGATCTTTCCCTACATTCCCGGCTCCGGGGAGTTGATGATTTTTTGCGCGGCCATGGCCGGTGCGGGGCTGGCCTTTTTGTGGTTCAACACCCATCCTGCGCAAGTGTTCATGGGGGATGTGGGTGCATTGGCCCTGGGTGCCGCCTTGGGCACCATCGCGGTGATCGTGCGCCAAGAAATCGTGCTCGCCATCATGGGCGGCATCTTTGTGGCTGAGGCGGTGTCCGTCATGTTGCAGGTGGCTTACTTCAAGTACACCAAGAAAAAATACGGTGCAGGTCGACGCATTTTGAAAATGGCCCCTTTGCACCATCACTTTGAAAAGAGTGGCTGGAAAGAAACCCAGGTCGTGGTGCGTTTCTGGATCATCACCATGTTGCTGTGCCTGGTCGGTCTGTCGACCTTGAAGTTGAGATAAGCATGCTGCAACTCCAAGGTCAACACATTCTCATTCTGGGGCTCGGCGCCTCCGGCATGGCCATGGCCCGCTGGTGTGTGCGCTTTGGTGCTGAGGTGGTGGTGGCCGACACGCGGCAAGCACCGCCGCAACTGCAGACCTTGCAGCATGAGTTGCCTTCGGTGCGTTTTACCGGTGGTACCTTAGACGCCAGCCTGGTGCAAGGCACGGCCATTCGGGCTGTGTTCGTCAGTCCTGGTTTGGCCCCTGACGTGACCGCGCCGGTGTTGGATGCGGCCCGCGCCAATGGCTTGTGGGTGGGCGGCGAGCTGAGCTTGTTCGCACAAGCCCTGCAAGACCTGCAGGTCGAGCGCGGCTATGCCCCGCAGGTCCTGGCCATCACTGGCACCAACGGAAAAACCACGGTGACTTCATTGACAGGCCAATTGGTGGCCCGCGCCGGTAAAACGGTGCAAGTGGCAGGCAATATTGGCCCCTGCTTGCTGGATACTTTGGCGGCGGCTTTGGACAGTGCCTTGCCCGAAGTCTGGGTGCTCGAGTTGTCCAGCTTCCAGTTGGAGAACGCCGGCCAGTTTGAGGCAACCGCATCGACGGTGCTCAATCTCAGCCAAGACCATTTGGACTGGCACGGCAGCATGGCCGCTTATGCGCAGGCCAAGTCCCGTATTTTTGGCGACAAGGCCTTGATGGTCTTGAACCGCGACGACGCCGCTGTGATGGCCATGTTGCCTGAACCTGTCCTTGTGAAATTACAAAAACCCATGCAGCGCAGCCATGTCACCTTTGGAGCCGGCATGCCGCAACGCCCTGGCGACTTTGGCATCGAAGTGCTCAATGGCATGGCCTGGTTGGTGCGTGCTTTGGAAGCCGATGAGACTCGAAAGCGCCGCAAAGATGAAGAAGAGGAATTGCACATTCAGCGCTTGATTCCTGCCGATGCGCTGCGCATCCGTGGCCGGCACAACGCGGTGAATGCCTTGTCGGCACTGGCTTTGGCGTGCAGTGCAGGCTGCTCTCTGGCGCCCATGTTGTATGGCTTGCGTGAATACCGGGGCGAACCGCACCGCGTGGAGTCGATCGGCATCATCGATGAAGTTGAATATTTTGACGACAGCAAAGGCACCAATGTCGGCGCTACCGTGGCCGCCCTGCAGGGTCTGGGTGCGGACCGCAAAGTGGTGGTGATTTTGGGTGGCGACGGCAAAGGCCAAGACTTCGCACCGTTGACACAAGCCGTGGCGAGCTTCGCCCGTGCCGTGGTGTTGATCGGTCAAGATGGTCCGGTCATTCGTGCGCAGTTGCAAAATGGCGGCGTGCCTTTGTGGGATGCCCACAACATGGCCGACGCGGTCGACAAGGCCAGCGCTGCGGCCCAGGTGGGCGATGCGGTTTTGCTGTCACCGGCCTGTGCCAGCTTTGACATGTTTCAAAACTACGAACACCGCGCCGAGGTCTTTGGCCAGGCGGTGGCCGCACGGGCTGAAGCGGCTGGCGTGATGTTGGAGATGCTGGCATGAACGCGGTGCAGCCCACTTTCCTGCAGCAGATCGCCACGCATGGGGCCAGTGCTTTGCACGGGCTGACGGGTGGCTGGATGGGTGCCCAGCCTGTGGCCGAAGGCGCTTTGCCCGTCAATTTAGGCAACTACGATTACGCGCGCAACAGCAATGCGGCCGGCAAATTGCAAAGCATTGACCAAGCCTTGGTTTGGGTGGTCGTGGCCATTTTGATGTGGGGCATGGTGATGGTGTACTCGGCATCGATCGCGTTGCCGGACAGCCCCAAATTTGCGCATTACGCACAAACTCATTTTCTCTTGCGCCACGTGATCTCGATTGGCATCGGCTTTGCCGTGTCCTTGCTGGCGTTTCAAATTCCCATGGAAATCTGGGAAAAAATGGCACGTCCCTTGTTCATCGCTTCTTTGGTGTTGCTGGTGGCGGTGCTGATTCCCCATGTGGGCAAAGGCGTGAATGGTGCGCACCGTTGGATTTCATTGGGCGTCATGAATTTCCAACCTTCTGAGTTTGCCAAATTGGCGGTCATTATTTATGCAGCCGACTACATGGTGCGCAAGATGGATGTGAAAGAGCGTTTCTTTCGCGCCGTGTTGCCGATTGGCACGGCGGTGGCGCTGGCCGGTATCTTGTTACTGGCCGAGCCTGATATGGGTGCATTTTTGGTGATCGCCATCATCGCCATGGGCATCTTGTTTTTGGGCGGCGTGAACGCCCGCATGTTCTTCTTGATTCTGGGTGTGCTGGTCATGATCTTCGCCATGATCATCATGACGTCCGAGTGGCGTCGCGAGCGGATTTTTGCCTACCTTGATCCTTGGGATTTGAAGCACGCATTGGGCAAAGGCTACCAACTGTCGCACTCCTTGATTGCCATTGGGCGCGGCGAAATTTTTGGCGTGGGACTGGGAGGC
>CAIWWN010000065.1 GCA_903916355.1 uncultured Burkholderiales bacterium | reverse complement strand
GTCGCCCTCACGCAGTTGCGCTTCACTTTGCTCACTGTGACCAGCTCGCAGCGGGACTTGCACCCGCAGGTATGCGCCCATGTCGGGCACACCAGGTGTGCGCCCATGCTGGGCGCACCTGAAACAAAAACGCCTGCTTCAAGCAGGCGTTTTGCATTACGGCGTAAGCGCCGTTGGGCCTTGTGTTATTTTGCGGTGGTTTGCGCGCTCAAACGCTTGAGCTCTTCTTCCGAGATGATGTCCAGCACGCGCACCACCTTGGTCACGCCGCTGACGCTGCGCGCAATGTCGGTGGCGCGCTGCGCCTCGCGACTGGTCACGCGACCCATCAGATACACCACACCGTTCTCGGTCACGACTTTGAAAGCGTTCGACTGAAGGTCTTTGGCATCGACAAAGAACGCCTTGAGTTGGCCGGTGATGATGATGTCTTTGGAGCGCTGCGTCAGCGAGCTGACCGCTTGCACCGTCAACTCATTGGCCACGGCCTTGACGTTTTCTTGGCTTTGCGCCAATTTGTCAGCTGTGTCTTTTTGTGCGGCCGTCGCGACTTCGCCGGTCAACAACACCTGGCGGTTGTAGCTGGTCACATTGACATGGGCGTTTTCACCCAAATTTTGGCGCAGACCTTGCGCCGTGCGCAGCTCAATGCCCTCATCTTCCAGCTGGATGCCCGTGGTGCGGCGGTCCACCGCCACCATACCGGTCATCACCGAGCCGCCCACCACCAGCGGGGCGCAAGCCGACAAGCCCGACAGCAACACAATGGCGGTCAAAACCACGCCCATGCTTTTTTCAATTGATACGTTCATTCACTTAACTCCTGTTCACCCAACAACTGGGCATCCACCCCATCACACAGACAGTGCAACACCAACTGTTGCACTTCACGAATTCGCGCCGCCCGGTCGTGGGGCACGCACGCATGCACATCCGTCTCGCGCAGCAACTTGGCCAAAGCGCCGCCGCCTTTGCCGGTCAAGGCAATCACCGTCATGTCACGCTCATGTGCAGAGCGCACCGCTTGCTGCAACACCGCCTCTTCACCGGTCGAGGTCAACACCATCAACACATCGCCCATGTGGCCCAGCGCACGCACTTGACGCGCCAAAACCTGGTCGTCAGGCAAGACACTCCCCTCTGACGTCAGGGCCAGCGCCGCCAACTCGGGGCGCTCACGCTCAAAGCCGCCAACAAACAGGCTGGCGAAATAAGGCGCTGCCGCGGCAGTGCCGCCCCAGCCCGCCACCAAGACTTTGCCGCCGCTGGTGACACAAGCCAGCAAGGCATGGACACCGGCTTCCACCGGTTTGACCAAGGGCTCGGCTGCCTGGTATTGCAGGTCGGCGCTGTCAATGAAATGCTGCTGTATACGAAGGTCTAACATGGCCTGTGATGATAACGCTTTAGGGTGTCCGTCCTGTAAAGGGTTCAGGCGCCGCCGCCGTCAAATGCGGCTTGCAGCCAGTCAATCCCCTCGGCTTCGACCACCACCACGTCAAAACGGGCCGGCGGCAAGCGGCGCCAGCGCATCAAGTACTGACGCGCTGCAAAAATAATGCGCCGCTGCTTGACCGTCCCCACACTGGCGGCGGCGCCGCCAAAGGAGCGGGTCGCCCGTTTTCGAACCTCGACAAACACCACCGTGCTGTCTGGCAATTGCATGATCAAATCAATTTCTCCACCGCCTCGCCCCGGGGTCCGATAATTGCGCTGTAACAAACGCAAACCTCGGTCCTGCAAATAAGCCAAGGCCGCCTCTTCGGCGGCGTCCCCTTTGGACTTGGTGGATTGCGTTTTATTGAGGAACTCCATTGACTTTGCCTCCCTTGACTGCTTCGGACGAGATCGCTGCCCCGCCCCTGACCTCGATTCCTGACGCTCCTCCCACGCCCGTTTCGGGCTCAGGGGCGACGGCCTGGTCGCGGGCTTTGGCTGCAGCGCATGACACCAGCGCGCACCAAAACCATCCGACCCACACACTGTATGTGGTCGCCACCCCGATTGGCAACCTGGCCGACATCACTTTGCGCGCATTGCATGTGCTCAGTCTGTGCGATGTGATTGCCTGCGAGGACACCCGCCATACCCAGCAGCTCTTGCGCGCCTATGGCATTGACCGCAGCAGCGCCCAACTGCTGGCGCTGCACCAGCACAACGAGCACGAGGCCGCGCAAACCGTGGTGGCGCGTTTGGCCCAAGGCCAGCGCGTGGCCTATGTGAGTGATGCCGGCACGCCGGCCATCAGCGACCCGGGTGCGCGTTTGGTCGACGCGACGCGTCAAGCGGGCTTTCGGGTGCTGCCCCTGCCGGGCGCCAGCAGCGTCACCACCGCGTTGAGCGCCTCGGGCATGACCGGTGGCAACGGGTTTGTGTTTGTCGGCTTCATGCCCAGCAAAACCGCTGAGCGCCAGCACGCCGTGCACGCCTTGGCCAGTGAAGAACGCGCCATGGTGCTGCTGGAAGCGCCGCACCGCATCGAGGCCCTGGCCTTGGCCTTGAGCGTGTTGGGCGAACGCCGCGTGACGGTGGGACGCGAATTGACCAAACAGTTTGAGCAGATCGACACCCTGGCCGCCAGCGAGTTACCCGCCTGGTTCGCGGCCAAGCCTGAACGTCAACGCGGTGAATTTGTGCTGGTGATCCATGACGTACCTGCGGTCGCGGCCACAGGCGATGGCTTGCGCGTGTTGCAGTTGCTGCTGGCCGAGTTGCCTTTGAAAACCGCCGTCAAATTGGCGGCTGAGATCAGTGGCGAATCGAAAAACACGCTGTACGACCAAGCGCTGCAGCTGAAAAACGCCAAGCCGGACTGATCCGACCAGGGCACCTCGTGCTGCTTCAGCGCTTGCGCAGGCCCAACCCCATGACAGTGGCCACCACCAACAAAGCACCGGCCACCTGAATGGGGGCAATGGCTTGGTCCAGCAGCGCCCAGGTCAGAACCAGGGCAAACACCGGCTCCACATTCATGATGGCCGAGTTGCCCACCACGCCCAAGCGCGGCAACACGGTGAACATGATGCTGAAAGCCGTGCCATACAAAAACGTCAGCATGCCCAGGCCCCACCAGCCAGACAGCGCATTGGGCAAATGAAATCCCCCTTGCGACATGGCCACGGACATGGCGAACACCGCCACCAAACCCATGGTCGAGAAGGTGCGCAAACGTCCGTCCAGGCTACCCACCTCATGCTGGGTCAAGACCATGGCCAAACCAAAAGTCGCCGAGGCCGCCAAGGCATAGGCAATGCCGGCACCGATTTGGCTCCAGTGCGCCGCCGCACCCAAACCGGAGGCGGCACCAAGCACATCGAGCGCCAGCGCCAAACCGAACAGCATCAAAGGCATGGCCAAAAGCACGGCACGCTCGGCGCGATGGCCATACAAAATACGCGCCCACAAAGCGGTCGACAAGGGATAGGTGTTGAACGCCAACAAAGCCAGGGCCACAGGCAAGCAAGCCACGGCCGAATACAAGCACACGCTTTGCACCGCAATCAGTGCGCCAATCAGCAGTAAAAACTTTTTTTGCCGAGCCGTGGTGACCCATGACACTTTTTGCTGCCACAGCAGCACGCCGACCACCAAGGCGGTGACCGCGCTGCGACAGCTCACAGCGGTCACCACGTCCACGCCGCTGTTGAAAGCAAAGCGCGCCGCCACATGGTTGGCTCCCATCATGAAGGCGAGCAACAGCAAGGTGGCAAAGGCGGCGCCAGTCAGGGCTTTGCGTTCAGAGGTCATGCTTTTGATTGTGCCGGGTACAGGCCCTGCACTCTGGCATGCAAGCGACTCAAACCCAGCAAGGCATCGGTGAACGGGGTGACCACATGGGTCAGTTGGCCCAGTTCGCGCACGGCGCTGACCAAGGCGTCGAGTTCGATACTTTTACCCGCTTCCACGTCCTGCAACATGGAGGTTTTGAAGGCGCCCAGTTTGCGCGTCAGCGCGTGCCGGTCTTCAGGTTGCTGGTCGATGGGAATGCCCAGTTGCGCGCCAATGGCCTTGGCCTCGAGCATGACGCTGGAGATGAAGCCGCGCACCAAGTCGTCATTCAAAATCAAGTCGGTGGTGGCGCCGGTGATGCCGCTGATCGGGTTCACCGTCATATTGCCCCACAGCTTGAACCAAATGTCTTTTTGAATTTGCGGCGACAGCGTGGCGGCAAAACCGGCGCGGCTCAGCAGCGCCACCCAGTCTTGGGCCCGCTGCGTAGATTGGCCTGAAGGCTCGCCCACAATCAGTCCGTTGCCAAAGTGATGGCGAATCACCCCCGGTGCATCGAGCGAGCAACTGGCATGGACCACGCCGCCCAGCACATGGGCTGCGGGTATGCCTTGTGCAATCGCACCCGTAGGGTCGATGGTTTGCAAGCGCGCCTCAGCCACCGCACCGCCAAAGCCTTGCAAAAACCACCATGGCACGCCATTCATGGCGGTAAAAACCACCGTGCGGGGTCCCAGCAAGGGCGCGATCTGCGCTGCCACATCGGCCAGCGCCGGCGCCTTGACGGCGACGATCACCACGTCTTGCACACCCAGGTCAGCGGGCTGGTCCGAGGCCTGCACTTGCACCGTGTGCGAGACGCCTGCTTGGTGCAAGGTCAAGCCTTGGTTGCGTAAAGCCTGCAAGGTCGCGCCACGCGCCACAGCGCTGACGGTGCAACCGGCTTGCGCCAGAGGCACACCCATCCAGCCACCAATGGCGCCCACACCATAAATACAGATTTTCATACGCTGTAGCTTTCATCGACGCGGTGCACTTGGCGCACCAGGGCATCAAACACATCACGGCCAGCGCCATGGTTCGGGTTGAACTGCAAGGCGTCGCGCGTGCATTTGGCCGCCACCGCCTCGGTCACGGGAATCGCCGCGCCCATGCTGAAGGTGGCGAGTTGAATTTCACAGGCGCGTTGCAGTGTCCATAAAATTGCAAAGGTGTGCGGCAAATTGTGACCCCAGGCCAAGAGACCGTGGTTGCGCAAAATCAGTGCTGGTTTTTGACCCATGCTGCGCAGCAGACGCGGCGCTTCGTCGGCATGGATGGTGATGCCCTCAAAGTCATGGTAGGCCACCATGTCATGCAACTGCGCCGAATAAAAATTGGTCTGCTGCAAACCGCCCTGCAAGCAGGCCACGGCCACGCCCGCCGTGGTGTGGGTGTGCATCACGCAGTGCGCTTCAGGCACGCCATCGTGGATGGCCGCGTGCACCGTAAAGCCGGCGGGGTTGACCGGATAGGGCGAACCATCAAGCACCTGTCCTTGCAAATTGATTTTGACCAAATTGCTGGCCGTGACCTCGCTGTAATGCAAACCAAAGGGGTTGATCAAAAATTGCTTTTCCGCACCACACACGGATGCAGGCAAGCGCAAGGTGATGTGGTTGTAGATCATCTCGGTCCAGCCCAGCATCGCAAACACGCGGTAGCAGGCGGCCAGCTCCACGCGGGCGACCCATTCATCGGGATGCACGCGGCCCTGCAAGCTGGGTACGATCGGCAATGGCAGTGCCATGTCAGTAGACCTTGCCTGTCGCATCAACTGGCCGCACAGCGCTCTTGAAGCGCGCGGCCAATGAAGTGGTGTGACGCATCAACAAATTGTTGTCCAAGCCCACGGCCACGAACACCGCGCCCAGATCGATGAAGTGCTGAGCTAATTTTTCATCAGGGGTCAAAATGCCTGGCGCTTTACCCGCTTTCAAAATCCGCGCGATCGCATCTTCGATGGCCGCTTGCACCACAGGATGGCCGGAATTGCCCACATACCCCATGGACGCCGACAGATCGGCGGGGCCAATGAAAACGCCATGCACACCCGGGGTGTTGGCGATGGCATCCAAATTATTCAGTGCCTCTTGCGATTCGGCTTGCACCAGCAAACAAACTTGGTCATTGGCTTCTTGGGGATAGTTGGGGTAATGTCCCCAGCGCGAGGCGCGAGCACCGCCCATGCCGCGCACCCCGCCATGGCCATCGTCTTGCGGATAGCGCATCGCACTCACAATGGCAGCAGCTTGTTCGGCCGTGTCCACCATCGGCACCAGCAAAGTTTGTACGCCCAAATCGAGATACTGCTTGATGACGGTCGTGTCGCCCACGGGCACGCGGGCGATCGCATGGCTGGCGGGATAAGCGGCGATGGTTTGCAACTGGGCCAAAATGCTGGCCAAGTCGTTGGGCGCATGTTCGCCATCGACCAGCAACCAATCGAACCCGGCACAGGCGCATATTTCTGTACTGTAGGCGCTGGCCAAACCCAGCCAAAGGCCGATTTGGGTTTGCCGCGCGGCCAGGGCTTGCTTGAAAGAGTTGACAGGTGTTTTCATGAAAGTCTCCAGTTAAATGAATTTGAATTCCAAACGCCCCAAGGGGCCGTAGTCGACATCGAACACATCGCCCACTTTAGCCGGTGCGGGCTTGGTGAAGGAGCCGGCCAGCACAATCTCGCCGGCATGCAGATGCTCACCCCAAGGCGCCAATTTATTGGCCAACCAGGCGATACCGATGGCCGGGTGGCCTTGCACGCCGGCGGCCAAACCGGTTTCTTCCACCACGCCGTTTTGGCGCAGCACCGCGCCGCACCAGGGCAGGTCGGTGGTCAAGGGATTGACTTGCGCTGCACCCAGCACGATACCGGCGTTGGCTGCGTTGTCGCTGATGGTGTCGTACACCTTGCGCATGATTTTGGTGTGGCGATCGAACTGCTCAATGCGCGCGTCAATGATTTCCACGGCCGGGGTGACGTAGTCCGTGGCGTCCAGCACCTGTTGCAACGTCACATTCGGGCCGCGCAATTCTTTTTTCAAGATGAAGGCCAGCTCGACCTCGACGCGCGGCGCGATGAAATTGGCAAAGGGAATCTCCAGCACCTGGCCCGGCGTGCAGGTGTAGCGCATGTCGTCGAGCAGCGTGCCGTAGTCGGGCTCGTCAATTTGGCTGGAGACCTGCATGGCGCGGCTGGTCAGGCCAATTTTGTGGCCAATCAGGGTGCGGCCTTCGGCGAATTTGAGTTCCATCCAAGCGCGGTTGATGCGGTAACCGTCTTCGATGGTCATGACGGCAAAGCGTTTGGAAAAATGCTCGATCTGGGTTCGCGATTTTTCAGCGCGATGCAGCTCTAAGGCGAGTTGCTGAATCAATGCGTCATTCAACATTTTTTCCCTTTGT
>CAIWWN010000064.1 GCA_903916355.1 uncultured Burkholderiales bacterium | reverse complement strand
GTTTCAAATCGCCGGAATCGCAAATCGGCTTGCAGGGCTTATGTGGCCTACGTTTGCGGATATCAAGCATGAAATTTACCGGACACTAGTGCTGCTTATAAAGCCCATCAGGCCCGCTGTAAGAGCCGATTGCAAGGTCAGCCTCGCCTGAAGCTAAAAGCCCTGCAATTTGCTCTGCAGGAACTTGCAACGTACGTATGGAGCAATAAGGGGCTTCTTTTCGAAGTCGAGTCAGTAAGGTGGGCAAAAAAACAAGCTCACCCATATCCGTGATGCACAGGGTGAACATTCGTTTTGCAGTTTTTGGATTGAAACTGACTGCCGTCATGATTCGTTGGCGAATCAACGCCATGACATCCATCACTGAATCTTGCAGTGAGATCGCTTTAGGTGTGGGTTCCATGACAAACCCAGTTTTGACAAACAGTGGGTCATCAAAATATTGACGCAAACGTTTAACCGCATGGCTCACCGCACTTTGCGAGAGGCCAAGACCCAACGCGGCCTTGCTGACATTTTTGGATCGGAGCATGGCTTCCAAAACGGAAAGCAAGTTGAGATCTAATTCATTTATATGCATAGAATTCATTCTAGCTATGAACGAAATTTGATTGACGCCTGCACGATAACTCCCTAATCTGGTCTCGAGTTGATTTGCATCAATACAAATTGGAGGCTGAAATGTGGGTGAAAAATTGCTGGTACGTCATTGCCTGGGACCACGAAATTCCAGCCGCTAATGAAGATAAACTTTTTACTCGAAAAGTACTCAACGAGCCCATTCTGGTTTTGCGAACCAGCGATGGAAGCATGGTTGCAATTGCAGATAAATGCTGCCACCGGCACGCACCCCTATCGGCTGGCCACAGAGAAGGTGATGACGTACGTTGTGGCTACCATGGCCTACTTTTTGATGCTCATGGACAATGCAAAGAGGTGCCGGGTATGGACACCCCTCCGCCAAAAGCATGCGTTAAAAAATACCCTCTGGCTGTCAAAAATAAATGGGTATTTGTCTGGATGGGGGATGTCGAGAAGGCCGATTTAGCCATGTTGCCTGACAATTTTTCATGCGACCATCCCGATTGGGTCAACGTTCCCGGGTACATGCACTACGACACACCCTATCTGTTGATTGCTGATAATTTACTGGACTTTTCCCACCTCAGTTACGTTCACGCCAACACACTGGGGGGGAGTGTTGCCATTGCCCTTGCCAAACCGCTTGTTGAAGTGATTGACTCGAATGGCCAACGGGGCGTCAAGGTCTCGCGGTTTATTCCCGATGTCCCTGCTCCACCCTATTACAAAAGATTTCAAGATTTCGACTCCAACCTGGACCGATGGTTTATTTACGATTTTTTATTTCCTTCCACGCTGTTGATGCATTCAGGTGGAAGGCCTGTAGGTGATGCAGCTGACGACAACAGCAGAGCGGTCATCAATCACAGTTGCCAAACTTTGACTCCAGAAACTGACTCTTCTACGCATTATTTTTTTCAGCAATCTCACAGGGCTAGCGTTCAGGACCCCTCGATCCGACACAACATGTTCAATACACTGATTGAAGCCTTCAACGAGGACCGCGACACGATCACGGCGCAATTTAAGAATCTGACTGAAAACGCCGAACATGAGATGCTTCCGCTGCACTTTGATTCGGCATTGATTCGTTTCCGAAAAATGTTGGCTGATGCGGTTCAGGTAGAAAAAAATTCAGCCCCACATACGATCGTGAAATTCCATAAATAACCAAGGAGAAAGCCATGCAATCGTACGTAGACCAACTCAAAAAATTGAGATCACTTGTCTTAATAGGAGCGCTGACCATGACCTCTGTGGCATGGGCAGAGATTCATGTCGGTGTCATATTGTCATTAACCGGGCCAGGTGCTTCCTTAGGCATTCCAGAGGAAAAAGTCATCAAACTTTGGAACTCCGAACTGGGGGGGCAAAAAGTTAAGTTCACCATCCTGAATGACAACACAGACACCAGTACAGCGGCCAAAAGCACGATGCGCTTGATCACTGAGGACAAAGTGGATCTGATCATTGGTTCCTCTGTAACCCCAACATCTTTGGCTATTGTTGAAGCAGCCGGAGCAGAAAAAGTTCCCGTCATTAGTTTGGCAGGTGGGGGCGCTATTGTTTTGCCCCAAGATGGCCCTCGTCGCTGGGCTTTCAAGCTCTCGCCAACGGAGGTCATCTCGACAACTCGAGTGATGGAACACATGGGGAAAGCTGGACTCAAAACGATGGCCACAATTGGCGTGGCCAACAGCTATGGTGATGGATTTTTAAAAACTGTTGAAGCATTGGCGCCAACTAAAGGCATTAAAGTGCTTGCCAGTGAAAAATATAACGCCAATGATCAAACGGTGACCGCACAGGTTTTGAAAGTTTTAAGCACGAACCCTGATGCTGTGTACATCCTGAGCTCAGGCACACCAGGCGCATTGCCTCACATTGAGCTTTTTCAAAGAGGATATAAGGGCCATATTTACCAAACCCAAGGCGTAGCAAATGCGGATTTTTTACGCGTTGGCGGTAAAGCCGTAGAAGGCAGCTTTATGACGGTTGCGCCTGTTTTGGTTGGAGATCAACTTCCAGATAGCAATCCGATCAAGAAAGTCGCAATGGATTTTTTGAAAAAATCTGATGCCAATTTCGGCGTTCAAAACCGCTCTTTGTTCGGTGCCACAGCCTGGGATGCCTTACTGATTGCCGATGCCGCTACGCGGGACGCATTGAAAGTAGCCAAACCAGGAACAGTCGAGTTCAGAAGTGCAATCAGAGATTCCATCGAACGCTTGAAAGGTTATGTGGGTTCTGAAGGTGTTTATACGATGTCACCTCAAGACCACAATGGCGTTGACGATCGCAGCCAAGTGATGGTCAAAATTGAAAATGGAAAATGGGTTTTTCTTCCATGACTTCACATGGACAGGTTCCTATTGGAATTGTCCTGCCTGAATGACCGTGGAGTGTGTGGCAA
Organism: uncultured Burkholderiales bacterium; assembly: GCA_903916355.1. Taxonomy (GTDB): domain Bacteria; phylum Pseudomonadota; class Gammaproteobacteria; order Burkholderiales; family Burkholderiaceae_C; genus Limnohabitans_A. Next base: position 29,582 of record CAIWWN010000064.1, on the reverse strand, counting down.
TAGCGTCTGGGGTAGACCGATGCATCCACCTCTTCATTGGTTTGACCTGGGCATTTAAAAGGGTCAATTGCTTCGACATCGTGACTTGTGGTGTCGGCACGGCCCTCAAAATCATGTCCAATAGGGCCATGTCTCCACAATCCCACACCGACGAGCGCTTGATGGCGCTGGAAATCAAATGCAGCTACGCCGAAGACCTGCTCGAACAATTGAACCAACAGGTTTACGAACAACAACGCCAGATCGATGCCTTGCTGGCCGAGGTCGGCCAACTGCGCCGTCAAATGCCTGAAGGTGGTCCCTCGGGCGAACGCAATTTGCGCGACGAGTTGCCGCCGCATTACTGAGGCGACGCGATGCGACTGGACACTTTGCGTGCGCGTTTAAGGGCTTTAGGCGCCAACGCCAAGCACGAGGCCCGGGTGCTGCGCCTGTGGAGCCAAGCGATGCCGCAAGACAGTGGCCGCCGCGCGCTGGACAGTTTCATGCCGGCCACCTTGCGTCAGGCTTTACCCGCACTCAGCGCCGAGCTGGCCGCCTTGGCGAGTTTGCAGTCTCAGCACCCGGCCGAAGACGGGTCTTCGCGCCTGCTCGTCCAGCTGCAAGACGGTCAAACGGTGGAAAGCGTGCTCTTGCCGCGCGACGGCCTGTGCGTGTCCAGTCAGGTGGGCTGTGCGGTGGGTTGTGTGTTTTGCATGACCGGCAAAGAAGGCCTGATTCGCCAGGTCACGGGTGGGGAGATCGTGGCCCAAGTGGCTTTGGCACGCACGCTGCGCCCGGTTAAGAAAGTCGTCTTCATGGGCATGGGCGAGCCCTCGCACAATTTAGACAATGTGATGCAGGCCATTGAACTGCTGGGCACGCAGGGCAATATCGGTCACAAGAATTTGGTGTTCTCCACCGTGGGCGACGAACGGGCTTTTGACTTGTTGCCGCAAGGCCCTGTGCAACCGGCCATGGCGCTGTCGTTGCACACCACCCGCGCCGAGCTGCGCATCCAGTTGCTGCCCAAGGCGCCGCGCATCAGCCCGCAAGATTTGGTGGAGATGGCCGAGGTCTACGCCCGCACCACCGGCTATCCGATCCAATACCAATGGACTTTGCTGGAAGGCATCAATGACACCGAAGAGGAGATTGACGGCATTGTGCGTTTGTTGCACGGCAAGTACGCGCTGATGAACATGATCCCCTACAACGCCGTGGACGATCTGCCCTTCAAGCGCCCGAGCTGGGAGCGCGCTGCGCAAATCGCGCGCCAATTGCACCAGCGCGGTATTTTGACCAAGCTGCGCCAGTCCGCAGGCCAAGATGTGGAGGGCGGTTGCGGCCAACTGCGTGCCCGTGCCTTGGCCACCCGTTTTCCCGTGAAAGTGAGCCATGCTTGATTTTTTCAAACCGACTCAGCCCTTGCGCATTGGGTGCGGTGCGGGCTTTTCAGGTGACCGCACCGATGCCGCTGGCCCCGTGGTGCAAGACCTGGTGGCCGGACTGCAAAGCCAGGGCGGCCATGCGGTTTTGATTTTTGAAACCTTGGCCGAACGTACCCTGGCGCTGGCGCAACTGGCCCGTCGTGCTGACCCACAGGCGGGTTACGAGCCCTTGCTGCTCGACTTGCTGCGCCCGGTGCTGGCCACGTGTTTGGCCCACGGCATTCGCATCGTCAGCAACTTTGGTGCAGCGAATCCGCGAGCTGCCGCGCAGGTGATTTTTCAATTAGCACAGGACTTGGAGGTGGCCGCGCCCCGCATCGCCGTGGTGTGGGGTGACGATGTGCGCGAACACCCTGAAGTGCAAACGCGTGCCCGCAGTTTGCCCAGCCCCTTGGTCAGTGCCAACGCCTACTTGGGCGCGCAGGCCATTGCCGACGCCTTGAACCAGGGCGCTCAGATCGTGGTCTGTGGCCGTGTCGCAGACCCCACATTGACGCTCGGCCCGGCACTGGCGCACTTTGGCTGGGCCCATGACGATTGGCATGCATTGGCTGGCGCCACCATGGCCGGCCATTTGCTCGAATGCGGCGCACAAGTGACCGGTGGTTACTACGCCGACCCAGGCTTCAAAGACCTGCCCGATCTGGCCCATGTGGGATTTCCGATTGCGCAGATCGAAGCCGATGGTTGCTGCACCTTGAGCAAGCCTGCAGGCACTGGTGGGCGTATCGACCTGCACACCGTGAAAGAGCAGCTGCTGTACGAAATTGACAACCCGGCCGCTTACATCACACCCGACGTGGTGGCCGACATCACGGCAGCGCAAGTCACGCAGTTGGGCCCTGACCGTGTGCAACTGTCTGGCGTGCAAGGCCATCCCCGGCCTTCGCACTTCAAGGTCAATCTGTGCCACGAAAACGGCTGGCTGGCCGAAGCCGAAATTTCGTATGCCGGCGCCCGCGCCGAGGCCCGCGCCCGTTTGGCCGCCGCGGTGGTGCGCGAGCGCTTGCCGCATTTGACGTTGCGGGTGGACTTGATCGGCGTGCGCAGTTTGTGGGCCGACGATGCCGGTGCGGCCCTGGCCGCTTTGCCCGATCAGGGCGGTACCGATGTGCGCTTGCGCATGGCCACCTCGAATGCCGACAAAGCCATGGCTGAGCAGTTGCTGCGCGAAGTCACTGCGCTGTACACCTGCGGCCCGGCGGGCGGCGGCGGGGTGCGCACCGCGCTGCGCCCGCGCCTGGGCTTGGTGTCTTGCTTGTTGCCGCGCGAGAGCATTCCGAGTCGGTTTGAAATGGTCCAGCCTCTGACTGCGGGAGATGACGCATGAACTTGGCGAGCACTGGCGCAATGTCCGACAACATGACCGACAACATGACTGTGCCCCTCGACCGTTTGGCCCATGGCCGCACCGGAGACAAAGGCAACCGCTCCAACATCAGCGTGATTGCTTGGCGCGAAGAATTTTGGCCAGTGCTGCTGGCGCAGGTGACCGAAGAACGTGTTGCCGCGCTGTTTGCCACGCGCCAACCCACGCGTGTGCAGCGCTATGATTTGCCGCTGCTGCACGCCATGAACTTTGTGCTCGACGATGTGCTCGATGGCGGCGTGAACAGCGCCCTCAATTTAGACAGCCACGGCAAGTCGCTCAGCTACTGGCTGATGAGCTTGACCGTGGAGGTGCCGCGTGCGTGGGCACCGTGGTTGGCTGGCCCTGCTTGAGGCCCGCACTTTTTAAAACTCAAGCCTTGAGTGCGAAACCCGCCACCGTTTTGTAGTGGTCAGAGATCGCACGCAATTCGTCTTGGCTGATCAGATCATCGATGTTGTTGAAAGGCTGGCCGTGACTCAACTCGTCGGCCTTCATGATGATGAAATCCGGCGGCACCGTGCGGTTGGTTTGCACCACCTTGGCGGTGGGTGCCAGTCGCAAGCTTTCGTAGGCTTGAAAAGCCGCTGGCGTATCGGGCTGCTCTGTCAAGCAGTCCACCAAGGTGCGGGCGTCGATCAGCGCTTGCGCTGAACCATTGGAGCCACGCGGGTACATGGGGTGGGCCGCATCGCCCATCAAGGTCATGCGGCCTTGGGTCCAAAACGGCAGGGCGTCTTTGTCGACCATGGGGTACTCAAAGACAGACTCGGCTTGCAAAATCAAATTGTGGACATCCAAAAACGGAAACTTCCAATCTTTGAAAATCTCAGCACAAACGGCCGGGTCGCCGGCTTTGTTCCAGTCGTTCATCGCCGCATCCGGGCGCTGCAGTTCGGCCACCCAGTTGATGAGTTGGTTGCCTTGGCCGTCCACGTTGTCGACGATGGGATAGATCACCATCTTGCCCGCTTCTACGGTGCCAATGCGCAAATAGCTTTTGCCCGTCAAGATGGGCTTGTGCACCGTCACGCCGCGCCAGGTGTTGATGCCGGCAAAGCAAACCTTGTCATCCGGGTGCATTTGCTTGCGTACCGCCGAGTTCACGCCGTCGCAAGCCACCGCACTGTCGCTGTGCACCGTGCGACTGCTGCCGTCGCTCAAGGTAAATTGCAAAGTGACGCCATTCACGTCCTGGCTGAAACCGGTGCAGCGGTGGCCGGTATGCACATGGTCGGCGCCCAGGCGTTGCTGAACGGCTTGAAACAAAATGCGATGCAACTTGCCGCGGTGAATGCCGATTTCGGGCAGCGTATAACCGGCATGGCGTCCACGCGCTTCACGGTACACATACTGGCCGTGGCGTGTATAGAACACGCTTTCCAGATTCTCAATGCCCACCGCTTCCAACTCGGCTTGCACGCCTAAGGCAGCCAACTCTTTCATGGCATGCGGCAGCAGGGTGATGCCCACGCCAATTTCTTTGACCTCGGCCACGCTTTCATACACCTCGCAGGCGATGCCTTTTTGGTGCAAGCCCAGCGCCAAACTCAGTCCGGCAATGCCGCCGCCAATGATGGAAATGGTCATGCTCAATCTGCCTTGATGTGTTGGGTTTTGATCAATTGGGCCCAGCGGTTCGCGTCGCGCTCGACCACCCGGCCAAACTCTTGTGGGCTGGTGCCTGCAGGGTCCATGCCTTGGGTTTGAAAGGCTTTTTGGGTTTCTTCACTTTTCAAAATCAAGTTGATTTCGCGGTTGAACAGGGCCACGGTGTCTGCTGGCGTGCCTTTGGGCGCAAACACGCCGTACCACATGTCCACGTTCACCTGACCCGCTTTGGCCTCGGCCAGGGTGGGCACATCAGGCAGCAAGGCATGCCGCTTGTCACTGCCAATACCCAAGGCCACCAGGCGGCCTGAGCGGATGTGCGGCAGGGCCACATGAATCGGCAAGAACATGGCATCGACCTGACCGCCCAGCAAATCGGTCACAGCCGGGCCTGTGCCGCGGTAAGGAATGTGCGTCAAAAAGACCTGGGCGGTGTTCTTGAACAATTCCATCGACAAATGGTGCGGCGTGCCCACGCCGGGAGAGGCGTAGTTGATGTGCCCAGGACGTGCTTTGGCCGTCTTGACCAATTCGCCTGCGGTGCTGAAACCCGATTTGGGGTGCGTGACCAATAGCAATTGCCCCCAACTGCTCAGTGTCACTGGCATCAGGTCATTCACCGGGTCAAAACTGAGTGAGGGGTAGAGGCTTCGGTTCATCACCAAGGTGTTCACGCTCACCAGCCAGGTGTTGCCGTCGGGCGCAGCGCGCACCACGGCTTCGGTGCCGATATTGCCCGAAGCGCCCACGCGGTTTTCCACCACGACCGGACGATTGAGTTTGAGTGACAGTTTGGGGCCGAGGGTGCGGGCAATCAGGTCAATGCCGGTGCCCGGGGTGAAAGGCACGATCAGTTTGATCGGGACGCCGCTGGCAACCGTGGGGACGGTCACTGCGGTTTGTGCTTGCGCTGAAAAGTGGAAAAACAAAGCGGCCCACAAGCCGGCACAGGCCAGCTTGCACAGGGATTGGCGGCGCGCGCCAGAAACAAAATTCGGCATGGGGATCGTTCCAGCGTGGTGAAGCTGGCGATTATTCCCGATTATTCAATTGACCAGCGCACTATTCACTGGCGCCCTGTCCCCAGTGTTCCCTTGGTGCGTCACGGCGCCTTATTGCAACAGGATGTGCCCGGACACCACCACCGTGACTTGCGACTGACCCGCTTGCAGGGGCAGCGGTGCGCTGCGTGCATCGGGGCCGGGGTCCATCATCACCATGGGCATAGCCCGGGGGCTGATGCTCTGGCCATTGCCCTGCGTGCTCAGCGTCACATCACTGATGGTGTAACGGGTGAGGCCCAGTTGCTGGGTCAGGGCGCTGGCCTTGGCGCGCCATTGCGCCACCGCTTGGCCTTGCACACTGGCTTCGCTTTGCGCCAGCAGCTCGGGGCTGATTTGCCATTCCAACTGGCTCACGCTCAAGCCATTCAGGCGGCCTGCCGTGGCGGTGATGCGGTCGAGGTCGCGCCCTTGCACCATCAACTCGGCCGTACCCATCCAGCCGTTGGTTTTGCCCTCACGGTTGAAGCGCGGCGACACATTGAGCTGGCCCGTGCTGACCTCCATGGCCCCCGGCTTGGCGTCGTTCTGCTTGGCCTCGCTTTGGGCCTGTGTCAAAGCGGCTGCCAAGGTGGTTTTGAGTTGCCGTTGCACCAGCGCCGCATCAGCGCCTTCTTTCTGCACCGCAAGGCGAATCACCAGCCAGTCTTGCAGCACCTGCATGGTGGCTGATGCGCTCAGGTGTGCGGAAGGGCTGGGGTTAAAGGGGAGTATCGGGTTGACGGGGCCGGCTTGGGCGTGAACCGAAGCGCAGCCCATGGTCATGAACAGCGCCAAGGCGCCAAGGTGGTGTTGCACGCGCATAAGAGCTCCCCATCAATTTCAAAGAGCTTGATTCTCAGCGGCGAGAGCGCGTGTTGGCGCATCAGACGCAGATATTCGGTGTCGGGTTGTAACTTGCGAGGACGTACCAACCGAAGCGCTTGGATGGTTCAGCGCGTGTGCGTCACCCAAATCAGTTGCTCGGTGGGCAAGCGAAAAGCCTGGGCCTGGCTCAGTAGCTGGGCTTTGAGCGCGGGGTCCAGCTGTTTGTCACGCGCCAAAATCCACAGGTAATCACGGTCCGGGCCGACCACCATGGACCAGCGGTACTGTGGGTCCAGTGCCACCACGTGGTAGCCGCCGTAAAAAGGCCCGAAGAACGAGACCTTGAGCGAGCCGCGATCGGTGTCGCCGGTGAACAGGGCTTTGCCCACGGCTTCTTTCCATTCATTTTTGAGGGTGTTGAAGCCGCGATTCACCACCTGCACCGAACCATCGGCTTGAATCGTGTAGCGCGCACTCACGTCCGTCATATTGCGCTCAAACGAGTGGTCCAGGCGTGCAATTTCGTACCACGTACCTTGATAGCGCTGCACATCAAACGGCGTCACCGCATTCAAGCCTTCTGGCGGTGCTGTGCTGCAAGCGCTCAGCAGCGCCGCCAAGCCCACAGCGCCCGTGACCCAGAATCTGCGCATGACGCTCAACAACAGGGCGATGAATGACGTCATGGAATCGGTTTCCTTTGCGGTAAGCGCAGCAAGCCGCTGGACAGGCCCGTGCCCAACAAAATGACGGCGCCACACAGCAGCATACAAAGCGTCAAATGCTCATGCAAGAGCAGCACGCCATAGCCGATGGCAAACACGGGTACCAAGAAAGTGACGGTGAGTGCCTTGGCCGGACCGGCCTTCTCAATCAGCCGGAAATACAAGATGTACGCAATGCCGGTGCACAACACGCCCACGATGACCAACGCGCCCCAAGCATGCGCACGGGGCATTTCTGCGGGCAGCGCGAACAGGGCCGGCACAGCTAACGCCAAACTGGCGCCGCACTGGCTACCCGTGGCGGTGGCCAGCGGCGGCACATGGGCAATGTAGCGTTTGGCAAAATTGGCCGACAGGGCATAGCTCAGCGTGGCCAGCAAACAGGCACCCACCGCCCACATGGGGGCGATGCCCGAGGCGTTGGGTTTGAAATCGGCCTCACCACCGGCCAGCAGCAACACGCCCATAAAGCCGATACACAAACCCAAGATGCGCGACAGGCTCAGTTTGTCGCCCAGCCAGACCCAAGCCACCAGGGCGCCAAACAGCGGCACGGTGGCGTTCATGATGGAAGACAGGCCGGTGGTGATGTGCTGCACCGCAAAGGCATACAAAGCAAACGGCAGAGCCGAGTTGAAAACGCCCACAAAGAACACAGGCTTCCAGTTCGCCCACAGCGCTTGACTCTGACCTCGAAAATAAAGCAAAGGCAACAAAAACAAGGCTGCAATGCTGACCCGAAGCGCGGCGGTGAGGACGGCGCCAAACTCCACGGCGGCGGTACGCATGAACAAGAAGGAGCCCCCCCAAATCATGGCCAGCAACAAAAAGTCGATTCTGTATCGTGGGGTGGTGATTGACGAGGCCAGCAGGTCGGCTTGAGGGTTCATGGGGTCAATCAAAAAGAGGCAAGGTGCCGTGCTCGGTGTCGGGTGTTGCTAAAGCCCCTGGCAAGGCCTGTTCCATTTTCAGTAAAGCTTCTTTGCGCCACAAACCGCCGGCATAGCCGGTGAGTTGGCCTGCCGCGCCGAGGATGCGGTGACATGGCACCAGCAGGCTGATCGGGTTGCGGCCTACCGCCGCACCCACAGCGCGCACGGCGCTGGGGCGCTGCACCTGCTGCGCCAATTGGCCGTAGCTTTGCGTCTGTCCGGCCGGGATGCGCAACAAGGCTTGCCACACCGCTTGTTGAAAAGTGGTGCCACATTGCAAGTCCAGCGGCAGCGACAACGGCGCATCCAGCGCGTGGGCTCGGCCGCTGAAATAGTCCTTCAGCAAAGCGATGGCGGCCTGCGTGAAAGGATTGTTCGGGTCCTCTGGCCAGGCCTGTACATCAGGCAGATGGCGCTGGTCTTCAAAAAACACCCCCGACAATCCCAAGGGACTGGCCGACAACAGAATGAGGCCCAAAGGGCTTTGCCAATGGCTGCGGGTGGTGAGGGGGTGAAACGGCATGGCAGTCCTTGGTTCAGGCGGCAATCACCCGAATTTTGCGCTGACTCCCATACAGCAACAAGCCACACAGGCAGGCCACCACCATCAGGCCCAAAAAGCCGGCGCGGTAGGTGCCAAACAAAGTGGACAGCGCACCAAAGATCGGTGGACCAATGACCACCCCTGAAAAAGTAAATGCCAGCGTGCCGCCAGTGGCGACGCTGGCCATGCCCTCGGGCGCGCGCCGCGCCACTTCGGCCAGGTACACACCATTCCAGCCGATGGCCGAAGCGCCAAAGGTCACCAAGATGGCGATCACCACGGCGTGCGGGGTCTCCACGGTCAGGGTGGCCGAGGCCAAGGCGCCCACCGTCATCAAACTGGCCAGCAACAACAGCATGCGCTGAGCGCCCAGCCAGCGGTCGGCCACATAGCCCCAAGCAATGCGTCCGCCCATGCCGCCCAATTGCGTGGCCGACAAAGCCAGCCCGGCCGCCACCAGACCATAGGCCAAATCATCATGCAAAAAAGTGACCAGGTAAGTGGTCAAGGACAGCTGCACCATAGAGAACATGAAGGAGCAAGCCGCCATGGTGGTCAAGGTGCGGTGCGCCAAGACCATGCGGATGGGCGTGACCCAACTGCCCCAGCGCATCTGCAGATCCGGTTGGCGGTCCTGGTCTAACCCAGCGCGCAATGGTTGTGACAGTGCCGCGCACAACACGCAAACCGCCGCCACTGCGGCCAAGCTGCTGTGCCAGCTGAGCGCCAACAACATCGAGGGCACAATCGCGCCGGCCAGCAGGCTGCCCAAAGGCACGCCGGTTTGTTTCAGCGAGAAGACCAGCGACATTTGGTGCTTGGGCGTGGTGCGCGCCAAAATGTGCGAGCTGGCCGGGGTGATCGGGCCATAGCCCAAACCGATCAGCACCGCGCCCAGGCCCATGGCTGGGAACCAGGGCACAGCGCACAGCAACAAGCCGGCCGCGCACAACAGCAGCCCCCATTGGCTGACTCGGATCGCCCCCAGTCGGTTGACCATGGCGCCGCCCATCAGGCTGGCCAGCATGGCCCCCGCATAGGTCATGGACACATACAAGCCCACCAATGCGGGGGAGACCTGCATGTCTTGAGCGACCACGGGCGCCATCACCGGCAAGGTCAACAAAGCCATGGAGACCATGGCCTGAATCACCAAGGTCACCACCAACGTGAGCCAATTGCTCAATTGGCTTTCACTCCGGCCTTGGTGAGCAGGCTGTTCAGGCTGTCCATTTCGTATTTCAAATGCGCGCGCAAAGCTTCGGGGCGCGCCATGTCTGTGGGTACGGCGGACACCCCCATGGCCTCCAGGCGTTGGCGTACCTCGGGGTCGGCCACCGACCTTTGCAGCGCGGTGGTCAATTGGTCCATGACCGGTTTAGGCGTGCCTTTGGGCGCGTACAGGCCGAAGGAAATGGTGATGTCAAAACCCTGTACCCCGGCTTCGGCGATCGCTGGCAGATCGGGCAAACCGCTGAGTCGGGATTTGCCCACAGCGGCGTAGGCTTTGATCTTGTCGGCTTTGACCGAGGGCACGGTGCCCGAGGTTTGGTCGCACATCAGGTCGACTTGACCGCCCATCAAGTCGGTCAGTGCGGGGCCAGTCCCCTTGTAGGGAATTTCATTGAATTTCACATTCAGCGCGTTCATCATCATCAAACCGCACAGGTGGGAGGCCGAGCCCACGCCAGCATGGGCCAAGCTGATTCTGGGGGCATTGGCTTTGACATACGCCAACCACTCTTTCAGGTCTTTGGCTGGAAAATCATTGCGTGCCACGATCAGCATGGGTCCGATGGTGGCGCGACCAATCGGCTCAAAATCGTCCACCGGGTGGTAGGGCAGGTTTTTGTACATGGCCGCGTTGGTGGCGTGGCTGACGTGGATCATCAGCAAGGTGTAGCCATCCGCCTTGGCACGGGCCACTTTGGCGGTGCCGATGGAGCCGGAGGCGCCGGCCGTGTTGTCCACCACAATTTGCTGGCCCAGCTGTTTTTGCATGGCACCGGCAAACAAGCGGGTGATGGTGTCGCCCGGCCCACCGGGGGCGTAGGGCATGACCATGGTGATGGGGCGCGACGGAAAGTCCTGGGCCGTGGCTTGTATGCCGGCCAGGGCCGATATCGCCGCAACCAGGGTCAAGCCTGCACGAAGAAGGTTTGTTTTCATGAGTGTCTCCAAGTCCATTGAGGGATCATGCCAGCAAGCGCTGTCGGATGCGGGCCGGGTCCATGACTTCCAAGGGTTCAGCCTCACCGCCCGGAATGCCGACCTGGGTGGCATTGAGCAGCATCGACACCATGACATAGGTGCCCGACAGCACGGTCAGGTCGATCACGGCCTGCTCACCCAATTGGTCAACGGTCTCTTGCCACAAGGCATCGGGCACACGGTGATTCAAGGACAGTTGAACACAGTAGTCGTAGACCAGTCGCTCATCGGCTTGCATCTGCGTCGGCCTTTGCGCCATTTGCAAATCACGCATCACCGCGTCGGGCAAACCGGCTTTGCGGGCAATGCGCTCATGGGCCCACCATTCGTATTGCGCGTTCGAGATGCGTGCCTGAATCAAAATCGCCAGCTCGTTCAGACGCAACGGGACTGAGGTTTTAAAACGCAGGTAGTCCAAGAAATCAAAACAGCGCCGCGCCATCTCGGGGCTGCGCAGCAGGGCGTTGTAAGGGCCGCCCAAAGCAGCGCTGGAGACTTTCAAGATGTCATCGGCCAGCGGCCGAACATGCGCGGGTAAATCTTCGTACGCGATCTGGGTCAGTCTTTCGGTCATGGGCAGTCCTGCAGGGTAAGGCTCTTACAATGGATACTGCATTGTCAACCGCCAGGTCTGTTCGGCTTGGCGTGTTGGCGACTGTGTTTTCTTTTTGAGGCGTTCATGCACATCACCCCCAGCATTTTCAAAGCGTATGACATTCGCGGCATCGTGCCGTCCACCATCCACGAAGCCATGGCCGAAGGCCTGGGCCAAGCCTTTGGCACCCAGGCGCTGGCTGAGGGGCAAACCACGGTGGCCGTGGGGCGTGATGGGCGCTTGAGTGGCCCGACCCTGTCGGCGGCATTGATGCGCGGTTTGGTGGCCGCGGGTGTGCAGGTGATTGATGTGGGCATGTGCACCACGCCCATGCTGTACTTCGCAGCCAACACGCTGTGCGCCAGCGGCATTCAGGTCACCGGCAGCCACAACCCCAAGGACTACAACGGCTTCAAAATGGTCATGGGTGGCCGTGCCATTTATGGCGACGAAATTTCTGCGCTGCGCCAGATGATGCAAGACGAGACCTGGATGCTGCAGCCGGGTGGCAGCGTGCGCGCGGTAGATGTGACGGATGCTTACCGCGAGCGCATTGTGAGCGACATTCATTTGGCGCGCCCCATGAAGATCGTGGTCGACTCGGGCAACGGCGTGGCCGGTGCCACCGCGCCGGGCATCTTCCGCGCCTTAGGCTGCGAGGTGATCGAGCTTTTCAGCGAAGTGGACGGCAACTTTCCGAATCACCACCCCGATCCGAGCAAACTCGAAAACTTGAACGACTTGATTGCCGCCTTGAAGACCTCGGGCGCCGAACTGGGCTTGGCCTTTGATGGCGATGGCGATCGCCTGGGCATCGTGACCCGCGACGGCCACAACATTTACCCTGACCGCCAGATGCAGTTGTTTGCGCAAGACGTGCTCAGCCGCGTGCCTGGCGGCACGATTTTGTTTGATGTGAAATGCTCACAGCGCTTGGCCCCGGCCATCGAGCAGGCGGGTGGCCAGCCCCTGATGTTCAAAACCGGTCACTCGCTGATCAAAGCCAAAATGAAAGCCATTGAAGCCGCGGGGGGCCAAGCGCCCCTGGGCGGCGAGATGAGCGGGCATATTTTCTTCAAAGAGCGTTGGTACGGTTTTGACGACGGCACCTACGCCGGTTGCCGCATGCTGGAAATCTTGAGCCACAGCCCGGACGGCAACGCCGTGCTGCACGCGCTGCCCACCAGCTTTTCCACGCCCGAGCTGAACGTGCCTTGTGCCGAGGGTGAGCCGCACAGCGTGACTCAGCAACTGCTGGACAAGGCGGTCGCCAGTTTTTCTGCGCCCGCAAAAGTCTCCAGCATCGATGGTTTGCGCGTCGACTGGCCCGATGGCTTTGGCTTGATTCGCGCCTCCAACACCACCCCGGTGTTGGTGCTGCGCTTTGAGGGCCACACCGAAGCGGCCTTGCATCGCATCGAGACCGAGATGCTGGCGCTGCTGCGCAGCGTCAAACCCGATGCGCAGTTTGCGGCGTCAGCGCATTGAGTTTCATCCAACACCTGTACAACGCTGCGCTGTGGTGCACGCAGCCGCTGCTGCGGCGCAAGCTGGCGCGTCGCGCGCTGGCCGAGCCCCTGTATGGGGAGGCGGTGGCCGAGCGCTTTGGCCGCTACACCCAAGCGGTCGAGTTGCAATCGGACTTGGTGTGGGTGCATGCCGTGTCCTTGGGCGAGACGCGTGCGGCCGAGGTCTTGATCAAAGCCTTGCGCCAAACCTTGCCCGGCATGCGTTTGTTGTTGACCCACGGCACCGCCACCGGCCGCGCCGAAGGTGCCCGCTTGTTGCAAGCGGGGGATGTGCAGGTGTGGCAGCCCTGGGACACGCCTTCAGCAGTTCAAAGCTTTTTGCGCCATTTCAAGCCCCGTGTCGGGGTGTTGATCGAAACCGAAGTCTGGCCGAACCTGGTCTTGCAAAGTCAAAAGCTGGGTGTACCTCTCGTCTTGGCGAATGCCCGCATGAGTGAGAAGTCGACCCGCAATGCGCTGCGCTGGCCCACCTTGACGCGACCGGTCTACCAAGCGCTGCATGCAGTCTGGCCGCAAACCCAGGCCGACGCGGGGCGCTTACAAATGTTGGGCGCCGTGAACCCTCGGGTCATGGGCAATATCAAGTTCGATGCGCAGCCCGATGCCGCGCAGTGCGCACAAGGCCAAGCCTGGCGCGGGGCCATGAAGCGTCCGGTGGCCATGCTGGCCAGTTCGCGTGAGGGCGAGGAAGAAGCTTGGTTGCAGGCGGTGATGGCACAAGGACATATCGCGACTCAATTGCAATGGCTCATCGTGCCGCGCCACCCGCAGCGTGTGGACGCTGTGGAGGCATTGCTCCTGTCGCAATGTTGGCGCGTGTCACGCCGCAGTCACTGGGGCCAAGACGGGCCGCCGTCTGCAGAGCCGCAGACCACGCCAACCGTCTGGCTGGGCGACTCCTTGGGCGAGATGGCGCTGTACTACAGCCTGGCCGACGTAGCCTTGTTGGGCGGCAGTTTTGCGCCCTTCGGCGGGCAAAACCTGATCGAAGCGGCGGCCTGTGGCTGCCCGGTGATCATGGGGCCGCACACCTTCAATTTTGCGCAAGCTTCAGACATGGCGGTAAAAGCCGGTGCGGCACTGCGTGTGAGTGACATGGCGCAAGCCGTGACGCAAACCCTGGTGCTGCTCAGCGATGCTGCGCCATTGAAGCGCCGTGCTGAACAGGCCCAAGCGTTTGCGCAGGCCCACCAAGGGGCTGCGCTGCGCACCGCGCAGGCGGTGGCGCAGTTACTTCAATAGCCGCGCTTATTTGGCCAGCAAGGCGTTCACAGCTTGCAGGTCGTCCGCCTTCAAGCTGCCATTGGCTTGGCGCAACTTGAGCTGACCGACCAACACGTCATAACGCGCCTTGGCCAGATCGCGTTTGGTTTGGTACAGCTGGCTTTGGCTGTTGAGCACATCGATGTTGATGCGCACGCCCACTTTGTAGCCCAACTGGTTGGCGTCCAAAGCCGCTTGGCTGGAGGATTCTGCGGCTTCCAAGGCTTTCACTTGGCCCAGACCCGATTGCAGACCCAGGTAAGCGGTGCGCGTGGCTAGGGCCACTTGGCGCTGTACGCCTTCCAAGTCCGTGCGGGCTTTTTCTTCCAGTGCCACCGTTTCACGTATGCGGTTTTGCGTGGCAAAGCCGGCGAACAAGGGCAGGTTGGCACTGATGCCTGTGCTCACAGCGATGATTTGATTGCTGGTGTTGCCTAAGTTCACGGTAGACGTTCCGTTCAGGTTTCTCTGAACGTTATAGCCCAGCGTCAGATCCACTGTGGGCTTATGTCCAGCCTCGGCCTTTTCGGTTTCCAGTTTGGCCACGTCCAGGTTGGTACGTGCCTGTTGAATGCCGGGGTGGAGTTGCTCGCTGTTGCTCACCCAGGTGTCCATGGAGCCTTCAGGGACTGGCGGCAGGACGCTTTGGTTTTTGATGTTGAAAGGGGCGATGCCGGTCTTGCCTACCAGCAGTTCCAAGGCTACTTTTTTCACACGCAAATCATTGTCTGCCGCAATTTCTTGCGCGATCACCAAGTCGTAACGGGCCTGCGCTTCGCGCGTGTCCGTGATCGTGGCGGTACCGACTTCGAAATTGCGTTTGGCGCTGGCCAGTTGCTCGGCGACAGCGGTTTTTTGGGCTTTGACAAAGGTCAGGCTGTCTTGCGCACCCAGCACGTCAAAGTAAGCTTGGCTGGTTCGAACGATCAAATCCTGTTCCGCTTGAATCAAGGCTGCTTGGGCGGCGTCCAAAGCTTTTTGGCTTTGCCGGTAAGTGGCCAAATTAGCGGGACGGTAAAGCGGCTGGGTCAGGTTCACGCCGGCCGTTTGAGTTGTAAACCCGCGATCGGTCGTGGTGGTCGCAGGGTTGGTGGTGATCTCCATAGACGTGAGAGTGGCACCTCCCGACAAGCCCGCTGTAGGCAACAAATTGGCCTTGCCTTGATCGGCTTTGGCCAAGTTGGCTTGGAACTGCGATTTAGCGGATTGGTAGGCCGCGTCATAGCCTTTGGCCATGTCATACATTTCGATCAGGCTCTGCGCTTGAGCGGTGCTCGACAGTGCGATGCCGATCAAGAGGCCGATGGAGGAGCGCTGAAATAGCGCCAGTGTTGGACGAATGTGTTGCATGCAGTTCTTTCTTGGAAGCTGATGAAAGTGAATTTGAATTAATAAACCGGAATACTCGGGTCAACCTGCGTAGCCCACGCATGGATGCCGCCTGCCACGTTGATCACCTCAAAGCCGTGTTGCGCCAAAAAGGCGGCCACTTGCATGCTGCGGCTGCCGTGGTGGCACAGGCAGGCGATTGGGCGGGCTTTGTCCAACTCGTCTAGGCGTGCTGGGATGGTTTGCATGGGCATGTGCACAAAGTGCAGGCCCGTGGGCGAGACGCTGGCGGTTTGGCATTCCCAGCCCTCGCGCACGTCCAGCAACACGGGTTGTCGTTCGGCGACGCTGGCCGCCCATTCGGGCAGCTGTGCAGGTGTGATCTGTTGCATGATTTAAAAGCTGAAGTGCGAGTGTTCGGCAAAGCTCACCAAACGCGGCGCCACGGTGTCCCATGGCTCGGTGGTGGTCCAGGCGGCTTCGCTGTTGCGGGTGATGAAGGTGGCACGCATCATGGGTTCTTCGCCCACGATGGCTGCCAGTCGGCCGCCGACTTTGAGCTGGGCCAGCAGGGCTTGCGGCACTTCGGCCACAGAGCCGCTGAGCACGATGACGTCAAACGGGCCGTCGGCAGGGGCGCCGGCCACGCCGTCTGCCTGGCGCACATCGACATTGCTCATGCCTTCGTGGGCTAAATTTTTGCGGGCTTGGACGGTCAACTCGGCTTCGATTTCCAGCGTCAGCACGTGCGCTGCGCGGTGCGCCAGCAGGGCGGCCATGTAGCCACTGCCGGTGCCGATTTCGAGCACGCGCTCGTGGGCTTGAACCGCCAGGTCTTGCAGCAGGCGCGCTTCCAAGCGCGGCGCCAACATGGCTTGTCCGCGTGCGCCGCCTTCGCGCAGGGGCAACTCCATGTCCACAAAGGCCAAGGCCTTGAGGCCAGCAGGCACAAAGTTTTCGCGCTTGACCTCAGACAGCAGGGCCAGCACCTCACCGTCCAGAACTTCCCAGGGGCGGATTTGCTGTTCAATCATGTTGAAGCGGGCTTGTTCGAAATTCATCGTGACTCCAGGAGGTAAATGGCGGAAATTGCGGTGATTTTAAAGGGATGGGCCTTGCCCGGCCTGACGCGCGGGCGTTAAACCGGCTTTTCGGCGCAACCATTGCGCCAAATCGTCCATATAGCAGTACATGACCGGCACCACCACCAAGGTCAAGAGGGACGATGTGATTACCCCGCCGATCACGGCCTGGCCCATGGGCGCGCGCTGCTCAGAGCCTTCGGTCAAGGCAAAAGCCAAGGGGATCATGCCAAAAATCATGGCCAAGGTGGTCATCAAAATCGGGCGCAAACGCACTTTGGCGGCCATCAGCAGTGCGTCGTGGCGTTCCATGCCCTCTTCGGTGGCACGGATGGCAAAGTCCACCAGCAAGATCGCGTTTTTGGTGACCAGGCCCATCAGCATGACCACGCCAATCACCGAGAACATCGACAAGGCCGAGCGAAAGGCCAAAAGCGCCAACACCACGCCGATCAAGGTCAGGGGCAGGGATGTCATCAAGGCCACAGGCTGAAAAAAGCTTTTGAACTGGCTGGCCAAAATCATGTAAATGAAGATGATGGCCATCACCAAGGCCGAGACGGCGTAGCCAAACGACTCGTTCATGCTCTTGGTGGAACCGCCAAACTGGTAGCGGTAGCCCGCGGGGAAGGGCGTGGCTTCCATCACTTTTTTGATGTCAGCCGACACTTCGCCCGCCGTGCGGCCATAGGCGTTGGCGCTGATCGACACTTCGCGCATCAGGTCGCGTCGGTTGATCTGGTTGGAGCCTGTGGTCTCGGTGATCTTGGCCACCTGACCCAGGCGCACGTTGCGGATACTGCCATCGGCCGGGTTGGTGACGGCAAAGGGCAGGCGCTCCAGGTCTTGCGGTGTGTTGCGCGCGGTGGGGTCCAGGCGCACATTCACGTCATAGGTTTGATCGTCTGGCGCACGCCAGTTGCCCACGGTCAGGCCCGCCACCAGGGTGCGCAAGGGGCCAGACAGTTGCGCCACACCCAGGCCCACATCGGCGGCCGAGTCACGCATCACCTCGATGCCAATGGAGGGCTTAGCGGCTTTGACACTGGAGTCCAAGTCGACCAGACCGGGTATGGCGCGCAGCTTGTCCATGGCCAGTCGGCTCAGGCGTTCCAGTTCGCGCTGGTCGGCGCCTTGCAGCGAAAACTCAATTTGCTTGCTGCCCCCCACCGAGTCGGTGGTGCCCACCTGCGTCACCGTGATGCCGGAGACTTGGTTCAAACGCACACGCAGCGCGGCGGAGATGTCATCGACGCTGCGACGGCGGTCTTTGCGGTCGAGAAAGCGAATACCCATATTGACGTTGTTTTTCCCCAGCGCATTACCGGTGTTGATGGTGGCCACGGTGTAGCGCACTTCAGGGACTTCACGCAAGATGGCTTCGACCTGGCGGGCCTTGGCGGTGGTCGCTTCCAGCGACGAGCCCACCGGGGTTTGGAAGGTCACGCTGGCCTCAGAAAAATCTGCCTTGGGCACGAACTCGGTGCCCAAGAGCGGCACCATGACCACGCTGAGAATGAAGACCCCCAAAGCCGACAACACGGTGGCGCGTTTGTGGCGCAAGGCCCAACGCAAAATAGATTGATAAGCCTCTGAAAGCCTCTCGGTGGCGACATCAAACACATGCGTGACGCGGCCAATGGTTTTGTCGTAGAGGGTGATTGCCGCAAATTTCCCCTGCGCGTGGATGCTCGGGTCATGCCAGATGCTGGACAGCATGGGGTCCAGCGTGAAGCTGACAAACATGGAGATGCTGACTGCCGCCACGATGGTGATGCCGAACTCGTGGAAGAACTGGCCGATGATGCCCTGCATGAAACCAATGGGCAAAAACACGGCGACGATGGACAAGGTGGTGGCCAGCACGGCCAAGCCAATTTCTTGTGTGCCGTCCATGGCCGATTGAAATGCGCTCTTGCCCATGTGCAAGTGACGCACGATGTTCTCGCGCACCACGATCGCGTCGTCAATCAACAAGCCCACGCACAGCGACAGCGCCATCAAGGTGATCATGTTGATGGTGAAGCCAAACAGGTCCATGAACAAAAAAGTGCCAATGATGGAGATCGGCAAAGTCAAGCCGGTGATGACCGTAGAGCGCCAGGAGTTGAGGAACAAAAACACAATCAACACGGTGAGCAAAGCGCCTTCAATCAAGGTGCGGCGCACGTTCTCAACGCCCACACGTATCGAGCGGGAGTTGTCGGTCACGGGCTCCAGCCGGATGCCCGGTGGCAGTTGCTGTTGAATGTCTTTGAGCGCTTTGACCAGACCGTCCACCACCTCGATGGTGTTTTCGTCTTGGGACTTTTGCACCGTCAGCAGCAAGGTCCTCTGGCCATTGAACATGGCCAGACTTTCCAGTTCTTGCGCATCGTCATTGACGTTGGCCACTTGCGACAAACGCACCGAGGTGCCCGATTTTTTGGCGACGATGATGTTGCCAAAATCTTCGGGCCTGAGCATGCGCGACTGCACCTGCACGACGCGCTCTTGCGCTGCTGATTTGAGCGTGCCCACCGGCAGGTCTTGGTTTTCGTTGCGCACCGCATTGACCACTTGGTCGACCGAGACACCAAAAGCCTCCATGGCCTCGGGCTTGAGGTAGAGATTGAGTTCACGCCGACTGCCGCCCACCACGGTGACCGAACCGACGCCCCGTACGTTTTCCAGTTTTTTCTTCAGCACCTGCTCTGACCAGTTGGTCAACTCGACCGGCGTGGGTGCTTTGCCTTGGGGCGTGGCCTGCGGAATGACCGCCAGTGACCACACGGCACGACTGGCCGGATCAAAGCGCAGCACACGCGGCTCCTTGACTTCGACCCTGAGAAGCTGTTTCACAGCGGCCACTTTTTCGCGCACATCTTCGGCGGCTTTGCGGCTGTTGGTGTTCAAGTCAAACTCCAGCACCACCACCGACTGACCCTCGTAGGTACGCGAGGTCAGGGCGCTGATGCCGGCAATGGAGTTGACGCCTTCTTCGATTTTTTTGGTGACTTCGCTTTCGACAATTTCAGGGCTGGCGCCGGGGTATTCGGTCAAGACCACCACCACGGGGAAATCGATGTTCGGAAACTGATCGACCTTCAAGCGTTGCAACGAGAACAAGCCCAACACCACGATGGCGAGCATGACCATGGTCGCGAAGACCGGATTTTTCAGACTGACTTTGGTGAACCACATGGCGCGCTTTACGGTTTCACGGCGGTGAATTTCACCCGCGTGCCTTCACGCACTGCGCCTGAGCTGGCGCCCAGAATCTGCGTGCCTTCAACCAGGGCTGCGCCCACGCCGGTCACGGCCACCCTGTTTTGTTCACCCACTTGCCCGCGCGCACCGAGGGTGACGGTCATGTGGCGCACTTGGCCGTTGTCGATCCACTGCACATAGGGCTGCGGTTTGTCGGTGCGCACGCTGGTCACGGGCACGGCCAAGGCCGACATCTCGGTGGTGGCCAGTTGCCCTTGTACAAACAGGCCTTGGCGTAATTCGGGTTGGCGGGATTCGGTTTGATGATTCACGCCCAAATAAATCAGCACGCTGCGACTGCCTGCTTGAACGCTGGGGTTGATGCGCAGCACGCGCGCTTGGACGACGCCCTGGCTGCCTTCCATGGTCAAGCTGGCGCTTTGGCCGATGCGCACAGCCGCTGCGTCAGAGGACGGAATGGCGGCTTCGATTTCCAACTGGTTCAGATCCACGATCTCCACAATCCGGGCATCCAATGCGACGCGCTCGCCGGGCTGAGCCAAGCGTTGCGCAATCAGGCCCGACAACGGGGCCTTGAGGACCGTGTCGTCAACCGACTTGCGCGCCACATCCAGCGCGGCCACAGCCGCCAGGTGACTGGCCTTGGCGCCGTTCAAGTTGGACAGCGAGGTGTCCAAGGCTGTTTTGGAAATAAAGCCTTGATCGACCAGGGCTTGGTTGTTGTCAAACTGTTTTTGCGCCACTTCGACTTGCGCTGTGGCGGCATCGACCTGTCTTTGCGCTTGTCGCTGGCGGGCCAGGTATTCGGTCGGGTCAATGCGCGCCACCACCTGTCCTTGCTTGACCCGATCGCCCTCGCGCAGCGTGAAGTCCATCAACTCACCGACCACGCGCGCTTTGACCATGGCCGAGTTCACCGCTTTGAGCGTACCGGACACGGGCAGGCCTTGACTCAGGGTCAAGGTCTGAGCGACCACGATGTCCGACGGCCCCAGCTCCAAAGTTTGCGCCACCACTTTGGCGGCCTCTGCGGCAGCACTGCTGGCTTGCGCCGTCGCTTTGCGTTGCGCGACCCATTTGTAAATGCCGAAAGCGGCAGCCAAAATAACAATTGCTAAAAGCGTGCGACGCAGAGAAAGTTTCATGGGTTCAATGTCCTACAGCCATGCCACGCAGCAACAGTTCGGAGTGTTGGGTGATGAATTGTTCGGGGTTGATCGACGGTTGGGCATTGCTGCAAGCGCCAGTCGAGTGCTTTTCCATGACCAAAAAGATCAAGGGGGACATGACCGAGTAAATGGCGTGATCCACATCGATGGCGCGAAACTCACCGCGGTCGATGCCGCGTTGCAACACGTATCGCACCAACGCATGCGCCGGTTGAATCACGTTGTTGCGAAAGAATTCGGCCAATTCTGGAAAGTTACCCGCCTCGCTCATCATGAGCTTGGAAATGCCAGAGGCCTTGGTCGCGCCATAGCGGCGCCACCACTCGAGCATCATCCAAGTGAGCAGCTCGCCGCTGTTGCCCGCAAAGTTTTCGGCTTCGGTGATGCCTTCGGCCACTGGGCGGGCCACGTTTTCCATCACCACCGCTTTGAACAGTTCTTCTTTGCTCGGAAAGTACAAGAACAAAGTGCCTTTGGACACCCCGGCGCGAATGGCGACTTCTTCCGAGCGGGTGGCGGCAAAGCCTTTTTCCACAAACAAATCCAAAGCCGCCTCCAGTAACTCACCAGGGCGGTCTTGTTTGCGGCGTTCTCTTTTGTGGGGTTGTGGCTCGGACACGTGGATTTTTAATGACTGACTGGTTATTAATGTAAATCATCGCCACCGCCTCGTCAAACTGACCCCCGGTTCAAGCTGGCGTCAAGTGGGGCCTTCAGCGGTCGTCCAAGCCAAGGAAATTCAGCGCAAAGCGCGCAGCAGTTTTTGCCCGGCGCGGCCATTGACTTCATGACCTAAGCGGGTCTGTTCGGCCTTGATGGCGATGCGGCTTTTCTCACCCAGCATGCCGTCAATCTCGCCAATCTCATGGCCGCGGCCACTCAGCAGGGTTTGAATCTGGCGCCGCTCGGCACGCGACAGGCCGGCGTCGTCGGTGGGCCACGGCGTGGCAAATGGCCCCGCACCGCGCAGCCGGTCCGACAAATGGGCAATCGCCAGGCCATAGCTTTCGGCCGCGTTGTAGCTGTAAATGGCATCGAAGTTGCGGAACACCAAAAACGCGGGGCCTTTAGCTCCGGCGGGGGTCATCAATCCCGCAGGGCCGCCGCTGGCCGGCAGTGCGCTGCCTTCAACCTTTGTCAGGCCACGCGCGGCCCATTCGCTGAGCGGTCGTTTGGTTTTGCGGCCTTCGCCCGCCACCTCTATGCCTGGCGGCAGTTGGACTTCAAAGCCCCAGACCTGGGCAGGGTTCCAGCCGGCTTTGCTCAAAAAATGGGCGGTGGAGGCCAGGGCGTCAGGCACGCTGTCCATCAGGTCGCGGCGGCCGTCGCCATCAAAGTCTTGCGCCAGGCGCTCAAAGGTGGTGGGCATGAACTGGGTGTGGCCAAACGCACCGGCCCAGGAGCCGACCAGCCGCTCCGGCGCGATGTGCCCGGCCTGCAAAATGCGCAGCGTGGCATAGAACTCGCCGCGGAAGTAGCTTTGCCGGTTGCCAAAGCAAGACAGGGTGCCCAGCGCTTGGGTCAGCGGGTATTTGCCAAAGGTTTGGCCAAAGTTGCTTTCCACGCCCCACACCGCCACCACCGTGGCCGGGTCGACGCCATATTGGGCTGCCACCTTGTCCAGCAAGTCACGGTGTTTGGCCAGTTGGGCTTGGCCTTCGGCCACCCGCTCGTCGTCCACCAAGGCGGCCAGGTAGTCCCAAATCGGCATGCGGAACTCGGGCTGGTTGTTCATCTTCTCCAAGATGCCCATGTCAGGGTTCAAGCCTTGGGTGAAGCGGGCAAAGCTGTCTTCTTTCACGCCCGCCGCTTTGGCTGGACTGCGCAAGCCAGACAGACATTGCTGGAATTCAGTTTGGCCCCAGGCGGGCAGGGCCAGTGCTGCCGAGATAAGGACAAGCGGCAAGCAGGTGCGAACACTGAAAAAACGGGGAGGGCGTGGTGCAGAGTGGCAAGACATGCGTGGGATTGTAGAGATCTGCCTGGCCGATGCCCCTGTTGTGTGCGGTTTGTTCGCTTGACTTTCTTGTGAAGGGTGTACGCTTGCAGCCTTGTATTGAAAGGATGCTTTATGTTTCAGATTTTGTCGCGTTGGATGATGGCCTTGCTGGTGGTGGCCGGCTTGGGTGGCTGCGGCTACAACGACTTTCAAAAGCTCGATGAAGAGACCCGTGGCGCCTGGAGCGAGGTGCTCAACCAGTACCAGCGCCGAGCCGATTTGGTGCCCAATCTGGTGGCCACGGTCAAGGGCGAAGCGGCTTTCGAGCAAGATACTTTGACGAAGGTGATCGAGGCACGTGCCAAGGCCACCGCCATGCAGGTGACGCCCGAGACCTTGAACAACCCTGAGGCGTTCAAGAAGTTTCAAGAAGTTCAAGGCCAATTGGGTTCTGCGCTCAGCCGCTTGATGGTGGTGTCGGAGCAGTACCCCAGCTTGAAGGCGAACCAGGCCTTCAGCGATTTACGCGTGCAACTCGAAGGC
This sequence comes from uncultured Burkholderiales bacterium, assembly GCA_903916355.1. Taxonomy (GTDB): domain Bacteria; phylum Pseudomonadota; class Gammaproteobacteria; order Burkholderiales; family Burkholderiaceae_C; genus Limnohabitans_A. The sequence goes on along the minus strand of CAIWWN010000064.1, from coordinate 6,233 downwards.
ACTGAAAACCGCATCACCGTGGCGCGCAACCGTTACATCAAAGCCGTGCAGGCCTACAACATTTTGGTGCGCAGTTTGCCCAGCAACCTGACGGCCATGGTCATGGGCTACAAGGCCAAAGAGGGCTTCACTGTGGCGAACGAAGCGCAAATTTCGCTGCCGCCCACCGTGGACTTCAACAAGAAGTAAGCCATGGCTTTGCTTTTGCATTCTGTCTGTCGTCGCGCGCTGACAGGCCTTTGCCTCTTGCTGACCTTGGGGTTGGTGCCGTCACAAGTGAACGCGCAAGACCCGTTGCCGGTGCCCGCCTTGACGGGGCACCTCATGGACAGCAGCGGCACCTTGGCGGCAGGGGATGCGGTGCGCATTGAGCAGCAACTGGCGGCACTGGAGCAGCGCAGCGGCACGCAGGTGGTGGTCTGGATGCTGCCCAGCACCGCGCCTGAAGATATTTTTTCTTATGCCAACCGCGTGGCCAATGTGTGGAAGATTGGCCGCAAAGACGTGGGCGACGGCCTGTTGATCGTGGTGGCCGTGCAAGACCGGCGTATGCGCATTGAGGTGGCGAAATCCTTGGAGGGTGCCATCCCTGATTTGGCTGCCAAACAGATCATCGAACGTGAGATGACACCCGCGTTCAAGCGTGGCGATTACGCGGGGGGTTTGAAGCAAGCCATTGACGCTTTGGGTCAGCGCATCATGGGCGAGCACCTGCCCGCACCGGAGCAGCCGTCAGCGCGCAACAGTTTCAACCTTGGCGATAACTGGTCGTTATTGCTCTTTGGTGTTTTGGTGGTCAGTCAAATGCTGCGACGCTTGTTCGGGCGCGGCCCGGGCGCGGTGATTGCCGGCGTGGCTGGGGCTGGCTTGGCCTATGTGCTCACCGCCAGCTGGGTGCTGGCGCTGGGTGTGGGCGTGGCTGCCGTGGTTTGGGGTTTGCTCAGCGGCTTGGCTTCGCCCGGTCTGAACTCAGGTCTAGGCCGAGGGCGCGGTGGTTGGGGCAGTGGTGGCTGGGGAGGCGGTGGTGGCTTTAGCTCCGGCGGCGGTGGCGATTTCGGTGGCGGCGGCGCCAGCGGCAAATGGTGAAGGAAAGCACAATGCCCTCAGAGTCTTCCCATTCATCGGCCTTCAGCCCTTGGCTGCAGGCCTTGCCCTTGTGGTGGCGTCATGCCTTGGCCGATGTGCGTGGCAGTGCCCGCTTCTTGCCGCAGGCCAGTCTGGCAAGGATCGAGGCGCATGTGGCACAGGGCGAACGCTTGCACACTGGGCAAATTCGCGTCTGCGTCGAAACCCATTTGCCGCGCAGTTACTTGTGGCGCTTGGTGCGGCAAGGCACGCCCTTACATCAGTTGATTGCGCAACGGGCTTTGATGCTGTTTGCCAAGCTCAGGGTCTGGGACACCGAGCGCAACAACGGCGTATTGATTTATGTGCTGCTGGCCGAACGCGCAATTCACGTGGTGGCCGATCGGGGTGTGAATGGCCACATGGCCCCTGACGGCTGGTCGTCGGTGATTGCGCCGATGCAGCAAGCCTTTGCCCAAGGTGATTTTGAAGCAGGGTTGCTGCAGGCGGTGGACGCCGTGTCGCAGGTCATGGCGCGGCATTTTGCCGTGGGTTTGGATACCAACTGGCCTGTGCCTGCCGATGACATGCCCGATGCGCCAGTTCTGTTGTGATTCGACTCACATAGGGGGATACAGATCGAGAGTGATCGTCACCATCAGACCCCCTTGCGCATGATTGGACAGATTCAAGGTCCCGTTTGAGTTTTGAATGGTGCTGCGCGCAATCCCCAGGCCCAGGCCAGTGCCACCTCGGTTTTTGGTTTGCCCGTGTTTCAAACGTGTGTGGGGACTGAAGACTCGGTCTACATCTTTCAACGCAATCCCAGGTCCAAAATCGCGGATCAACACAATGGCCAAAGGGCCTTGTTGACGCAGGCTGATGTCGGCCCGCTCACCGTACAGAATCGCGTTGTCAATCAGGTTGTGGAAGGCGCGCTCTAGCGCCAAGGGTTTAGCCCATACGCTCATGGGTTGAGCGGTCAATTGGATGGGTGCACCCGGAACAATAGGGTTCTTGACCAATCGCGCCAAAAGTAAGTCCAGCCTTACAGGAGCCAAGTTCTCGTAAATGTCGGTGTCTTTCAGACTTTTTAAAGCCGTTTTCACCATCACATCCAAATCGTCCAGGTCCTCGTTCAAGGCCTCGCGTAAATTTTCATCGTCGAGCAGTTCTGCGCGCAACTTCAAACGCATGATGGGGGTTTTAAGGCCATGCGAAATATCCAAAAACAAGCGTTCTCGGTCCATGAGGTAGCCTTGAATACGGGCCTGCATCGCATTGAAAGCACTCGCGGTGCGCCTCAACTCTGTCGAGCCTTCTTCAGGCAGTAGATCGGGCACAGAGTCGTTGCGAAACGCGTTGGCCGCAGCGGCGATGCGGTTCAAGGGGCGAATCAGTCCACGCACCAACAGCACGGTGATCAGCAGCACGGTCACCAGCGTCACCAGTTGTAAGGCAACACGGTCCAGGGTCAAAGGGTTGCTGTTGTCGAGAAAGTAAGGGTCTGGCATGGGCGAGGCCAAATACAGCCAGCGGCCTTTTTCAAACTCGGCCTGTATGACCATGACCGGGGCCGGGCGCAAACCCAGCAGCAATGTGCCTTCAACCCAAGCTTCGGGCATGTCTTGCACGGTGCGTCCATCGTCAGATACTTGCAAGCCCTCAGGCCAAGCAAACGCCACCTCGGGGTGCTGGCTGGGCGGCAGGTAACTCACCAAGTTGTCGTGTACCGCCCGGGAAACAGCATCCACCAAGGCATTGTCTTGCAAGGGGGTGATTGGGACTTTGGCGTTGTTCACATTCACAAAAAAACGGGTCCCGCCCATGGTGCGCAACTGCTCAATCAGGATCGGGCGGTACTGCGAGGGTAAATCGCGAAAAAAACGGATCGTACCGGCCGCATTCATGGCCATATTTTTGCCAGCAATCAAGGCGTCGGTGAGTGCGCTCTCGCGCAACTGGTGGGCCCACAGGTAGGTGCCCAGCGTTTGGGCGCAGACCACGCCCAAGGCCATCACCAACACAATCCGCCACAGCAAACTGTCGATGCCCAGTTGGCGCATCCAACTGGGGCGTTCAGACGCTGCCATGCTTTTCGACCTCGGTTGAAAACACATAGCCGCTGCCTCGGACTGTTTTGATCAAACTGGGGTTTTTGCCGTCGTCATTCAGGCGCTGACGCAGCCGGCTCACTTGTACATCCAAGGACCTGTCCAATGGCCCCAAGTCGCGGCCTCGGGTATGTTCCATCAGTTGTTCGCGACTCAAGGTTTCGCCAGCATGTTCGGCAAAAAATCGCAGCAAATTAAAGTCCATGCTGGTTAAAAGCACGGCTTCGCCTTGGGCGTCGAGCAGCAAACGTTCGACCACGTCGATGGAAAATCCCGCAAAGCGCAGATAGCGCAAGCTGTCTGGCGACTCGACCGAAGATAAGCGGCGGTGAATGGCTTTGATCCGCGCTAACAATTCCCGCGGATTGTAGGGTTTGGCCATGTAGTCGTCTGCCCCCAATTCAAGGCCAACGATACGGTCTGTATCGTCAGCGCTGGCGGTCAGCATGATGATGGGCACCTGAGATTGCTGGCGCACGGTTTTACACAGGGTAAAGCCGTCGGTATCGGGCAGCATGACATCCAAAATGATCAGGTCCAAATTGTCTTTGAGCCGTTCTAACTCTGCCAAAAAGCTGCTGCCATCGTGGGCCGCATGCACTTCGTACTGGTGCTTTTCCAAATAGGTTTTGAGCAGCACGCGGGTTTTTTGATCGTCATCAACAAGCAAGATGGAGCGGGTCATGGGGAGGGTTTGATTCTTTAGGTTGACAGTTCAAGGTGTACGCACTGCCAAAGCCAGTCTGCGTTGGGCTTCTTTGGTCGTCATGGTGGGGCTTATCGCAAAGCGCCAGAGAATTTGAGCCACAGCGTCCTTGGTCGCCTCATCGGCGGCCATGCGATGCGCCAAGCTGGGCGCCAGCACATTGCCAGGGGTTGCAAAAGTAGTCCAAGAGTCGCGCGCGCAGGAGTCTAAATTCGCCGCGTCCACATCGGTGCGCACGGGGACAGATCCCTTGACTCGGTTGTACGCCAATTGCGTGGGCGAAGCGACCACCAGTTCGGCCAACTTTTCTTGTGCCGAGGTGCGCTTGTGCGAGTTCCATAACATGGCCAAAGTGTCCACGCTGTACAGGTGCATCTTGTGTGTGCCCGGCATGGCTGCGCAGCCAAAATCTTTCTCTGGGCTCGCGCCCCAGGCCATCAACTCGCCTTTGGCCCAATCGCCCATGATCACCATGGCGGCTGATTCATCCAGGATGTCTCGGGTCGCATCGGTCCATGCGCGCTCACGGGGCGTGTCGCCGCTGAGGTTGCGCAGCCAGCGCAGCCGGGTCAGTGCTTTTTCAATTCCGGGTTCTAGCCACGCCGGACTTTTGCGCTTGACAATCAAGTCGCGGTATTGCGCTGGCCCCACCTCCCCTAGCAAGAGCGACTCAAAGACGGTGGCAATTTGCCAAGCCTCGTCGCTCCAAGCCAAAGGCTTGACACCTTGTGCGCTGAGTTTTTGTGCCACCAATTCAAACTCTTCCCAATTGGCGGGGGGTATCAGTCCCAGTTTGGCAAACACGTGGCGGTTGTAGATCAGCGTGTTGATGCGGTGAATGCCCAGGGGCGCGGCGATCACGACACCCTTGTAGGTGACCAGTTTCATGACTGTGGGGAATAAAGTCTGCGACCATCTTTGGCGGTTGGCCACATTGTTCAGGGGCATGACCAAGCCCATGTCGTTCCAATCCGTCAGGGTGGTGCCAATCAATTGCGCGACATCGGGGGGGTCGCCCAAGAGCACGCGGCTTTTCAACACCTTGACCGCGGCCATTCCGCCGCCTCCGGGAATGGCCGCGTCTTTCCAACGCATGCCATTGAACAGCAAATGAGCCTTGAGCTGATCGACCGCAAGTTGCTCGCTGGACGAGGTCCACCAGTGCAGGACATCTAAAGGTAAGGGTTGCGCCAGAGCGGCGCAGCACGGAACCCAGAGCAGTGCAGACTGAAGAAACTTCATGGCCTGCCGGTGTGCATTCAGTAGGTTCATTTCAGGCACCTTTGGTTTTCACTGCACTTTGAACTGCCCCACTGGTGTGAGCAAACTCAAATCATCAGGCGCTTGCCGTTGACAGTGAGGATGGATGAAGGCACACACGATGTGCAAGATTGCTATTTATATTTATTAATTTTTAAAAATTAATTAAACATGATAAATTAAAACATAACAATTCAAAAGTAAGGAGGAACTATGGCGACCTTCTCCGATTTTTCTGCCTTCGGGGGCACGACCTGGGCGCTGCAATTTAAATTGTTGGCGTTGTTGACCTTGCAGCTGCTGGGCGGCATGGGGATTTTCACCATTTCTCTGTTTGTGTTGAGAGACACATACAAGCTCTCAAGCGCTCAACCCCAATCAGGTTGGATTTTTGGGCTCACGGGCTATCTTTTTACAGCCGCCGCGGCACAAATCCTTGGATCAGGGCATGCACCCTACATTCGCCATGAATTTATATTTTTAGCTTCGCTCTTGGGGGGCTGGCCTTCAGGCTTGATCGCCGCAACGATCACCTATGTGGCACGACTGCAGTTTGGCGGAACCTCATTGTGGCTTTTTAGTGCCGTGGAAACTGTTTTGTTTGTTGTCGCCGGTGCGCTCTTGCATCGCTGGTTTGTGCGGCGTGATGTTGCGACCGTCAATTTATTCGATGTTTGGATCATCGCCACTGTCAAAACTGCGCTCAATGGCGTGTGCTTGTGGGCGATCTACCAGGGGTGGCCGGAACCGATCACGGTGCCCGAGTTCATCGATTTTCAAATCAGCCGGATCATTTCTTATCCGATTTTCTTCGCACTGGTCTATGGTCTGTTGTTGATCATGAAAATGGACGCGCAAACGCGCAATTTCCAAAATGCAGAACTGGATCAATTGAAATTGCGGCTGAGAATGTCAGGCGAGAGAGAGCAATTGCTGTTGGGCGTTTCCCATGGTTTGAAAACACCGTTGACACGTTGTTAACGGCGGCGTAAATCCGCTGAAAAATGGCGGCGGAAATTGGCGGCGAGAAATTTTGTTACCCAAGGTCACAAAGGGGCTTTGTGACCCGTAATCATTGTCTTCCCCCG
>CAIWWN010000063.1 GCA_903916355.1 uncultured Burkholderiales bacterium | reverse complement strand
TGCATCACTTTGATGCCCTTCTTGTGCAACCGAATGACTTGCTTGCGCCGCTCGTGCAGTTGCTCAAGTGTTTGGTATCATGCGTCTTCTTTTTCCATGATCTAAACATGGGGGCAGTCACCAGGAATTCAAGACTTCAATGGGCCGAATCTATAACCCGTCAGTCATTAATTCAGGGATATTCCTCATGCTTTCTTTTGTATTACCCGTTGGGGCGGGACGTTGGGTGATTTGCCAGCGCACTGTGGCTTCTTTAGCCGCTCTCTTGGCACTCAGCGCTTGTTCTCGGCCCGAAGCGGTGCAAGAACCTGTGCGCGCCGTCAAGGTGATGACGGTGGGCAACAGCGGTTTGGACATGAGCGGTGAATTTGCTGCCGAGGTGCGCGCCCGGGTGGAATCGCGTTTGGGCTTTCGGGTGGCCGGCAAGATCAGCCAACGGCAGGCTGAAATGGGCCAACGCGTGAGTGCCGGTGCCCCACTGGCACAACTGGATGCAGCCGACTACCAACTGGCCGCGCAAGCAGCGCAGGCACAGCTCAGCGGTGCTCGCACTCAACGTGACGTGGCTCAAGCCGAATACAAACGCTACGAAGGCTTGCGGGCGCAAAACTTCATCAGCGCAGTGGAGTTGGAACGCCGCGAAGCGACCTTGAAGGCCGCCCAAGCCACCTTGGACCAGGCCCTGGCCCAAGCGCAAAACCAAGGCAATCAAGCCGCCTATACCCAGCTGCGTGCCGATGCGCCAGGGGTGATCACGGCAGTAGAAGCCGAGGCCGGCCAAGTGGTGACCGCTGGCACGCCGGTGTTCCGCTTGGCCCACGATGGCCCACGAGACGCGGTGTTTGCCGTGTCTGAAAGCATGGTCATGAAATTACAAAAAGGCCAGATCATGCAAGCTGTGTTGGGCCAAGGCGGCCTCACCTTGCAAGGTCGTATTCGAGAAATCGCGGGCAGTGCCGATCCGGTGACCCGGACCTACACCGTCAAGCTGGCGCTGGACGCGGGTGAGAAAGTGCCTTTGGGTGCGACGCTGAATGTGCTGGCGCAGGGTCTCAAGGGCAGTCAGGCTGCCGTGATCAAGGTGCCGACCAGTGCCTTGCGCCAAGAGGGCAAGGGCACGGCGGTGTGGGTGCTGGACGAAGCCAAGATGACCATCGCCTCGCAGGCCGTGCAAGTGGCCGCCGCCGATGGCAACGAGGTGGTTATTGCTGCGGGCTTGCAGCCCGGTCAACGCATCGTGACCGCGGGGGTGCATGTGCTCACCCCTGGCCAAAAGGTGAGCTTGTACAAAGCGCCGATCACCCCTGTGTCAGATCGGTAAACCGCCATGAAGCCAAGTTCTACACAGCCCAGCGGGCAGGGTTTCAACCTGTCCAAATGGGCGCTTGACCACCCGGCGTTGACGCGCTATTTGATGATTGTTTTGATGGTCTTGGGCGTAGCCGCCTATTTCCAGTTGGGGCAAGACGAAGACCCGCCGTTCACTTTCCGCGCTATGGTGGTGCGGGCTTACTGGCCAGGCGCCACGGCGCAGCAAATGGCCGAGCAGGTGACCGATAAATTAGAGCGCACCCTGCAAGAGGCGCCTTACGCCGACAAAATTCGCAGCTACTCCAAGCCCGGTGAGACGCAGATCTTTTTTGAAATCAAGGACTACTCCAAGCCTGCCGAGGTGGCCAACGTTTGGTACACGGTGCGCAAAAAGATCGGCGATATGCGCGGCACCTTGCCTGCGGGTGTGATTGGTCCTTTTTTCAATGACGATTTTGGTGATGTGTATGGCGTGATTTACGCCTTGCGCGGCGAGGGTTTCAGTCCGGCTGAAATCAAGGTGTTTGCCGATGCGGCAAGGCAGCGGATTTTGCGCGTGCCCGATGTGGCCAAGGTCGAACTGTTTGGTGTGCAAGACGAAAAACTGTTCATCGAAATTTCGCAAAAACGCTTGGCCCAAATGGGCCTGGACATGAGTGCGGTGCTGGGTCAGTTGAATCAGCAAAATGCGATTGAATCGGCCGGCACTTTGCAAGCCCCTGATGATGTGATTCAAGTGCGCGTGGGTGGGCAGTTCAACAGCCTAGAGGCTTTGCGCGCCATGCCGATCCGCGGTGCCTCAGGCAACCAACTGCGCTTGGGCGATTTCGCCACCTTGTCGCGCGGCTACATCGACCCGCCCCAAGTCAAAGTGCATCACGACGGCGACGAAGTGATTGCGCTGGGCGTGTCCATGGCCAAGGGCGGCGACATCATTGCCCTGGGTAAGGCCTTGCACAAAGCGGCCGATGCCTTCAAAGCCACATTGCCGGCCGGTATGGAAATGGTGCAGGTGCAAGATCAGCCCAAGGCCGTGTCCACTTCGGTAAGTGAATTCATCAGCGTCTTGATTGAGGCCGTGGTGATTGTGCTGGCCGTGAGCTTCTTGGCGCTGGGTTTGCACAAACGCCCTGGCGTGAACCCGCTGTGGCGCCGCTGGACACTGGATGTGCGCCCCGGCTTGGTGGTGGGCATCACCATTCCGTTGGTGTTGGCGGTGACTTTTTTGGCCATGTATTACTTTGGCATCGGCCTGCACAAAATCTCGCTCGGCTCCTTGATCATTGCGCTGGGCTTGCTGGTGGACGACGCGATCATTGCAGTAGAAATGATGGTGCGCAAGATGGAAGAGGGCTACGACAAAGTGCGCTCAGCCACCTTCGCTTATGAGCTGACCGCCATGCCAATGCTGACGGGCACCTTGATTACGGCCACCGGTTTCTTGCCGATTGGCCTGGCCAAGTCGCTGACCGGCGAGTACACCTTTGCGATTTTTGCCGTCACCGTGGTGGCGCTGTTGATCAGCTGGGTGGCTTCGGTGTATTTCGTGCCTTATTTGGGCGCTTGGTTGCTCAAGGTGCCTGCGCATGTGCAAGCGGCCCAGGCCGCCAAAGCAGCGGCGCACGATGAATCTGCGCCGGTGCAGCACGAACCGCATGAGATGTTCGACACGCCGTTCTACAACTACTTTCGCCGCACGGTCCATTGGTGCGTGGCGCACCGTTGGATCACCATCGGTTTGACGGTGGCCACCTTTGCTTTGGGCATCGTGGGCATGGGCAAGGTGCAGCAGCAGTTCTTCCCGGATTCGAGCCGTCCTGAGATCATTGTCGACTTGTGGCTGCCCGAAGGCGCCACCTTTGCCGCCAGCGAAGAAGTGGCCAAACGCTTTGAAAAACGCATGCTGGCCGAACCCGGCGTGAAGTCGGTCACCACCTGGGTGGGTTCGGGTGTACCGCGTTTTTATTTGCCGTTGGACCAGGTCTTTGCGCAAACCAATGTGTCGCAGCTGATCGTGTTGCCTCAAGACTTGAAGACGCGTGAGAGTTTGCGCATCAAGTTGCCGGCCTTGCTGGCGCAGGACTTTCCGGAGATTCGCGGCCGCGTCAAGCTGCTGCCCAACGGGCCACCCGTGCCGTACCCGGTGCAGTTTCGCGTCGCCGGTGTGGACGCGGTGCAGTTGCGCCAAAAGGCCGACGAAGTCAAAGCCATCATGCGCAAGAGCCCGCACACACGCGGCGTGAACGACAACTGGAATGAATCCGTCAAAGTCATTCGGCTGGAGGTCGATCAAGCCAAAGCCCGCGCCTTGGGCGTGACCAGCCAGTCGATTGCGCAGGCCTCACGCACCATGTTGTCGGGCTCCACGGTGGGGCAGTACCGAGATGGTGACAAACTGATTGACATCGTGCTGCGGCAACCGCTGAATGAGCGCGATGCCATCACCGACTTGGGCCAGGGCTATGTGCCCACCGCTTCGGGCCAGTCCATACCCCTGTTGCAAATTGCCAAGCCGGTGTTCGATTGGGAGCCGGGCGTGATTTGGCGTCAAGGCCGCGACTACGCGATCACGGTGCAAAGCGATCTGGCCGAAGGCCTGCAAGGCGCTACGGTGACGGCGCAGTTGCTGCCCGAGCTCAAAGCCTTGGAGGCGCAGTGGCACGCTGCCGGCCAGACCGACTACCGCATTGAAGTGGCGGGTGCCGTGGAGCAAAGCGCCAAAGGGTCGGACTCGATTGCCGCAGGCGTGCCGGTGATGCTGTTCATCACCTTCACCTTGCTGATGCTGCAGTTGCAAAGTTTCAGCCGCGCGATGCTGGTGTTCTTGACCGGTCCTTTGGGCATGGCCGGGGTGGCTGCGGCTTTGCTGGCCTTGAACCGGCCTTTTGGCTTTGTCGCTTTGCTCGGCGTGATTGCCTTGATGGGCATGATCCAGCGCAATTCGGTGATCTTGATTGACCAAATTGAACAAGACCGTGCCCAGGGAATTCCGGCCTGGACGGCCATTGTGGAGTCGGCGGTGCGTCGCTTGCGGCCCATTGTGCTGACCGCCGCCGCCGCGGTGCTGGCCATGATTCCGCTGTCGCGCAGCGTGTTTTGGGGGCCGATGGCCGTGGCCATCATGGGCGGGCTGATTGTGGCCACCGTGTTAACCCTACTTGCTTTGCCTGCCATGTACGCGGCTTGGTTCCGGGTTCCCAAGCCCGAATGAAAAGGCCCACTTTCGTGGGTAAAATAGCGGGTTGACCGATTTCACACGGGCGATCAGGTTGAGTGGGCACATTGTGGTGTGCTTGACCTGTCCGCCCGTTTTATTTGGACCCGCGCGGGTGGCGAAATTGGTAGACGCACCAGGTTTAGGTCCTGACGGTGGCAACACTGTGCGGGTTCGAGTCCCGCCCCGCGCACCATCTTATTAACCAGAGAAACATCATGGCCGTTACTGTAGAAACCCTCGAAAAGCTGGAACGCAAAATCACCTTGTCGCTGCCTGTGACCGTGATCCAGTCCGAAGTGGATGCCCGTTTGAAAAAACTCGCACGCACTACGAAAATGGACGGTTTTCGTCCCGGTAAAGTGCCCATGAACGTGGTGGCCCAGCGTTATGGCTATTCGGTCCAGTACGAAGTCATGAACGACAAAGTCGGCGAAGCCTTTGCCTTGGCGGCCAACGAAGCGCAAGTGCGCGTGGCCGGCCAGCCCCGCATCACCGAAAAAGAAGGCGCCCCTGTGGGCGAGCTGACTTTTGACGCCGTGTTCGAGGTGTATCCCGAAGTCAAAATGGGCGACCTGTCCGCTGCTGAAGTCGAAAAAATCGCATCTGAAGTGTCTGACCCCGCGATTGACAAAACCATCGATATTTTGCGCAAGCAGCGCCGCACCTTTGCGCAGCGCGCCATGGACTCGGCCACCATGGACGGTGACCGCGTGACGGTGGACTTTGAAGGCAAGATCGACGGCGAGACCTTCTCCGGCGGCAAAGCTGAAGACTTCCAGTTCATGGTTGGCGAAGGCCAGATGCTGAAAGAATTTGAAGACGCTGTGCGCGGCATGAAGTCGGGCGAAAGCAAGACTTTCCCTCTGGCTTTCCCCGCCGACTACCACGGCAAAGACGTGGCCGGCAAAACGGCTGACTTCTTGGTCACCGTAAAGAAAATCGAAGCCGCACATCTGCCTGAAGTGAACGAGGCCTTGGCCAAGTCCTTGGGCATTGCCGATGCTTCGGTCGAAGGTCTGCGCGCCGACATCCGTAAAAACCTCGAACGCGAAGTCAAATTTCGCTTGCAAGGCCGCAACAAGCAAGCCGCCATGGACGCGTTGGTGGCCCATGCTGAACTCGACCTGCCCAAGTCCATCGTGCAGTCCGAAGTGGACCGCTTGAAAGAAGGCGCTCGCGCTGACTTGAAGCAACGCGGCATCAAAGACGCTGACAAGGCTGAAATCCCTGACGACATCTTTGTGCCACAAGCCGAGCGCCGTGTGCGCTTGGGTCTGGTGGTGGCTGAATTGGTTCGCGCCAATGAACTGCATGCCAAGCCAGAACAGATCAAGGCCCATATTGAAGAGCTGGCCTCCAGCTACGAGCGTCCAGCCGACGTGGTGCGTTGGTACTACAGCGACAACCAGCGCATGGCCGAGGTGGAAGCCGTGGTCATCGAGAGCAATGTGGCTGAATACGTGATGTCCAAAGCCAAAGTGACTGAAAAAGCTGTTTCCTTTGACGATTTGATGGCTCAACAGGGCCAACAAGGCTGAGAATCCATGAGGCAGATCGGATTTTCTTGAAAATTCGATTTGGAATGGGGCTTGTGCAGGGCTTGCAGTTCTGGCCACAGGCCCCACCTCATTAAAGGTCTCGCGAAATGGTTAAAGTAGCGCAATGTCGATAGGAACAAACATGAGTGATTTCGAAACCCAAGCCCTGGGCATGGTCCCAATGGTGATTGAAACGTCTGGACGCGGAGAGCGCGCCTATGACATTTACTCGCGCTTGCTCAAAGAGCGCGTGATTTTCTTGGTGGGCGAGGTCAATGACCATTCGGCCAACCTGGTGGTGGCGCAAATGTTGTTTCTGGAAAGCGAAAACCCAGAAAAAGACATCTCGCTGTACATCAACTCGCCTGGCGGTTCGGTCAGCGCCGGCATGGCGATTTTTGACACCATGAACTTCATCAAGCCGGCAGTTTCAACCTTGTGCATTGGCATGGCCGCCAGCATGGGCGCCTTTTTGCTGACGGCTGGCGCCAAAGGCAAGCGTTTTTCGTTGCCGAACTCCAAAGTGATGATCCATCAACCGCTGGGCGGCACGCGCGGCCAGGCGACTGAGATTGAGATTCATGCCCGCGAAATCTTGAAAACCCGCGAGCAATTGAACCTCATCTTGGCTGAAAACACAGGCCAAACCCTGAAAAAGATCGCGCAAGACACCGAGCGGGACTACTATCTTTCAGCCGACGAAGCTAAAGAATACGGTTTAGTTGACGAAGTTATATCCAAGCGCCCCTGAGATAACTGGTCGGGCGTTGGGCCCGGCCTGTGACTGAACGGCGTTTACCGGGTTCGGTCAACGCCGTTTTTCTTCTCGTTTATCATTGACCCATTCGAATCATTAGGCGTTTTTATGGCCGACAAAAAAGGCTCATCTTCAGAGAAAAATCTCTACTGCTCTTTCTGCGGTAAGAGTCAGCACGAGGTCAAAAAACTCATCGCCGGCCCATCGGTCTTTATTTGCGATGAATGCATTGATTTGTGCAACGACATCATTCGAGATGAGTTGCCTGCGGTCGACCTGACGCAGGGTGCCAAAGAAGGCTTGCCCACCCCGTTGGACATCAAATTCAACCTCGACAACTATGTAATTGGCCAAGAAAAAGCCAAACGCACCCTGGCCGTGGCGGTGTACAACCATTACAAACGCCTGCGCCACAAAGAAACTGCCAAAAAAGACGAAGTCGAACTGGCCAAAAGCAACATCTTGCTGATTGGGCCCACCGGCTCCGGCAAAACCTTGTTGGCGCAAACTCTGGCGCGCATGTTGGATGTGCCGTTTGTCATGGCCGATGCCACCACCTTGACCGAAGCCGGTTATGTGGGCGAGGACGTGGAAAACATCGTCGCCAAGTTGCTGCAAAGCTGTAACTACGACGTTGAACGCGCACAACGCGGCATTGTGTACATCGACGAAATCGACAAGATCACGCGCAAGTCAGACAACCCGTCCATCACCCGCGACGTGTCGGGCGAGGGAGTTCAACAAGCCTTGTTGAAATTGATTGAAGGCACCATGGCCAGTGTGCCGCCACAAGGCGGACGCAAGCACCCGAACCAAGACTTTTTACAGGTGGACACGACCAACATCTTGTTCATCTGTGGCGGCGCCTTTGCCGGCCTTGAAAAAGTGATCGAAAACCGCACCGAAGCCTCGGGCATTGGTTTTGGCGCTGTCGTCAAAAGCAAGAAGCAGCGTTCGTTGACCGATGTGTTCAACGAAGTGGAACCCGAAGATTTGATCAAGTTCGGCCTGATTCCTGAGTTGGTGGGGCGTATGCCCGTGGTCGCCACGCTGGCTGAGTTGACCGAAGACGCCTTGGTGCAAATTTTGACCGAGCCGAAAAATGCCTTGGTCAAACAGTTTGGCAAATTGTTCAGCATGGAAGGCGTGGAGTTGGAGATTCGTCCTGCCGCCTTACAGGCCATTGCGCGCAAAGCATTGAACCGCAAAACCGGTGCGCGCGGTTTGCGCTCCATCCTGGAGCAGGCCTTGATCAACACCATGTTCGAACTGCCTACCTCTTTGAATGTCGAAAAAGTGGTGGTGGACGAGTCCACCATTGAAGAAAATCAAAGCCCCTTGCTGGTCTACCGCGAAGCGGCCAAACAAGCCTGAAGCCCCAGGGGTTCAGGTCCATACAGATTGGGTTTTACATGCACACAAACCCTTGGCGAGTGAGGCTTGAATTGAGCCTTGTCGTGACCATCTATCCCGTATAACTGAGGGAATCCTTATGTCCGGACACACACCTTTACCCGCTACGTCGCTTGACCTGCCCATGTTGCCTTTGCGCGATGTGGTGGTCTTCCCCCACATGGTCATCCCCTTGTTTGTGGGCCGACCCAAGAGCATCAAGGCGCTCGAAACGGCCATGGCCAGCGACCGCCGCATCATGTTGGTGGCGCAAAAAACGGCGGCCAAAGACGAGCCCGAAGCGTCTGACATGTTTGAGGTCGGTTGCGTATCAACCATCTTGCAAATGCTCAAGCTGCCCGATGGCACGGTCAAAGTGTTGGTGGAAGGCCAGCAACGCGCCACGGTGCAAACCATTGTCGACGGCGAAGTGCACTTCACCGCCACCGTGATACCGATGGAAGTGGCCGCAGAGCCCGTCGCGCAAAGTAGCGAAATCGAAGCTCTGCGCCGCGCCGTGATGCAGCAGTTTGACCAGTACGTCAAACTCAACAAGAAAATCCCACCTGAGATCCTGACTTCAATTTCCAGCATCGATGAGCCTGGACGTCTGGCCGACACGATTGCCGCGCATTTGCCGCTCAAGCTGGAAAACAAACAGTTGGTGTTGGATCTGTCCAGCATCCGCGACCGGTTGGAAAACCTGTTCGCCCAGCTGGAGCGCGAAGTCGACATCTTGAACGTGGACAAAAAAATCCGTGGCCGCGTGAAACGGCAAATGGAAAAAAATCAGCGTGATTTTTATCTGAACGAACAAGTCAAAGCCATCCAGAAAGAACTGGGTGAGGGCGAAGACGGTGCTGACATCGAAGAGATCGAGAAGAAGATCAAAGCCGCCAAAATGCCGGTTGAGGCGCGCAAAAAAGCCGACGCCGAGTTGAAAAAACTCAAGCTGATGTCGCCCATGTCGGCCGAAGCCAGCGTGGTGCGCAATTACATCGATGTGCTGACTGGTCTGCCTTGGAGCAAGCGCACCAAAATCAAACACGATTTGGGCAATGCCGAAGTCGTGTTGAACGAGGACCATTTTGGTCTGGAAAAAGTCAAAGACCGCATCATGGAATACCTCGCGGTGCAGCAGCGAGTCGACAAACTCAAAGCGCCTATCTTGTGTTTGGTCGGCCCTCCTGGCGTCGGTAAAACCTCGCTCGGTCAGTCGATCGCCAAGGCCACCGGCCGCAAGTACGTGCGCATGGCCCTGGGCGGTATGCGCGACGAAGCCGAGATTCGGGGCCACCGCCGCACCTACATCGGCGCCATGCCCGGCAAGGTGCTGCAAAGCCTGAACAAGGTCGGCACGCGCAATCCTTTGTTCTTGCTCGATGAAATCGACAAGTTGGGTACCGACTTCCGCGGCGATCCTTCAAGTGCCTTGCTCGAGGTGTTGGACCCTGAACAAAACCACACCTTTGGTGACCACTACGTCGAGGTCGATTTCGACCTGAGCGATGTGATGTTCGTTGCAACTTCCAACTCGATGAACATTCCTTCGGCCTTGTTAGACCGGATGGAAGTGATTCGTTTGTCGGGTTACACCGAAGACGAAAAAACAAGCATCGCCATCAAGTATTTGCTGCCCAAGCAAATGACCAACAACGGTGTCAAAGCCGCTGAGTTGCAGGTGACCGATGCCGCAGTGCGCGACATCGTGCGTTACTACACCCGCGAGGCCGGTGTGCGTTCGCTCGAGCGTGAACTTTCTAAGATTTGCCGCAAGGTCGTCAAGGCCTTGTTGCTCAAGCAAATGACCCCGCAAGTGGTGGTGACACCCGACAATCTGAACGATTTCTTGGGGGTGCAGAAATACACCTACGGCCGTGCCGAGGCGCAAAACCAGGTGGGCCAAGTGGTCGGCCTGGCCTGGACCGAAGTGGGCGGCGATCTGCTCACCATCGAGGCGGCGTTAATGCCCGGTAAAGGCGTCATCACCCGCACAGGCTCGTTGGGCGATGTGATGAAAGAATCGGTCGAGGCCGCGCGGACTGTCGTGCGCAGCCGGGCCCGCATGTTGGGCATCAAAGACGATGTCTTTGAAAAGAAAGATTTGCACATTCACGTGCCCGATGGCGCCACGCCCAAAGACGGCCCCAGCGCCGGTGCCGCCATGACCACGGCCATGGTGTCTGCGATGACGGGGATTCCTATCCGCGCCGATGTCGCCATGACCGGCGAGATCACTTTGCGCGGTGAAGTGACAGCAATTGGGGGCTTGAAAGAAAAGCTGCTGGCAGCTTTGCGCGGTGGCATCAAGACCGTATTGATCCCCGAAGACAACGTCAAAGACCTGCAAGACATTCCTGAGAATGTGAAAAATGGATTGGAGATTGTGCCGGTCAAGTGGATCGATAAAGTGCTGCAAGTGGCGCTGGAAAGAATGCCCGTGCCCTTGACCGATGAAGAGATCGTGGCTGTAGTGCAGGCCGCGCCCACAGTGGCTGCGGCCGATACGGAAGCGATCAAGCATTGAGAGAAAAATAGAGCAAAAAAATCGGGTTTGTATTTTAGAAATCGAAAAAATGCTCTATAATTCAACACATCGCAGCGAATGCAGCATACAATGCTAAGTTCCTTGTGAATGCGGGAATAGCTCAGTTGGTAGAGCGCAACCTTGCCAAGGTTGAGGTCGCGAGTTCGA
>CAIWWN010000062.1 GCA_903916355.1 uncultured Burkholderiales bacterium | reverse complement strand
CAGAAATTGATTCCAATTGGAGGGGTAATCTTGTTCAGCTTTTGGAGATAACATATGGGTATTTATCCAGCGCCATTAGTTCTGTGGAGCTAAGAGGATACCCCATATACAATTACAGTTATCGCTTTGCATTGACATTTTTCCTGGGTGTTTTGCCTTGGTGCCTTGGGCGATCACCCTGGCAAGTCCGGCGGTCCCTCGCGGCGCTTAAACTGCCCTTCTCATTCAGCCCCTTCAAGCGAGCGTTTCATGCAAGTCATCATCATTACTGGCGCCTCTGACGGCATTGGCGCCGAAATAGCGCGGCAACTGGCGCGCCAGCACGGCCAAGACCTGCGCTTGGTGTTGGCGGCGCGCAATGTGCAGGCGCTGGACGCCGTGGCAGCGCAATGCCACACCTGGGGCGCGACGACCCTGGTGGTGCCGACCGATGTGACGGTGCCCGCGCAGTGCCAGCAGCTGGTCGCCACCACGCTGGCGCAGTTTGGCCAACTCGACGCCTTGATCAACAACGCCGGCGTCTCGGCCCAAGCGCTGTTTGCCGATGTCAGAACCGAAGACCTGGGGTGGTACGAAGACCTGATGCGCGTCAACCTGTGGGGCAGCGTGTGGTGCACGCACGCGGCCTTGCCGCACCTGAAGGCCACGCGGGGGCGCTTGGTGGCCGTGTCTTCACTGGCGGGGCTGGTGGGGGTGCCGGGGCGCACCGCCTACAGTGCCAGTAAATTTGCCATGACCGGATTCTTTGAAGCGCTGCGCGCCGAGTTGCGCGCCACAGGCGTCAGCGTGACGACCGCCTACCCCGGCGTGGTGGCCACCCAAATCCGCTACCGTGGCCTGAACGCCCAAGGCCAGCCCGCCGGCTCCAGCGGCTTGAAAGAAGACAAGGCCATGAGCGTCGAAGAATGCGCCCAACTTATTGTGCAAGGCATGAACCGGCGCCAGCGCGAAGTCGTCATGTCGGCCCAAGGCAAGATCGGTCGCTTTTTGAAGCTGCTGGCCCCCGGCCTGGTGGAGAAAATGGCGATAGCGGCACTCAAAGACGAAGTCAAGCCCCGTTGACCGCACCTCCACCTCTTTTATGCTCATTACCCCATGCAAAACCCACTTCACGGCACCGAGCCGCCCTCGCTCTGGATTCAAAAATGGGCGCACCTGGTTGCGCCCCATGGCACCGTGCTCGACGTGGCCTGCGGCGCAGGCCGGCACATGCAGTTTTTTGCCGAGCGCGGCCATGCCGTCACCGGCGTGGACCGCTCGCCGCAGGCCATTGAAGCCGCACGCCCCTGGGGCCATGCTCTTTTGGCCGATATTGAAAACGGCCCCTGGCCTTTTCCCGATTTGACCTTTGACGCTGTGGTGGTCACGCATTACCTGTGGCGCGCGCTGCTGCCCACCCTGCTGACCAGCCTGGTCCCCGGTGGGGTCTTGCTGTATGAAACCTTTACATCAGGCAACGAAACGGTGGGCAAACCCTCACGCGCCGACTTTTTGCTGCAACCCGGCGAACTGCTGAGCGTGTGCCAAGGCCTGCGGGTGGTGGCCTATGAAGACGGCTATTTAGAGGGTCCGGCGCGCTTTATTCAACGCATTGCGGCAGTGCGCGAAGCCCCCCAGACCTCGCTCACACCCTACCCCCTGTGAGGCCTGGCCGATGCCGGTCAACGGCGCGGCGACGCCAGTCGTTAGAATGCTCTTTTACCTGCAAACAAACACGGCCATGACGACCTCATTCACGCCCATCAAAGGCAGCATTCCCGCACTGGCAACCCCCATGCTCGCCGACGGCAGTGTGGATTACCCCACTTTGCGCAAACTGATTGATTGGCACATTGCCGAGGGCACCGACTGCCTGTGCGTGGTCGGCACCACCGGCGAGTCGCCTACGGTCAATGTCGAAGAACACCGGGAAATCATCCGCGTCGCGGTTGAGCAAGCCAACAAGCGCATCCCCATCATGGCCGGCTGCGGCGCCAACTCCACCGCCGAAGCCATTGAGTTAGCCAAGTTCGCCCAAAGCGTGGGCGCAGACTGCCAACTCCAGGTGGTGCCCTACTACAACCGCCCGACCCAAGAAGGCCTGTACCAGCACTTCAAGGCCATTGCCGAAGCCGTGCCGGGCTTGCCTATCATTTTGTACAACGTGCCCGGCCGCACCGTGGCCGATATGCAGCACGACACCGTGATTCGCCTGTCCAAAGTGCCCGGCATCGTCGGCATCAAAGAAGCCACCGGCAACCTGGAACGCGCACAGTGGCTGATCCGCGACGTGCCTGAAGGTTTTGCCGTGTACTCGGGCGACGACCCGACCGCCGTGGCCACCATGTTGTGCGGCGGCTCGGGCAATATCAGCGTCACAGCCAACATTGCGCCGCGCTTGATGCACGAGCTGTGCATGGCCGCTTTGGCGGGCGATATTCAAACCGCCATGGCGATCCAATTCAAATTGATGCCAGTGCACAAGCATCTGTTCGTCGAAGCCAATCCCATCCCGCTGAAATGGGCCATGCAGCGCATGGGCTTGTGCAGCGGCACCCTGCGTTTGCCGCTGACCCCGATGTCCACGCAATTTGAGCCCGTGGTCGAAGCCGCCTTGCGCGACAGCGGTCTGATTTAATAGGCCCAGGCCGCACTTCCTCAGCCCTCCCTGCTCCTTCTTCAGGAAATTACACGTGAATCGTTTTACCCATTCCGCCCGTCAAGTCACTGTGTTGGCCATGGCCGCCGCACTGGCCGCTTGTTCCGCCTTGGAGGAAGACAAGGTCAACTACAAAAGCGCCAGCAAAGCCTCCACCTTGGAGATCCCGCCGGACCTGACGCAGCTGCGCAAGGATTCTCGCTACATCCTGGAAAGCAACTCGGCAACGGCCTCCGGCTTTCAAAGCGCTGCGGCCAAGGCCGCAGACAATGGCACCGCCAGCGCCAGCGTGGGTGACGCCCGCATGGAGCGCTCTGGCAGTCAACGCTGGGTGCTGGTGAATCAGCCCGCCGACAAGGTCTGGATCACGCTGCAGGACTTTTGGAAAGAGAATGGTTTCAACCTGAGCACCGAGCAAGCGGACTTGGGCATCATGGAAACCGACTGGGCAGAAAATCGCGCCAAGATCCCGCAAGATTTCATTCGCAAGACCATTGGCCGCGTGTTGGACGGTTTGTATTCCACGGGCGAGCGCGACCGCTTCCGCACCCGCATCGAGCGCAATACGCAGGGCGGCGTGGAGGTTTACATCACCCACCGCGGCATGGTGGAGGTCTATTCGAGTGAAGGTAAGACCCAAACCATGTGGCAACCCCGAGCTGCTGACCCCGAGTTGGAAATTGAATTCATGCGCCGTTTGATGCTCAAGATTGGCGGCGTCAGCGGCCCACAAACCGCCGTCAGCGCCTCGAAGGATGCACCTGCTGCGGCTACGGCCTCCGTGGTGAAAGTGAACAACTTGCCGGTCATCGAAATCAAAGACGATTTCGACCGCGCTTGGCGACGACTGGGTGTGGCGCTGGACCGCACCAGCTTCACCGTCGAAGACCGTGACCGCAGCAAAGGGGTTTACTTTGTGCGTTATGTCCCAGCAGGGAGCAACGGCAAGGAGCCGGGCTTCTTTAGCAAGCTGTTCAGCAAAGAAACTGCGACGCCAGCCCCTCTCAAATACCGCGTGACGCTGACCACTGCAGCCGGCACCTCCAGCATCTCGGTGTTGACGGCCGAGGGCGTGGCAGACACCTCCGAGAACGCCGAGAAAATCCTCAAACTGATTGCCAGCGAGCTGAAGTAATGGCGCTACAGGGGCGGGCCCTCAATAAGGCCCAGCTTCTTGCCTGGCAGTCCGTGTAATCGGCATAGGGGGGCTGCAATTGTTGCAGCCGCCCCTGCCACACCACCGGGCATGCGGGTCCGCACCCGGCGGTTCGAGAGTTTGAGGTCACGACAGCCT
>CAIWWN010000061.1 GCA_903916355.1 uncultured Burkholderiales bacterium | reverse complement strand
GATGGCTTTGTCGGGAATGTGGCGCTCAAGGCCAGCGAGGGCTTGGCGACCATGATCGGCGGCTTCTTAACGGCAGAATTTTCCCGCAGCATTTTTACCAAAATAGCTGCTTTCTTCGCTTATCCGGTTCTTTCTGCATTCAAATCTCGCGTGGACCACCGTCGTTACAACGGTGCGGCCTTGCTGGGCTTGCGCGGCTTGGTGTTCAAGAGCCATGGCTCTGCTGACGAGTTGGCGTTCGAAACCGCCTTGAACCGGGCGTATGATGCAGCCAGTCATCAACTGCTAGATCTTTTGCAGGCCCGAATTACCCATGCTGCCCCCTTGTTGGCGGGCATGCAGGTGGATAAGGTCGCCGCAGCGGTCCCACAAGAATGAGTCGTTATTCCCGCATCACTGGCACTGGCAGTTACCTGCCACCCCGCCGACTGACCAACGCCGATCTGGTGGCCGAACTGGCCACGCAAGGTGTGGAGTCCTCTGACGAGTGGATTGTGGAGCGCACCGGCATTCGTGCCCGTCACTTTGTCGATGCCGGTATGTCCAGCAGCGATTTGGGTGTGCAAGCAGCGCTTCAAGCCATGGAAGCCGCGGGCGTCAAGCCCGAAGAGATCGATCTGATCATCGTGGCGACGTCCACCCCCGACATGGTCTTCCCCTCCACCGCCGCGCTGATCCAGCACAAGCTGGGCATCGCCGGTTGCCCGGTGTTTGACGTTCAGGCGGTGTGCACCGGTTTTATCTACGCGCTGACCGTGGCGCACGCCTTGATTCAGACCGGTACCGCCAACAAAGCGCTGGTGATTGGCGCCGAGGTGTTCAGCCGTATTCTCGATTTCAAAGACCGCACCACCTGCGTGCTGTTTGGCGATGGCGCTGGCGCCGTGGTGCTGGAGGCTTCTGATGTGCCCGGTATTTTGGCCACCGACATCCATGCCGATGGCAAACATGCGGGCATCTTGTGCGTGCCCGGCCATGTGTCCGGCGGCTCGGTGCTGGGCGATCCGGTGCTAAAGATGGACGGACAAGCGGTGTTTAAATTGGCCGTGGGCGTGCTCGAAGAAACCGCCCGCGCCAGCTTGGCCAAGGCGAATTTGACCGATGCCGACATCGACTGGCTGATTCCCCACCAGGCCAACATCCGCATCATGCAAAGCACGGCGCGCAAAATGAAAATGTCGATGGACAAGGTGATCGTCACTGTCGATCAGCACGGGAACACCTCTGCCGCGTCGATTCCGTTGGCGCTCGATCACGCGGTGCGCAACGGCACCATTCAAAAGGGTCAAACCCTCCTGCTCGAAGGTGTTGGGGGTGGTTTCACCTGGGGTTCGGTGCTGCTCAAACTCTGAGCGGGCCGCTTTCGATGTTGCGCGGGGAGTGTGCAGTCACCAACTGACCCCGCAGAGTTTTACTTTTCATGAACAACACCATGACCACATTCGCATTTGTTTTTCCCGGGCAAGGCTCTCAATCGGTCGGCATGCTCGATGCCTGGGGCGATCACCCCGCCGTCCTCGAAACCTTGAAGGAGGCCTCTGACGCCCTGGGCGAAGATGTGACCCACCTCATACATGAAGGCCCCAAAGAAGCTCTGGCCCTGACCACCAACACCCAACCGGTGATGCTGGTCGCGGCAGTGGCCGCTTACCGCGCCTGGTTGGCCGAAGGCGGCGCTGTACCGGCCGTGGTGGCCGGGCACTCTTTGGGTGAGTATTCGGCCTTGGTCGCCTCAGGTGTGTTGACCTTGGCGCAAGCAGCGCCCTTGGTGCGTTTTCGCGCGGCGGCGATGCAAGAAGCGGTGCCGGTGGGCGTGGGCGCCATGGCCGCTATTTTGGGCATGCCTTCGGCGCAAGTGATCGCCGGCTGCCAAGAGGCGCAGGCCACATTTCCAGCTGGCAGCAACGAAGTGGTGGAAGCGGCGAACTTCAATGATGCGGGTCAAACCGTGATTGCCGGCAGCAAAGCCGCTGTCGACAAAGCCTGTGAAATTCTCAAAGCCAACGGCGCCAAGCGCGCCTTGTTGCTGCCGGTCTCGGCCCCGTTTCATTCCCGTTTGATGAAGCCTGCTGCCGACAAATTGGCCTTGAAATTGGCCGACACAGTTTTCGCGGTGCCCCAAATCCCGGTGGTGAACAACATCGATGTGTTGGTTGAAACCGATGTGCAACGCATTCGCGAAGCCTTGTTTCGTCAGGCCTTTGGCCCGGTGCGTTGGGTGGAATGTGTGCAGGCCATCAAGGCCCGAGGCATCACGACCGTGGTCGAATGCGGCCCGGGCAAGGTGCTGGCTGGCATGACCAAACGGATTGATGCCGACATGACGGGGCTGGCGCTGTTCGACCCCGCCTCTTTGAACGAAGTGAAAGGTCTCTTGGTATGAGTGAAATTCAATTTGCAGGTCAAGTGGCCTTGGTCACAGGCGCTTCGCGCGGCATTGGTGCAGCCATTGCCTTGCAGTTGGCCCAGCAGGGCTTGAAAGTCATCGGGACCGCCACCACAGACGAAGGCGCAGCGCGCATCACCTCCGCCTTGGCGGCTTACCCTGGTTGCCGCGGCGCCAATCTGAACGTCAATGATGGCGCGGCCGCAGAGGCCCTGATGGACAGCATCATCAAAGAACATGGCGCCGTGCATGTACTGGTCAACAATGCAGGCATCACCCGCGACACCTTGGCCATGCGCATGAAAGACGACGACTGGGACGCGGTGTTGGACACCAACCTCAAGGCGGTGTTTCGCATGAGTCGCTGCGTGATGCGCCCGATGATGAAGCAGCGCTATGGCCGCATCATCAGCATCACCAGCGTGGTCGGCGCCTCTGGCAATCCGGGTCAAGCCAACTATGCTGCGGCCAAAGCGGGTGTAGCCGGCATGACCCGGGCGCTGGCGCGCGAGTTGGGCAGTCGCAACATCACGGTGAACTGTGTGGCACCAGGTTTCATTGACACCGACATGACAGCCGCACTGCCCGAAGAGCAGCACAAAGCCCTTTTGAATCAGATTCCTTTGGGGCATTTAGGCCAACCTTCCGACATCGCCCATGCGGTCAGCTACCTGGCCAGCCCTCTGGCCGCTTATGTCACAGGTCAAGAATTACACGTCAACGGCGGCATGTTCATGGCCTGAACGGTGTATTTAAAGTGACCGTTTTGGGGTTCGTCAGGTTTGGACGGGCAGAGGCGGTTAAAATCTCATTTTTCACAACCCTCAGAGGGAACCATGAGCGATATCGAAGCACGTGTCAAAAAAATCATTGCTGAGCAACTCGGCGTTGAAGAGTCTCAAGTCACCAACGAAAAAGCCTTCGTGGCCGATCTGGGTGCCGACTCCTTGGACACAGTGGAATTGGTGATGGCATTGGAAGACGAGTTTGGCATTGAAATTCCAGACGAAGATGCCGAAAAAAT
>CAIWWN010000060.1 GCA_903916355.1 uncultured Burkholderiales bacterium | reverse complement strand
GCGCTTTTGTAGTTACCGTCGGCGCCGATTTGGCGCATCAGGTACATGCCCATCACATAGCCACCCAGCGCAAAGAACAGGCCGTGGCCCAAAGACAAAATACCGGTGTAGCCCCAGATCAAGTCCATGGCCAGCGCGCAAATGGCGTAGCACATGATTTTCCCCAAGAGGGCCACAGCGTAGTCACTCATGTGAAAGACACTGTCTGCCGGAGCCACCAAATTGAGCAACGGCGCCACAGCGCACACCGCCAGCAAAGCCATGATGAAGGCCAAGCCCCCGGCGCGGCTGAACAAGGGCGCAACCGCAGGTAATGAGAATTTTGAAGTGGTCATATCAGGCCTCCGCACTGCGGCCTTTCATGGCGAAAATTCCTTGCGGGCGTTTCTGGATAAAGATGATGATGAACACCAACACGCAGATTTTGGCCAGCACCGCGCCGGTCCATCCTTCGAGAATTTTGTTGATCAAACCCAGGCCCAACGCGGCGTACACCGTGCCAGCCAACTGGCCAACCCCGCCCAGCACGACCACCATGAACGAATCCACGATATAGCTTTGACCCAGATCCGGTCCCACGTTGCCCACCTGGCTCAGCGCGCAACCGGCCAGGCCGGCAATGCCCGAGCCCAGCGCAAACGCATAGGTGTCGATGCGCGCGGTGTTGACGCCCATGCAGGACGCCATGGGGCGGTTTTGCGTCACGCCGCGCACAAACAAGCCGAGGCGGGTTTTGCCAATCAACAGCGCCATGCCCAGCAGCACCAGGCCGGCAAAGGCGATGATGACCAAGCGGTTGTAGGGCAAGGTCAGGTTGGACATCACCTGCACACCACCGCTCATCCAGCTGGGGTTTTCAACGCCCACGTTTTGCGCGCCAAAGAGCGAGCGAACGCCTTGCATCAGCACCAGGCTGATGCCCCAGGTGGCCAGCAAGGTCTCCAAAGGACGACCATACAGGTGGCGCAAAATGCTGCGCTCCAGCACGGCGCCAACCAAGGCCGAGCTCATGAAGGCCAAGGGCACGGCCAGCACCAAATAAAAATCAAAAGCGTCAGGCAGGTACTTGCGAAACAAGGCTTGCACCACATAAGTGGCGTACGCGCCAATCATCATCAGCTCGCCATGCGCCATGTTGATCACGCCCATCAGCCCGTAGGTGATGGCCAGGCCCAAGGCCACCAAGAGCAAGATGGAACCCAGGCTCGCGCCGGTGAACAAGGCGCCCAGTCGCTCGCCCCAGTGCAACGCCCCCTCGATGTCGCGCAAAGACGCTTGCAGTTGCGCTTTGACTTGGGGGTCGGTCTCTTGCCCCAGGCGTTGGTTCAGTTGCAGTTGGGTTTCAGGGGTTTTGCTTTGCGCCAAAGCTTTGGCCGCTTGCATGCGGATGGCGACATCCTCACTGCCCAGTTGCGCCGCGGCTTGGGCCAAGCGAATCCAAGTCGCAATCTGCTCGTCTTTTTCTTGCGCCAAGGCCTTGTCCAGCAAAGGCAGTTTGGCGGCGTCGGGTTCTTTCAGCAAGGCCAGCACGGCCGCTTTGCGCAAAGTGGCATCGGGGCTGAACAATTTCAATGCCGCCAAGGCGTTATCGATTTCACCGCGAAAGCGGTTGTTGCTGATCACATCTTGCGCGGTGTCGGGCAAGGCTTGCGATTTCCCAGTGAGCAAGTCCAGGCCTTGCTCGCCTTTGATCACCAGCACTTGGTCGCCCACCAATTTAACGGCATCGTCGGCCAAGGCTTGCAAAAACAGCACGGTCTTGTCGTCGGCTTGCACCACGGCTTTGCCCAGCGCTTGAATGCGGGCATCGGTCTCACCCTCGACCATGGCACGCATGTCCTGAGCGGTGAGCGCATGGGCCATCCCACCTGAAGCACAAAGGGCCAATGCGAGCATGGCTGGGGCCAAAATCCTGAATCGAATCATCTGTTCAGTTCCTGCAGCATGGGTTCATCCGCACCGCTTGAGTTGTCTCTGTCGAAAATTAACGGTCCCAAAAAAGAAGGGGCTCACGCCCCTTCCTTGGGTGAGGACTACACAAAATTACTTCTTGACAGGCTCGTCAGGCTTGACGTCGTTGCCAGCAATGTAGGGGCTCCATGGCTTGGCTTTGACCGGGCCGGGTGTCTTCCACACCACGTTGAACTGGCCATCGGCCTTGATCTCGCCGATGAACACCGACTTGTGCAAGTGGTGGTTTTTCTCGTCCATCTTGGAGGTGATGCCGCTCGGTGCCTTGAAGGTTTGACCGGCCATGGCCGCGATGACTTTGTCGACATCGGTGGACTTGGCTTTCTCAACCGCTTGCTTCCACATGTTGATACCGATGTAAGTCGCTTCCATCGGGTCGTTGGTCAAAGGCTTGTCTTTGTGACCGGCAATGCCCTTGGCTTTGGCATAGGTCGACCATTTTTTGATGAACTCGTCGTTGGCAGGATTCTTGATGGATTGGAAGTAGTTCCAAGCGGCCAAGTGACCCACCAAAGGCTTGGTGTCCACGCCGCGCAACTCTTCTTCACCCACCGAGAAAGCCACGACAGGAACGTCTTTGGCTTTCAAGCCGGCGTTGCCCAGTTCTTTGTAGAAAGGCACGTTGGAATCACCGTTGATGGTGGAGACCACAGCGGTCTTGCCGCCAGCGGAGAATTTCTTGATGTCAGCCACGATGGTTTGGTAATCGGAGTGACCAAACGGTGTGTATTTTTCGTCGATGTCCGACTCTTTCACGCCTTTGCTGATCAGGTAAGCGCGCAAGATTTTGTTGGTGGTACGGGGGTAGACATAGTCGGTACCCAGCAAGACCCAGCGCTTGGCGGCGCCGCCGTCTTTGCTCATTAGGTAGTCCACCGCGGGGATGGCTTGCTGGTTAGGCGCAGCGCCGGTGTAGAACACGTTCTTACTCAGCTCTTCGCCTTCGTACTGCACCGGGTAGAACAACAGGCCGTTCATTTCTTCCACCACGGGCAAGACCGATTTACGCGATACCGAAGTCCAGCAACCAAAAATCACCGACACTTTGTCTTGACCCAAGAGCTGCTTGGTTTTTTCAGCGAACAATGGCCAGTTCGAAGCCGGGTCCACCACCACAGGCTCCAATTTTTTACCCAGCAAACCGCCCTTGGCGTTGATTTCGTCAATGGCCATGAGCACGGTGTCTTTCAACACGGTTTCAGAAATGGCCATGGTGCCAGACAGGCTGTGCAAGATACCCACCTTGATGGTGTCAGCCGCTTGGGCTTGCAAAGAAAACGAGAGGGTGCCTGCGGCCATTGCGCTTGCCAATGCCAGGGCTTTCAGGTTGCCACGACGATTCATCATGAGATCACTCCAGTTAAAAAAGATTTTGAGCAGTGAAGTCCAGCAGCTCTACTCTTCCTTTTGCAAGTGCTGTGCCAGCTTGTTTTTTATCCCCCACAGAAGCGATCCTTCCTTAGAATCAGCAACAGACCACTAATAGATGCAAAGCCCAACGACCTCGGTCAAGACCCAATCAACAAAATCACCAATTTGGCGCACACACGATCACCAGATCCAGAAACGCACCAAAATAACCCTTCACCTCACCGCCTCGACGCCGCAGAACAGGGCACATAAGTTGCAAGTGGCATAGGCATTCATTGAAACTTTCACACCCCGCACCAATATGGAACTCACCCCTCGCGAAAAAGACAAGCTCTTGATCTTCACGGCAGGTTTGCTGGCCGAGCGCCGCAAAGCGCGCGGGCTCAAACTCAACTACCCCGAAGCCATGGCCTTCATCAGCGCCGCCGTGATGGAAGGTGCGCGCGACGGCAAAACCGTGGCGCAACTGATGAGCGAAGGTCGTACCCTCCTGACCCGCGCCGACGTGATGGACGGCATTGCCGAGATGATTCCGGACATCCAAGTGGAAGCGACCTTCCCTGATGGCACCAAATTGGTCACCGTGCACCAACCCATTGTTTGAACTCAAGATCGAGGCCCCCATGATTCCTGGAGAACTGCTGATCGACGCCGGCGAGCACACGCTCAACCCGGGTCGCCGTTGCACGACGGTGGTGGTGCAAAACACTGCCTCGCGCCCGATCCAAGTCGGCTCGCATTACCACTTTGCCGAAACCAATGCAGCGCTGGCCTTCGACCGCGCCGCTGCGCACGGCATGCGCTTGAACATCGCTGCCGGCACGGCGGTGCGCTTTGAGCCCGGCCAGCAACGCACCGTGGAGCTAGTGGACTATGCCGGCGAGCGCCATGTGTATGGCTTTCGCGGGCTCGTGAATGGCCCCATCCAAGCCGCGGCGGAAGCGGCACGCAACACACAAGGAGCAGTTTGATGGCGACGATGGGTAAACGCGCTTACGCCGAAATGTTTGGCCCCACCGTGGGGGACAGGGTGCGCCTGGCCGACACCGACTTGCTCGTTGAAGTCGAACAAGACCTGACGCTGCGTGCCGGCGGTTACGGCGAAGAAGCCAAGTTTGGCGGCGGCAAGACGATTCGCGATGGCATGTCGCAGTCGCAGCGCACACGCGATGGGACTGGGACGGGCCCCTCCGGTGGCGGTGCCGTGGACACGGTGCTGACCAACGCGCTGATCATCGACCACTGGGGCATCGTCAAGGCCGACATCGGCCTCAGAGGCGGCCGCATTGCAGCGATGGGCAAGTCGGGCAACCCCGACACGCAACCGGGCGTGGACATCGTCATTGGCCCGGGCACCGAGGTCATCAGCTGCGAAGGCAATATCGTCACCGCCGGCGGCATCGACTCGCACATCCACTTCATCTGCCCACAGCAAATTGAAGAAGCGTTGGCCTCAGGCATCACCACCATGCTGGGCGGCGGCACAGGCCCGGCCACCGGCACCTTTGCCACCACCTGCACGCCCGGCCCCTGGAACATCGAGCGGATGCTGCAAGCGGCCGACGCGTTTCCGATGAACTTGGGTTTTCTGGGCAAGGGCAATGCCGCCCTGCCCGGCGCGCTGCAAGAACAAATCAACGCCGGCGTGATTGGCCTGAAGCTGCACGAAGACTGGGGCACCACGCCCGCCGCCATCAGCAACTGTTTGGACGTGGCTGAGGCCACCGACACCCAGGTGGCGATCCACTCCGACACGCTGAACGAGAGCGGTTTTGTGGAAGACACGATCGCCGCCACCAAGGGCCGCACCCTGTGTGCATTCCACACCGAGGGCGCGGGCGGCGGCCATGCGCCGGACATTTTGCGGGTGGTGGGCGAGGCGAACTTTTTGCCCAGCTCCACCAACCCCACCATGCCCTACACCCACAACACGCTGGACGAGCATGTGGACATGCTGATGGTGTGCCACCACTTAGACGCCTCGATTGCCGAGGATTTGGCCTTTGCCGAAAGCCGCATCCGCAAAGAAACCATTGCCGCCGAAGACGTGCTGCACGATCTGGGCGCCATCAGCATGATGAGCAGCGACAGCCAGGCCATGGGCCGGGTCGGCGAGGTGATCATCCGCACCTGGCAAGCAGCGCACAAGATGAAGGTGCAACGTGGCAGCCTTCCCGAAGACGACAGCCGCAACGACAACTTCCGCGTCAAACGCTACATCGCCAAGTACACCATCAACCCGGCGATTGCCCACGGCATCAGCCACGAAGTGGGCAGCATTGAGGTGGGCAAATGGGCCGACTTGGTGATTTGGAAACCGGCGTTCTTTGGCGTGAAACCTGCGTTGATTTTGAAAGGTGGCTTCATCGCCATGGCCGCCATGGGCGACCCGAACGCCTCCATTCCCACGCCGCAGCCCGTGCACTACCGGCCCATGTTTGGCAGCTACGGCGGCGCTTTGGCCAGAGGCTCGCTGACCTTCGTGTCGCAAGCTGGTTTGGCTGCAGGCATTGGCCAGCGCTTTGGCCTGTCCAAAACCCTGGCGGCCGTTAAAGGCGTGCGCGGCATTGGCAAAAAAGACATGGTCCACAATCACTACCTGCCGCGCATGGAAGTAGACGCTCAAACCTACGCCGTGCGAGCGGACGGCTTGTTGCTGACCTGCGAGGCCGCCACCAGCTTGCCCATGACCCAACGCTACTTTTTATTCTGATGCTGCAAACTGCCAAATTGATTCCGCAAGGCCAGGGCCTGGCCTCGGTGCTGGTGAAACGCGCCGCCACGGTGACGCTGGACTGGGACCTGCGGCAAAAAAGCCGCTTTGAAACCACCGACTCCTTGGGCCGCAGCGTGGGCGTGTTTCTGCCGCGCGGCACCGTGGTGCGCGGCGGCGATGTATTGATTGCCGAAGACGGCTCGCTGATCCGTGTGGAAGCTGCGCCGCAAAGCGTGCTGCGCATCACCGCCTGCACCGCGCACGGCTCGGCGTTTGACTTGACCCGCGCCGCCTACCACCTCGGCAACCGCCATGTGCCGATCGAGTTGCGACCTGACTATTTGCAGATCGAACCCGACCATGTGCTGGCCGACATGCTGCGCGCCATGCACCTGATCGTGAACCCCGTGGATGCGCCGTTTGAGCCCGAGTCGGGCGCGTATTCAAGCCATGGTGCTCATTCGCACGCACATGCACACGCAGACACGCACGCCCACGCCCATCCTGAACCGCATGTGCACGGCCCGGGCTGTGATCACGATCACGATCACGATCACGATCACGATCATGGGCATGCGCACGACCACGGCCCGCATGCACACTGACGTCAGCAGCCTGCTGCAACTGATCTGGCTGGCCTCACCGGCTTTGCCGATTGGCGGGTTTTCGTATTCTGAAGGACTGGAGTCGGCCATCGAGCACGGCTGGGTGCACGACGAAGCCAGCGCCGCCGATTGGCTGGCCGACCAGCTGCACCTGTCACAAGCGCGTGGCGATCTGGCGGTGGTAGCCCAGGCCTTGAGCGCTTGGCCAGAGAACGCCACGCCCGCAGGGGTTGAGCGGTTGCAAGCGCTCAACGACTGGGTGCTGAGCACGCGCGAGAGTTTTGAGATGCGCTTGCAAACCGAGCAAATGGGCCGCTCCCTGCTCGACTGGCTGCGCAACCAGGGCACGGCCCCCGCCAGCGCACTGAGCTTGTGCAGCGCCCTGCCGCCCACTTACCCCTTGGTCATGGCGCTGGCCTTGTCCTTGGCCCGTGCGCCGTTGGAACAAGCCTTGCAAGCCTTTGCTTTTGGCTGGGCCGAGAACATGACCCAAGCGGCCATCAAATCGGTGCCGCTGGGTCAAAGCGCGGGGCAACGCATCTTGGCGCGCCTGGCGCACGAAATTCCGCAGGCCGTGGCGCACGCCCTGCAACTGCCTGACGATGAGCGTCAGGCGTTTTGTCCCATGCTGGCGATTGCCTCTGCACGCCACGAAACCCAATACTCCCGTTTATTCAGATCCTGACCCCCCGAGCACCGACCCCATGAGCACCTTGCACCACATCGCCAACCGCACCAAATCCTTGCCCCCCTTGCGCGTGGGCATTGGCGGGCCAGTCGGCTCCGGCAAAACCACCTTGCTGGAAATGCTGTGCAAAACCATGCGCACACGCTGGGACCTGATTGCCATCACCAACGACATTTACACCAAAGAAGACCAACGCATTCTCACCGTGAGCGGCGCGCTGGAAGCCGAGCGCATCATGGGTGTGGAAACCGGCGGCTGCCCGCACACCGCCATCCGCGAAGATGCCTCCATCAACCTGGAAGCGATCGACCGCATGCTGGAAAAATTCCCGAATGCCGACGTGGTGTTCATCGAAAGCGGTGGCGACAACCTGGCCGCCACCTTCAGCCCCGAGTTGTCGGACCTGACGATTTATGTGATCGACGTGGCCGCGGGTGAGAAGATTCCGCGCAAAGGCGGCCCCGGCATCACCAAGAGCGATTTGTTTGTCATCAACAAAACCGACCTGGCACCCTACGTGGGCGCAGACCTGGGCGTGATGGAAGCCGACACCCGCCGCATGCGCACCAACGCGCAAGGTCTCAAGCCCTTTGTCATGACCAACCTGAAAACCCAAACCGGTTTGCAGGAGGTGATTGACTTCATTGAAACCCGGGGCATGCTGCGCTGAGCCTTAGCCCTTGCCCTGGCCCTCATCGGCTTGTGGCCGCCATGCTCAGGCAGAGACCATGCCCATCAAACGCTGGCGAATGATGGCCTCGGCCTCGGCCATGATGCGGTCGATCAAGGCTTTGACCGTGGGCACATCGTGGATCAACCCGGCCACCATGCCGCAAGACCAAGCGCCCGCTTCCATCTCGCCGTTTTGCATGATGCGCGGGTAGACGCCTGCGACTTCGTCGATGATGTCTTCGAACTTCAGGTTGGCCCCCAGGGTGCGCTCTTTCTCCAGCAAACGGTCGACCGCGTCATTGCGCAAAACGCGCTCGGTGTTGCGCAAAGGGCGCATCACCAAACGGGTGTCCAGTTCGCTGGCCGCGACAATCGCTTGCTTGACGTTCTCGTGCACCGGCGCTTCTCGCGTCGCAATGAAACGTGTACCCATGTTGATGCCTTGCGCGCCCAGCGCCAGCGCGGCCACCAGAGATCGGCCATCGGCCATGCCGCCCGAGGCCACGAAGGGGATCTTCAACTCATCGGCCGCACGCGGCAGCAAGATGAAGTTCGGAATATCGTCCTCACCGGGGTGACCACCGCATTCAAAACCATCCACACTCACGGCATCACAACCAATGGCCTCGGCCTTGAGGGCGTGCCGCACCGAGGTGCATTTGTGAATCACCTTGATACCCGCCGCATGCAAAGCGGGTAAATATTTTTGCGGATTGTTGCCCGCGGTTTCGACCGCCTTGATGCCGCCATCGATGATGGCCTGGATGTAGCCTGGATAGTCCGGCGAACTCACCGTCGGCAAGAACGTGAGGTTCACGCCAATCGGTTTGTCCGTCATGTCACGGCAGCGGCGAATCTCGTTGGCCAGCGCTTCAGGGGTACGTTGCGTCAAGCCCGTGATGATGCCCAAGCCGCCCGCATTGGACACCGCGGCCGCCAACTCGGCAAAGCCCACATAGTGCATGCCGCCCTGAATGATCGGATGCTGAATGCCGAACAGTTCTGTGATTTGAGTTTTCATGCTGAAGCTGCCTGTTTTTGTGAAATTTTAAAAAAGTGCGCCAAAGCTCAGGCCTTGAGCGCCGCCTTGACTTGCTCGATACGGTCTTGGCCCCAAAACATCTGCTCACCCACAAAGAAAGTGGGCGCGCCAAACACACCGCGCTCCACGGCGCGCATCGTCACCGCCTTGAGTTGGTCTTTGGTGGCCTGCTCATTGGCCATGGCCAACAGTTCCACCGGATCGAGTCCGGCCCGGGTCAAGACCTCGGCCACGATGGCCGGGTCGTTCAAATTGAGTGAGTCCACCCAAATGGCTTGGAACACCGCATCCATATAGGCGGCCATGCGCGGATCGTTCTTCATTTGCAAAGCGGTCACCACACGCATGAGTGTGGTGGTGATGATCGGGAAGTGGGAATTCATGTTCAACGGCACGCCATAGGCATCGGCATAGCGCTTGAAGTCCACATACACATACCGACCCTTGGCAGGCACGGTCATGGGCGACGAATTGCCCGTGGCCTGAAACACCCCGCCCAACAGCATGGGCAGCAAGTTGGCGGTGGCCCCGGTTTCGGCACACATTTTCGGCAACTGGGTGTGCGCCAAGTAGGTGGCCAAACTGCCGAAGTCAAAGTAATAGTCAAACGATTTTGGCATGCGAGTCTCCAAGTGGTTCAGAACTTTTCCATGTAGGGGCGCAGGTCCAGCTCATGCGTCCAGGCGTCGCGCGGTTGCTGGTGCAGCATCCAATACGCATCAGCAATGTGATCGGGGTTGAGAATGCCGCCCTCGTCCTTGAGTGCGTAGCGCTGCGGAAATTGCCTGCGAATGAACTCGGTGTCGATCGCACCATCGATGAGGCTGTGCGCCACATGCACGCCCATGGGTCCTAGCTCACGGGCCATGCTTTGCGCCAAGCCGCGCAGTGCCATCTTGCCGCCGGAAAAGCCTGCAAAGTGTGAACTGCCGCGCAACGATGCTGTGGCCCCGGTGAAGATGATGGTGCCCTTGTGCGCTTTGCCTAGGGTAGCGGTCTCAGCGCGGGTCACCATGCGTTTTGCCACTTCGCGCCCGGTCAAAAAGCCGGCCAAACACGCCATCTCCCACATCTTGGTGTAGCGCCGCGCGGTCTCGGTCAAGATGCTGTTGGGTGAGTTGGCACCGATGTTGAACACCATCACCTCGATCGGGCCAATCGTCGCCTCAATCTGCTCGACCAAGGCCACCACCTCGTCTTCATTGCGTGCGTCCGAGCCAAACCCATGGGCCACGCCGCCGGCCTCGCGGATCTGCGCCAACAAGGGCGCAAGCTTGTCTAAAGTTCGCCGTGTCGCGCACACGGTGTAGCCCTCGCGCGCAAAGCGCTTGGCGACGGCCCCACCGGTCGCGTCACCGGCGCCAATGACCAAACAGACTTTGTTTTGTGACATACCTTGTACTCACTCCACGCGAAAGCTCAGGCCCGCATGGGCTTGCAGCCGATCGATCAGCTTTTGGCCCATGGCCGTAGCGGGTGTCCAAATGCCACCGGGGGTTTCTGCGGCATCTTGCAGCAGGCACATTGCGGCTTCGGAAATCATTTTGGAGGTGCTGCCATAGCCGGGATCGCGGTCACCTTGCACGCTCACGCTGCAACTGTCACCCGCAGTGTTGTGACCGATGAACAGCACATCGTAGGAGCCTGCCTCACGCTCAGCGCGCGAAGGCCCCTCGCCCGGTTTGAGCACATCAGAGCCGCTCATGCTTTTGTCGGCGGCAATGGCTTCGGCTACGGCTTGACCTTTGTCGCCGGGGCCGGTCACGATCATTTCGTCATAGACAAAATCAGCACCCCAAGCCTGCTTCAATAAAAAGTTGGACCGATGCACATTGCGGGTGTTGATGGTCGCCATCACAAACGGAGCCACCCACACGCCCATGACCTCGTCCACCATGGGCTTGTGGCCGGTGGGTTGCTTGGGCCCGGTGAAACCGGGGGTCAAAGAAAAAGGGTTCTTCAACAAATCCAGCACCCCAGGCTGCGTGGCCGCCGCCGCCATGGTCGCTTTGAAACTGGCCGCCGTGCCGCCCGAGAAAGTGCCTTTCATTTTGCGCACCCGCCCTCTGACGCGCGACGCTGGCGTGCCGAAGCGCTGGCCCATTTCGGCCTGCAACTTGAGCACACCCAAATCGAAGGGAATGGAGTCAAAACCACAAGAGAAGACAATGCGCGCGCCACTGGCCTTGGCGGCGGCGTGGTGCGCATCGATCATCTGGCGCATCCAAGCGGGTTCACCACACAAGTCCACATAGTCGACGCCGGATTCGGCACAGGCCTTGACCATTTCGCTGCCGTACAACTGGTAAGGCCCCACGGTGCTCAACACCAAGCGCGTGCGGGCCATCAAGGCATTCAAGCTGGCCGAGTCATGGCTGTCAATCACCACCAAAGGGGTATCGGCTGGGGCGCCGACTTCGTCGCGCACAGCGGCTAATTTTTCAGCGCTGCGGCCCCCCATGGCCCAGCGCAGGCCGCTGTCAGCGCGGGTGAGTAGATATTCAATGACCAAGCGGCCGGTAAAACCTGTGGCGCCATGCACCACAATGTCAAATTCTTTAGCGTTCAGCGCTGGCATGGGGGCTTGTCCTGGATTTAAAAACCCATCCTAGCATTGGCTATTTTGCCCGCCAGTCACCTTGGGCAACTGACGCCTTCATGGCAGCAAAGCCACCGCTTGATCGACAAATTGGTAGACCTCGGCTGGCGTCACGCCATTGGGGCCCTTGTCGGTCTTGTTGCGAAATTGCCCCACCCGTACCACCACCAATTGCTTGGAAGGCACGACAATCACATACTGGCCCTGGTGACCTTGCATGAAATAAAACGGGTACTTGTATTGCCAATCCATCCACAGCGAGTGGCCGTAGTAAGGCATCAAATCAGGCTGGCGGATGCGCTCCACAAAACTGGAAGGAATCAAGGACTTGCCTTGCCATTGCCCGTCCTGCAGCAGCAACTGGCCCAACTTGGCATAGTCCCGTGCCGTGGCAAATATGCAGCAGTAGGTCCGCTCCATGCCGCCTTCTGCCTCAGGTCGGTCTAAGGTGTAAAAGGCTTCATGTTCCATGCCCAATGGCTGCCACAGGCTGCGCGACAGGTGGGTGCTGACCGTCAAGCCAGGCTCTTTGGCCGCCAAGGCACGTTTCAAAAATACCCCCAGCAATTGGGTCGAGCCGCTGCTGTACTCATAGGCGCTGCCGGGTTCACGCTCAAAGCCTTGGCGCAGCACCACACTTTGCGCATCGCGTCCAAAATACAACTCGGTCGTCACGTTCAGAGGCAGATAGTAATTTTCGGTCCAGTCGTGTCCTGATTTCATGGCCGACAACTGCGCTACGGTCGCTTGGCGGCCGCGTGCATCGCCAGCATATTCAGGCAATTGCTCGGTGATGGGTGCATCCAAGCTGGAAATAAAACCTTGTTGCACAGCCATCCCCACCTGCAATGTGGTGATGGTTTTGGCCATCGAAAAAGAATTGGTCCGACTGCGCTGGTCATAGGGCGCAAAGTACTGCTCATGCAGCAATGCGCCTTGGTGCGCCACCACAAAGGCGGCCGTGCCGTATTGCTTTAAATAAGAGAGAAAGGCTGGATCCAACGGCTTTTGATTCAGATGCGGATCGACAGGCCATGGCTGCGACGGGCCTGCCGCGATGGTGCGCCGCGCAAAATTGTCAGCGTCATCAATGTGCGCCGTGGTGTGGCCTTGCAAATAGGTGGCCGCCAAAGCCCGCCAAAAATACCCATGACCTGAGAGCTGAATCGCCAAGGCCAGTAGGGCCAAAACAGCCGCCAGCCAAGCCATGCCAAGACGAAAACGTGAAGCCAGCGTACGCATGCGAAGTCTCTTTGTGAAATGGGACAGGACCTCATTGTGATCGACAAAGCAAGGTTACAATCACTGCCGAAGGAAGCGTGGCAGAGTGGTCGATTGCAACGGTCTTGAAAACCGTCGACTCGAAAGGGTCCGTGAGTTCGAATCTCACCGCTTCCGCCAGTTCTAAAAAAGCGCCTGCAAGGCGCTTTTTTCATGCCGCCACGGCCTCCTGGGCAGCGCGCAAAGATACTGGTAGGCTTGTGCTGACTCCATGCAAGGCCAACGCCATGACCGACACCACACGCCTGCCCCATCCTGTGATCTTGTCCGCTGAAGACACTCGGCAACTTGAACTGCTGCGCATGCATCGCCGCGCACACCGACTGCGGTTGCCGCCCAAAACACAAGTGCTGCAAACCCATTTGCACAGCCCCCCTTTGACGCGGGGTCAACGACTGGCCGATCTGGTGGCGGCCACGATGGGGTCTTGGCGATTCATCGTGTTGCAAAGCACCGCCATTGCCATTTGGATCATCGGCAACGTGCTGTCGGGCAGCAGCACCTGGGACCCCTACCCTTTTATTTTGCTGAATTTACTGCTGTCGTTTCAAGCCGCTTACACCGCGCCTGCCATCATGATGAGCCAAAATCGGCAATCCGAACTGGACCGACGGCACGCCCAGAATGATTACGAAATCAATGTGAAGGCGGAATTGGAAATCGAGTTATTGCACGAGAAGATCGATCTCATGAAAGACAAAGAACTGCTCACGTTGACGGAGGCGGTGCGTGACTTGACAGCGCAAGTTCAGTTGTTGTCGCAGCGGACACGTTAACCCGCGGCAAGAACTGTGCTCATCGACTGACGCTGGCGGGCAGCAACCGGTCGTATTCCCTTTTGACCACGCCATAGCACTCACACGATCGGGCTTCTAAACCCTTGCGATCGATCACATGAATGAGGCCGCGCGAATACTCGATCAGTCCGCTCTTTTGCAATTTCACCGCGGCCGAAGTCACACCCTCGCGCCGCACCCCCAACATATTGGCGATCAACTCCTGCGTCATACGCAAGTCATTGCTGCGCAACCGGTCTAGACTCAAAAGCAACCAACGGCACAATTGCTGATCCAAGGTGTGGTGCCGATTGCAGACTGCGGTTTGTGTCATCTGCGACATCAGCGCCTCGGTATAACGCAACATTAAATGTCTCACTTGATTGGAGTGCTCGAAATCGTGCTGAACCACACTGGCCCTCACACGCAAGGCCGCGCCGGCACTTTGCACAACCGCACGGCTGAGTGTCGCGTGGCCACTCATGATCTGTGCAATATTGAGAACGCCTTCACAGCCAATGACGGATATTTCTGTCGAGGCCCCGTCTTCCAGCACATACAACAAAGAAATGATGGAGGTGGTTGGAAAATAAACGTGACTGATGACTGTGCCGGACTCCTGCAGCACCTGGCCCAGTTTGAGATCGACCCATTCCAAATGGGGGGCCCAGCGTTCAAACTCCTGGGCAGGCATCGCGGCCAGCAAGGAATTTTGACTTTTGACGAGCGGACTATTGAAACTGACAGCTAAATTTTTTGACATTGAATGCTTCTTTTATTTTGTTTTATATAAATAAACGATACATATTTACATGAATTTGTATTTTTATATGTAATCCAAGTCACATAGACATCAAATGAAGTTAAAAAATTATTTTTAATTAGAACTTAAGATATAAAAATTTTCCAATTGAGCGAATATGCGCAAATGAACCCCTCTGTACGCTAGCCCACAGACTGCGGGTGGACCTTCTTTTCCAATTCCAAAAACTCTTGGAAAAAATGGCGGTGCGACCATGAATACGAAACTCAGCCATGGCAATCAATTGGTGGATGCATTGCCCGCGCCAGAGCAGCGCAAGTTACTGGACATGGCTCAGATGGTCACCTTGTCGTTTGAACAGGTCTTGCATTCGCACAACGAATCGATGCCCTGTGTGTACTTTCCAACCACCGCTTTCATCTCGGAACTGGTCACCACGGCGCAAAACGAGTGCATTGAAGTGCACTTGGTGGGTCATGAGGGCATGCTCGGTTTGAGTCTGTTGCTGCAGGACAAACACGCGCCATTTGATGCCGTCGTGCAAGGCGCTGGTGAGGCTCTTCGTCTGAGTCGAAAAGATTTTCTGCATCTCTTAAAGCATGCCCCCAAGCTGGACCGCTTGCTGCACCGCTACACCTACGTGGTGATCCAGCAATTGGCACACAACGTGGCCTGCGCGCAGTACCACGCGATTGAAGGCCGACTCGCGCGGTGGCTGTTGATGACCCAAGACCGTGCGGGCAATGACACCTTTGCCGTGACGCAGGAATTTTTATCGCACATGCTGGGCACAAGCAGGGTCGGCATCACCCATGCGGCCTCCTTTCTGAAGAAACTGAAGTTGATTCATTACGTGCGGGGTCAGATGCACATCCTGGATCGGGAAGGCTTGCGCCAGCACAGCTGTAGTTGTTATCTGACAGACATTGCGACCTATCAGGCGCATATGAAAAATTGAAGGAGTCCCATGTTCAATCACAAATCACCCACCACATTGCAAGCCATGGCCGATGAGGTCAGCCGCTGCGCCCAAGAGGCCGGCGCGGCTTTGATGGCAGTGTTGAGCGACCTCACCCGTTCGCGTCGCTGAACCTCGGGAGTTCACCATGACCCACTCTTTGGCTTACATGCTGGCCCACCGTCCGCAGATGTTGGTGGTGCATGCGCAGGCTTATGGCGATGTGCATCGGCGATCTATCGCACGCCGGTGGGTCATGCTTTGTCTGAACTGTCGTGGCTGAGAGGCCATGCACACCAGGACTAACGAATCCGCGCGGGCCTTTGCATCTGCTCTGGCGTGGTGAAATAGTCACTGCCTTGGCCCATTTTATTTTTGGTTTTCTCAAACTCATAACGCGCCACGGTACGCAGATGCACTTCGTCGGGGCCGTCCATCAAATGCAGCGCCCGCCCCCAGGTCCAGAAATAAGCCAAAGGGGTATCCGGCGACAAACCCATGGCGCCAAACACCTGCATGGCGCGGTCCACCACACGGGTTTGCAATTGGGCTGCCACGACCTTGATGGCCGCGACTTTGGCGCGCAGCAAATGCGGGTCCATCTGGCCTTGATCCAACATCCACGCCACTTGCAAAACCAGTAAGCGCGCTTGGTCAATTTCGATGCGCGACTGGGCCAACCACTCCTGCACATTCGCGTAGTCGGACAAATGCCGACCAAAAGCTTGCCTCTCCAAGGCGCGCTCGGTGGCCAACTCCAGCGCCAACTCGCATTGGCCGATGGTGCGCATGCAGTGATGCACCCGTCCTGGCCCCAAGCGCGCCTGACCCAATTGAAAACCCTGTCCCCACGCACCCAAGAGGTGGTCCTTGGGAACCCGCACGGCTTTGAAGACGATTTCGCAATGCCCCTCAGGCGCATGGTGGTGCACCACCGGAATATTGCGCACCAAGTTCACCCCAGGGGTGTCCATGGGCACCAGGATCAAACTGTGTTGCGCATGCGCCTCCCCCGGCACCTGGCCTTCGGTGGCGTTGCGGCACATCACGATCAAGAGTTGGCACTGCGGGTGAGCCGCTCCGGTGATGAACCATTTGCGGCCGTGAATCACCCATTCATCACCGTCCAGCGCCACTTGCGTCTGCAAGTTGGTCGGATCCGATGACGCCACATCGGGCTCAGACATGGCAAACGCTGAACGTATTTCGCCCTGCATCAAAGGCGCCAACCACTGCGTGCGCTGCGCGGGCGAGCCAAAGCGATGCAGCAACTCCATATTGCCGGTATCTGGCGCACTGCAATTGAAAATTTCCGCCGCCCAAGGCACTCGGCCCATGCATTCGGCCAAGGGGGCGTAATCCAAATTGCTCAACCGGGTGCCGGGTTCGTGGTCTTGCAAATCGGGCAAGAACAGGTTCCACAAACCTTCTTCTTTCGCGAGGGTTTTCAGATCTTCCAGAAAAGGCGGCGGGTAGACGCCTTGTTGAATCGACTGGTACCAAGCCGCGTTGTAGGGCAACACATACCTTGCCATGAATTGCACCATGCGCTCGGTCCACAGCGCGGCCAGAGGCGAAGGGGCAAAGTCCATGCTCAGCCGCAGCTTCCGATGTGACCGCAATGGGTGCAGTACTCGCAACCGTCTTTTTTGATCATCGCGTGCGCACCACATTCAGGGCATTTTTTGCCTTGCATCTGCTGAGGATGAAACACGGCCGCAGACTGCGCGTTGCCAGGGTCAGATTCAGCGTCTGCAATCCCAGGAGATGAACTGCTGCGCCGCGCAATGATTTGTTCAATCGCATAGGCCACGGCAGCGACTTCCGAGTCGTGCCACATCGGTACCTGCGTGCCATTTTCTTTTTGCATCGTGCCCAGTCGAACGGGGCCACGGTCCCAGGCCACTTTGCGCATGTCATGCAAAGCGCGGGCCAAAAATCCACCGCGCGCGGCCAAAGACAAGAGCCGCATGCTGGAGGTGATCCATTGCTGTGACTCGCCGTTTTGTCCCACCGGCATAAAGAATTCAATCGCCCGCTCCAGCTTGATCGGCTTTCCATCCGCGACGCCTTGCACCGTCATGAATGAAATGATCAGGTACAGCGTTTTAGAGCCGTCTTGCGTCCAGTAAATGATTTTTTCAGCCACCGCGGGCAACTCGCCTTGTGGCCGCCGCTCCAGCACCGCGCGCAGCGGATCGGCCGCAGCAACAGCCGGGGACACCGGTGCCGGTGCAGCCGGTGCAGGGGTCAGTTCCAACACCGAACCCAAAATCGCATTTGGCCGGTAAGTGGCCAGACCCTTTAAATGCGCCTGCCAGGCTTGCATGTACAAGCTTTTGAAATCTTCAAACGGGTAATCCACAGGCACATTGACGGTTTTAGAAATCGCCGTATCGATGAAGGGCTGAACCGCCTGCATCATCGCAATATGGTCTTGCGCCGACATCTCCAAAGCCGTGACAAAACTCGCGGGCAACTGATTCACATCGCCGCCCATGGCTTGGTACAGGCGCCAAGCATGGTCTTGAACGCTGTATTCACGGATCTGGCCATCGGCTTCGCGTTTTTTGCGCGTGTAAAACCACGAAAAAGCAGGCTCGATGCCGTTCGATGCATTGTCGGCAAAGGCCAAACTCACGGTGCCCGTGGGCGCGATCGACAGCAAGTGACTGTTGCGGATGCCAAATTCCGCGATCGCCTCCTTCATCTGCGGCTCGAGCCGGCTGGCAAACCCGGGGGCACGGAGATAGGCCGCCACATCCAAGGCCGGAAAGCGGCCTCGCTCTTTGGCCAATTCAATCGAGGCGGCATAGGCTGCATCGCGCATCACGCGGGCGATGCGCGCAGCCATGTCGCGACCGGGCTGGCTGTTGTAGGCCAAGTTGAGCATCACCAGCGCATCGCCCAAGCCGGTAAAGCCCACACCAATGCGGCGTTTGGCTTGCGCTTCGGCGGCCTGCTCGGGCAAGGGCCAATGGGTCAGCTCCAGGACATTGTCCAAAGCCCGCACTTGCAGCGCCACAGATTGCACGAAAGCATCAAAATCAAATGCGGGCAACTGCCCATTCAGGCCGAAAGGGTGGTGCACAAACTGGGGCAAGATGATGGGCCCCAAATCACAGCAACCGTAGGGCGGCAAAGGCTGCTCGCCACAGGGGTTGGTGGCTTCAATTTTTTCGCAATAGGCCAGGTTGTTGTCTTGGTGAATCCGGTCTAAAAATAAGATGCCGGGTTCGGCAAAATCATAGGCCGACTGCATCACGGCTTGCCAAATGTCGCGCGCCGGAGATTCCACATACACCCACAAACCGTCTTCGCGCAGGTATGCGCCTTGCGCCAACAAGGCGCGCCCCGGTGTGGCCTTATGCACCAAGCACCAAGTCTCATCTTCCATGACCGCTTGCATAAAGCGATCCGTCACGCCGACGGAGACGTTGAAATTGTTCCATCGCCCCGGCGTGCGTTTGGCGGAAATGAACTCCATCACGTCCGGATGGTCCATGCGCAGCACGCCCATTTGTGCGCCACGCCGTGCACCGGCACTTTCCACCGTGGTGCATGAATGATCGAACACATTGATGTAACTGCAAGGCCCCGAGGCCAAGGATGCCGTGCCCTTGACTGCAGCGCCTTTGGGCCTGACGCGTGAAAAGTC
The DNA here is from genome assembly GCA_903916355.1 of uncultured Burkholderiales bacterium. Taxonomy (GTDB): domain Bacteria; phylum Pseudomonadota; class Gammaproteobacteria; order Burkholderiales; family Burkholderiaceae_C; genus Limnohabitans_A. Next base: position 7,686 of record CAIWWN010000060.1, on the reverse strand, counting down.
GTAACCCACACCGCCGCCGCGTCGCATGGTTTCAGCCGCTTGCTTCAAGGCTTCGTAAATACCTGGGTAGCCTTCGTCATCCATGCCCTGGATGCAGTCACCCACGGGCTGCACAAAGCAGTTGATCAGGGTAGCTTGGATCTCGGTGCCCGCAGCACTCATGATGCGCCCCGCACCAATGGCGCCGGCCATCATGTTGTCAAAAAAGGCTTGGGTGTAATCTGCTTGCAGATGGGGCGCCTCTACCGAGGCCAGGCCTCGCGCCACGCGGGCATACACATCGGCGATGGTGGTCTCACCCTCTTTGGCATATTTTTCAAGCAGCACATCTTCGCAAATGGCCTGCACAGCAAGCCCCGACATTGGAAGTGAGAGGGTGAAACTGTCTTGCGCCATGATTGCCTAAGTTGAAAAATCTATGCCCGCAAGGCTAAGGCTGGTTTCAATTTTCAAACTTGCGCCAAGTCAAGGAATACAACAGGATTGAGAATTTTGTTAATTCAACCCCGACATGGCCTGGGTCTTAGGGTGCTTGCCGATTCACCACCAGACGCACATGGCGCGCCCCCACCGCCACCGCATCGATCACGCCAATCCAGTCGCCCGCGCGGGTCATGGCTTCACCGGTTTTGGAAATACGCACTTTCAGCACCACCTGGGCTTGCGACGACAGCTTGCGATCAGGACTCATGGCCGTGCTGTCGTCCAGCACAAAGTCAAACGGCAAGTCGGCCGCCATTTTGCGCACAATGGCCAGCGGCATCTTTTGCCCGTCGGTTGGGGTGGCATAGACAAACACCACATCAGTCGGCGAAATAGAGGCTTTCAAGGCCGAGTCGACAGAGACCCGTCCGGCCACGCCAGCACCAGCCGCTGCGGCTGCCGCAGGTGCGGCTGTAGACGAGGCTGCATGGGGCGAAGCAAGCACAGGCCTGGACGCGACCAAGGGTTCGCCGGCTTTTTCACGGGCTTTGTTCAGGGCGATCTCAATGCCTTGAATTTCTTCATCGCCCTCTTCCAGCTGGTCACGGGCTTGCTGCCAATAGCGAATAGCAGTTTTGTAGTCACCCTGCGCATACGACGCACTGCCCGCCAGCAGCAAGCCACTGAAGTGGCGTGCGTTCTTGGCCAGCACCTGCCTGATCACCGCCCAAGGCTCGCCTTTGAAATCACCGCCATGGTGTTGCGCCAAAACTTCCGCACGCTCCAGCGCAATGTCATCGTCCGCCCCCAAGGTCAGCGCCTTTTGGTAAGCCGGCAAGGCCTTGTCATATTGATTGAGAGCCCGGTAGGTTCGGCCCAGCATGACCCAGCGCTGTGCGTTGCCGCTGTCCGATTCCAGCTTGTGCGCCAGGCTGGCCGCCATCGCCTCCAGATCGGGATGTTTGTCTTTGTCCTCGGCCGAGGCCAAGGCCGGATTCAAACCCTCCACCTCGCCCAGCCACATGTAGGTGGACATGGCCACCACGGGCAGAAACACGGCCAGCACCATGGCACTGACCAGCGTGCGCGGGGGTTTGATGGCGTCTGGCGCATCGGCTTGCGCCGTGTCTTCCAGCAGGCGCCCCAGCAGCTCGGTGCGCGCAAGTTCAAAGTCGGCGGGACTCAGCCCCCCTTGGGCGTGCTCTTTTTCCAGGTCTTTCAATTGCTGGCGGTAGACCTGCTGATTGGCCTGCGCCAGGTTGGGTTGGGTGTTTCCCCGCGTGCGCAGCAAGCTCCACATCAAGACCAATACCACCACTGCGGTGAGCGCCAAGGCACTCACAATAAACACAAAATTGGAATTCACGCAGACTCCCCGTCTTTGAGCAGTTGTTCTGCTTTTTTCAATTCTTCAGCCGTCCAAGCTGAGGGCGCATGGAGCCGCTGGCGTTGTCGCAAATACAGTGCAGCAGCCACCAGCGCGCCGATCAACAGGACAAAAGGCCCAAACCACAAAGCCCAAGTCACGGGTTTGACCGCCGGGCGGTACAGCACAAAGTCCCCATACCGGGTGATCAAAAAATCTTTGATTTCGGTGTCTGATTTGTCTTGCCGAATCAGGCCCCGCACCTCTTCACGCAAATCACCTGCGAGTTCAGCATGCGAAGAAGCCAGCGATTCGTTTTGACACACCAAGCAGCGCAGCTCTTCAGAAATATGGATCATGCGCGCCTCGACCACCGGGTCTTGTGCGTTGGGCGTGGCCTCCAAGGCCCACAGAGTGGCGCTGTAACAAATCAGCAGCAAGGCCAACGCCCAGCGCAGGCGCAAGCCCTGCCCCACCTCCAAATAACCAATTTTTTGCTTCATACAGGGCTCACGTCTTTTGCAATTGATTCACCAGCGGCAGTATTTTTTGTGCCAACAACTCGGAAGTCATCACGCCAATGAGTTTGTAGCGAATCATCCCTTGCTTATCGATCACATAGGTCTCAGGCACACCGTAGACGCCATAGTCGATGCCCACGCGCCCATCCAGATCGAGCACGGTGACCACATAAGGATTGCCGCGCGAACGCAACCATTTCTCACTGCGTTGGCGTGCCAAATCGCGCTTGGCTTGGGGCGTCATTTTGCTGCCCGGTGGTTCGTCTTGCGGCTGGACTTCTTTGTAGCTCAGGCCCACGATGGGTAAATTGTTTTCTTTGGAAAACTGGACCAACAAAGGGTGCTCTTCGCGGCAAGCCACGCACCAAGTCGCCCAGACGTTGAGCATCCACACCTGGCCGCGCATGTCTTGCGGGCCAAATTGCTGCTCGTTGTTCGCCAACGTGAAGAGCTTGAATTGTGGCGCTGGCTTGTCCACCAAGGGCGAAGGAATTTCACGCGGATCGCGCTGCAGTCCGACGGCCAAAAAAATCACCAGGCCGAAAAAAAACGCCAAAGGAATCAAAAACTTTTTCATCAAATCACCTCAATGGCTTTCTTTTTGCGATGCCTTGCGGCGGTAGCGTTTGTCCAACGCGGCCACCAAGCCACCCAGGACCATCAGCAAACCACCGGCCCATAACCACGAAATAAAGGGCTTGTCATAGAAATGCAAATTCCATTGCGCCGCATGGGTTTGGGCATGGGGCTCGACCACTTCACCCAAAGCCACATACAAGTCGCGCGACCAACTGCTGTCGATCGCCGCTTCGGTCATCGGCATGGCCGACGAGAAATAGTGGCGCTTTTCTGGCTGTAACTGCGCGACCACGCGTTGGTCTTGCTTGACGTCCAAGGTGGCGCGCAGCGCTTTGTAATTGGGTCCGTCCACCTCTTGCACCGACTTCAATTCAAAGTTGTAGCTGCGCAGGCTGACCGTGTCGTCAATGCCCATGCGCACATCCCGCTCCATTTCATAACCCTTGACCAGCGTGATGCCCAACACCACCACCGCCATGCCCAAGTGGGCCAAGTGCATACCCCAGTAAGACCAAGGCACACGTCCGGGCTTTTGCATGCGGTCAGCGATGTGCAGCAACGAGCCCCCAACGATCCAGGCTCCCAGCAACAGGCCCAGCGATATGGCCGGTGTCCACTCACCCTGCTCGTGGAACTGCAACCAGGCAGGCACTAGGCCAGCAATCAGCAGCGAGCCCAAAGCCACCCACTTCAAGCGGTGGAACAAGATGCGCCACGGGGCGTCTTTCCAAGAAGACCAGATACCGGGCACGATCAACAGCAGCACGGGCGTCAACAAGGGCACAAACACCGTATTGAAATAGGGCGCGCCAACCGACAACTTGCCCAAGTTCAGCGCATCGATCACCAAGGGATAAATCGTGCCCAACAACACCGCTCCAGTGGCCACCACCAACAGCACGCTGTTGGCCAACAAAAAGGATTCACGCGAGATCAAGCCCATGCGCCCGCCCAGCGTCACCTGCGGCGCACGCCATGCAAACAAGGTGAGCGAACTGCCCACCACGGTGGCCAAGAAAATCAGCACAAACACCCCGCGGCGCGGATCGGCCGCGAAGGCATGCACGGAAGTCAAAACGCCGGAACGAACCAAAAAGGTCCCCAGCAAAGACAGCGAAAAAGCGCCGATCGCCAAGAGCACGGTCCAGGCTTTGAAGCCGCCGCGTTTTTCGGTCACCATCAAGGCATGGATCAAGGCCGTGCCGAACAACCAAGGCATGAGTGAGGCGTTTTCCACCGGGTCCCAAAACCACCAACCGCCCCAGCCCAACTCGTCATACGCCCACCAAGACCCCAGGCCGATGCCAAAGGTCAAAAAGACCCAGGCAATCAAGGTCCAAGGCCGTGACCAGCGTGCCCAAGCGGCATCTAAACGCCCCGACAACAAAGCGGCGATGGCAAACGCAAAGGCCACTGAAAAACCCACATAGCCCATGTAGAGCATGGGTGGGTGAATGATCAAACCCGGGTCTTGCAACAAGGGGTTGAGATCGCGGCCATCAGCGGCGGCAGGCAACAAGCGTTCAAACGGATTGGAGGTGAGCAAAATGAAGGCAATGAAGCCCGTTGAAATCAAACCCAACACACCCAGCACCCGCGCTGACATGGCCAGCGGCAAGGATCGCGAAAAAAGCGCCACCGACACCGACCACAACGACAACAAAAATGCCCAAAGCAACAGCGAGCCTTCATGGCCGCCCCACACCGCAGCAAAACGGTAGATGGTGGGCAACAAGGAGTTGGAGTGTTGGCTCACATACAACACCGAAAAGTCGTTGCCCACAAAGGCCAAAGCCAAGGCGATGAAAGACAACAGCACCAAGCCAAACTGCACCGCTGCGGCGGGTTTGGCCATGGCTTGCCACGCGGTTTGCGCGGTTGCGGCGCCGGCCAAAGGGATCACCCCTTGCGCCAAGGCGACCCAAAAAGCCAAGATCAAGGCGTAATGCCCAAGTTCGGGAATCATTCAGTGGTCTTTCAATGTAAGCAACATGTTCAAGGCTTCACCGACTCGACCGCTTTGCGCAGTGCGGCTTGGTCCATGGCATGTTTGGCTTCGGGTGGCATGTAGTTTTCATCGTGCTTGGCCAACACTTCGCTGGCCACAAACTCACTTTGCGCATTGAGCTTGCCTTGCGCGACCACACCCCGGCCCTCTTTGAACAAATCAGGCAACATGCCTTGGTAGTGCACGAGCACTTCTTGGTTGGTATCGGTCACCACAAAATGACCTTTTTCGGAATCGCGCAACACACTGCCTTCTTTCACCATGCCGCCCACGCGGAAGGTAGTCCCACGGGGTGCCTCGCCTTGGGCCACTTGGGTTGGCGTGAAAAAGAACACCAGGTTGCTGCGAAAGGCATTGAGAATCAGCATGGCGGCCGCCCCCAAAACCAGCAAACCCAGCACGATGAGGATGAAACGTTTGTGGCGGGATTTCATGCGAGAGGGTCCATGGAGGGTTCCTGCACGCCTTGCAGCATGCGAAGACGTTGCAAGGTTTGCTTGCGCTCATAGCCGACTTGGGCCACTTCAATTCCCATGAACAGGGCCGCCACACCAAAGCTGCCCCAGACATATTCACCATAGCCACCCATGGACCAAAATTCACTCAGACTGTTCCAGATCATTTGCACAACTCCTCTGTCTTCAACAATTCACCCACCCAATGGGTGTTTCTTTCGCGCACCAAAATTAGGGTACGCACCCGGTACAACGCCACCGCGATGGCGTAGAACCAAAAAGACAAGGCCATCAGCAACATGGCTGTGAGCATGGTTTGCGCCATGCTGGAGCCTTGCGTCATCGACACCGAAGCGCCTTGGTGCAAGGTATTCCACCAGCGCACAGAAAAATAAATGATCGGTACATTGATGGCCCCGACCAGGGCCAACAATCCGCCGGCCTTGTCTGAGCGGCGAGGGTCATCGATGGCCGCAGTCAAGCCTATGAATCCCAAATACAAAAAGAAAAGAATCAATTCAGACGTCAAGCGCGCGTCCCAAACCCACCAAGCACCCCACATGGGTTTGCCCCACAGCGCCCCCGTCCACAAAGACAAAAAGGCAAACAAAGCCCCTGTGGGTGCCAGGGCCTGCGTCATCATCCCGGACAGGCGGGTGTTGAAGGTCAAGCCCAGCAAGGCCCAAAACGCCATGGCCATGTAAATCACCATCGACATCCAAGACGCAGGCACGTGCACAAAAATGATGCGGTAGGCCTGGCCTTGCTGAAAGTCTGTGGGGGCCACGAACAAGCCCAGCCACAAGCCCCAAAGACCCAACAGTGTGGCGACCACCGCCAGGCCCGGCCAAAGGCGCCCGGCCAAAGCATAAAAGGCCTGGGGTGAAGCGAAACGGAACCAGAATTTGGAATGCGAGGTCATGACAATCAAGGGGTTATTCAAGGGCAATGCGCAGTGCCACCGCACAAGCCCAAGGCGTGAACAGGGAAGCCACCAACAGCATCGCCAACAAAATAGAAAGATGCGCAGAAGCGCCCAAGCCCGCCGTTTGGGCCTGCACCGCGCCGGCACCAAACACCAAGGCCGGAATGTACAAAGGCAGAACCAGCAGCGACAACAAAACGTCCGCACCGCGAACACCCAAGGTCAGGGCTGCGCCCACAGAGCCAATCAATGACAGCAAGGGCGTGCCCAACAGCAGCGTGGCCATGAGCACGCCAATCGCCTCAGCGGACAGATCAAATTGCAGGGCCAAGACTGGCGCCAAAAGCACCAAGGGCAAACCCGACAACAACCAATGCGCCAAAATCTTGACTGCCACCAAACCGGGCAGCGAGGCCGAAGACAACACCATTTGCTCCAGTGACCCATCTTGATAGTCAGCCGCAAACATGCGCCCGAGCGCAAGCATGCTGGCCAACAAAGCGCCGACCCACAAAATGCCGGGGGCGATCAAGCGCAGCGTGCCCATTTCTGGGCCAATGCCCAAGGGGAACAAGGAGGCCACCACCACAAAGAAAAACACCGCCGTCAGCACTTCATTTTTCCGGCGCAAGGCCAGTGCCAGGTCTCGCCGCAATACAGCCCCATACGGATTCATGCCAGCAACCTGTACTTGGAACAGTGGGCGCCAGACAACTGCAAAGGCTGATGGCTGGTGACCAAGGCCATGCCGCCGGCATCCAGATGCGTTTGCAAAATCTGACAGACCTGGGCTTGGGCTTGCAGATCCAGCGCCACAAGGGGCTCGTCCAAAATCCACAACGCGGCGCGACTGGCCAGCAAGCGCGCCAAAGCAGCCCGGCGCTTTTGTCCCTGTGACAACACCCTGACCGGCAAATGTTCCCGCCCCCGAAGGCCGAGTTGCACCAAGGCGGCTGACGCATCGTGGGCGCTGAGCGGACGACCGGCAATGGCGGCGTCGAATTGCAAATTTTCCAGGGCGGACAAGTCCTCTTTCAAGGCCAAGGCATGACCCAGGTACATCCGTGCAGCGCGAAACGCCTCACTGACCTGGATGGGTTCACCGGCCCAATCCACTCGACCACCCGCCGCAGGCGATAAACCACTGACGATGCGCAGCAAACTGGTTTTGCCTACGCCGTTATCGCCTTCAATGTGCACACAGTGCCCCGGACTCAAAGTGAGGCTCACACCGGAAAACAAACGCCGATCGCCAAGGCTGCAGGAAAGATCGGACACACACAACATCAGTAGTGTCCGGTTTATTTGATAGCCAACTCGCTGCAAGCGAGTAACTGCAAGGGTTTCAGAGGTTTCATGGGTGTCCACGATTTGAATTTTATTTTGCGCACTAGGCATGCTCTAAGGGT
>CAIWWN010000059.1 GCA_903916355.1 uncultured Burkholderiales bacterium | reverse complement strand
CCGTGAGAAGAACGTCGAACGTGATGTGGTGTTTGGTGCGGTCGAAGCGGCCTTGGCCCAGGCCACCAAAAAATTGCATCCTGGCGATGTGGACATCCGTGTGGCCATTGACCGTGACAGCGGCAACTACGAAACCTTTCGTCGCTGGCACGTGGTGCCCGATGAAGCCGGTTTGCAACTGCCTGACCAAGAAATTTTGTTGTTCGAAGCCCTGGAGCAAATTCCAGACATCGAAGTTGACGAATACATCGAAGAACCCGTTGAATCGATGACCATTGGCCGCATTGGTGCCATGGCCGCCAAACAGGTGATTTTGCAAAAAATCCGCGATGCCGAGCGCGAAATGCTGCTGAACGACTTCATGTCGCGTGGCGAAAAGATTTTGGTCGGCACCGTCAAACGCATGGACAAGGGCGACATCATCGTTGAAGCCGGTCGTGTCGAAGGACGCCTGCGCCGCAGCGAGATGATCCCGAAAGAGAATCTGCGCAATGGTGACCGCGTTCGCGCCATGATCATGGAAGTGGACTTGACCTTGCGCGGCGCACCGATTGTGTTGTCGCGTTCATCGCCGGCGTTCATGGTTGAGTTGTTCCGTGCCGAAGTGCCCGAAATTGAACAAGGCCTGCTGGAGATCAAATCTTGCGCCCGTGACGCGGGTTCGCGCGCCAAGATCGCCGTGGTCTCTCATGACAAACGTGTCGACCCCATCGGCACCTGTGTCGGTGTGCGTGGCACCCGCGTCAACAGCGTGACCAACGAGTTGGCTGGTGAGCGTGTCGACATTGTCTTGTGGAGTGAAGATCCGGCTCAATTTGTGATCGGCGCCTTGGCTCCGGCCAACGTTCAATCCATTGTGGTGGACGAAGAAAAACACGCCATGGATGTGGTTGTGGACGAAGAAAACCTGGCCATCGCGATTGGCCGTGGCGGTCAAAACGTGCGCTTGGCTTCAGACCTGACGGGCTGGAAAATCAACATCATGGACGCCGCGGAATCGGCGCAAAAACAAGCCGAAGAAACGACGGGCATTCGTGAATTGTTCATGTCCAAACTGGACGTCGACCAAGAAATTGCGGATATTTTGATTGAAGAAGGCTTTGCCAGCTTGGAGCAAGTGGCTTATGTGCCTTTGCAAGAAATGCTGGAAATCGAAAGCTTCGATGAAGACACGGTCAACGAATTGCGCACCCGTGCCAAAGACGTTTTGCTGACGATGGAAATCGCCCGTGAAGAAAACGTTGAAGGCGTTTCGCAAGATCTGCGTGACTTGGAAGGCCTGAACAGCGAACTGATTGAAAAATTGGTCCAAGCAGGGATCAACACCCGCGACGATTTGGCCGACCTGGCCACTGATGAACTCACCGATATCACCGGCCAAACAGCCGAAGATGCCACCTCCTTGATCATGAAAGCCCGCGAACATTGGTTCACTGGCGAAGAAGCCAACTGATGGAGGCATGAACACAATATGTCCGTAAATACCGTCGCCGAGTTCGCCAGCGAACTTAAAAAATCAACCGACACCGTGTTGGAGCAATTGCGCGCCGCCGGCGTCGCCAAAACCGATCCAACAGACACCTTGTCTGAAGCGGACAAACACAAGCTGCTCACTTTTTTGCAAGCCAGCCACGGCACCGTCGTCGGCGAGCGCAAAAAAATCACTTTGGTCAAAAAATCCACCAGCGAAATCAAGCAGGCCGATGCCACAGGCAAGGCCCGTACGATCCAGGTGGAAGTGCGCAAAAAGCGCACCTTCGCCAAACGCGATGACGACATTGCAGCGCCAGGACATGAGCCTGAAGTGCAAGAGCCGGTGATCGATCACGCCGAATTGGCCAAGCGCGAAGAAGAAGCGCGCAGGCAAGTTGAATTGTTGCGCCGCCAAGAAGAGGAATTGGCAGAAAAACGCCGGCAACGAGAAGCTCAAGAAGCCCAAGATGCGCAAGCTCGGGCTCAGGCCGAAGAGATTGAGCAAGCGGCGGCTCACGCCGCAAACAATGTACCGGCGCCCGGTTTGTCCGCCGCAGAAGTCGCTGCCGTGCGAGCATCCAAAGCGGCCGCTGCAGCTTCAGAGGCAGCCGCCATCAATGCCGCTGCACGCCCAGTAGATCCGTCCATTGCGCGCAATGCGGCTGCGGTTGCTGAGCAAGAAGTTCAAGACCAAGCCAAGGCGCATGCTGACCGTTTGGCGGGCGAAGAGGCCGCCAAGAAAGCGGCTAAACAAGCGGTGATCGACAAGGCCGCGGCGGAGTCCAAAGCCAAGTCAGATGATGAAGCCGCCCGCGCACTGGATTTGATCGATCGCCGCAGCAAAGCCATGGCCGAAGCCGAAGCCATTCGGGCGATGATGAACGCACCGAAAAAAGTGCTCACGGCCAAAAAAGAAGAACCCAAGGTAGAAGTCAAAGCGGCGACCAAAGGCACGCTGCACAAACCTGCTGGCACACCAGCGGCGGGTACCCGTTCCGCTGCCACGCCAGCCGCTCCTGGGAGCACCACGCCGGGCGTCAACAAAGAAGTTAAATCTGCCAAGCTGTCTTCCAGCTGGGCGGGTGATCCTGCCAAGAAAAAAGCCATTCCAACCCGCGGTGATACCAGTGGCGGTGTGGGTCGCAACAACTGGCGTGGCGGCCCTAAGAACCGCCGTGGCAATGAGCGTGACCGTGAAGACCAAGTGCAAGCTGCGCCGGTGGAAGCGCGTGTGCTTGAAGTTCACGTGCCTGAAACCATCACCGTGGCCGAATTGGCGCACAAGATGGCCATCAAGGCCGGTGAGGTCATCAAGCATTTGATGAAGCTGGGCCAGATGGTCACCATGAACCAGCCACTGGACCAAGACACCGCCATGATTGTGGTGGAAGAGATGGGACATACCGCTGTGGTTGCCGCTTTGGATGATCCTGAAGCGTTTACCGATGAAGAAGTGTCGCATCAAGACGCGCCGCTGTTGCCTCGTGCGCCGGTGGTGACCGTCATGGGCCACGTAGACCACGGTAAAACATCGCTGCTCGACTACATTCGCCGTGCCAAAGTGGCCTCCGGTGAAGCCGGCGGCATTACGCAGCACATTGGTGCTTACCACGTTGAAACGGATCGCGGCATGATCTCGTTCCTGGACACGCCAGGACACGAGGCCTTTACCGCCATGCGTGCCCGTGGCGCCCAAGCGACTGACATCGTGATCTTGGTGGTGGCAGGTGATGACGGCGTGATGCCGCAAACCAAAGAAGCCATCAAGCACGCCAAAGCCGCCGGTGTGCCTATCGTCGTGGCCATCAACAAGATGGACAAGCCCGATGCCAACATCGAGCGCGTGCGCGCTGAGCTGATCGCCGAAGAAGTGGTGCCTGAAGAGTTCGGTGGCGAATCGCCATTCGTGTCTGTGTCTGCCAAGACCGGCATGGGTGTGGACGCCATGTTAGAACAAGTGCTGTTGCAAGCCGAAGTGCTGGAACTGCGAGCGCCCGTGACCACCGCTGCCAAAGGCTTGGTGATTGAAGCGCGTTTGGACAAGGGTCGTGGTCCTGTGGCCACCATCCTGGTTCAGTCTGGCACTTTGTCCACTGGCGATGTGGTGTTGGCTGGCCAAACCTATGGCCGTGTTCGCGCCATGCTGGACGAAAATGGCAAGGCCATCAAGACCGCGGGTCCATCGATTCCGGTCGAGATCCAAGGCTTGACCGAAGTGCCACGCGCTGGCGACGAATTCATGGTGCTGAGCGACGAACGCCGGGCCCGTGAAATTGCCACCTACCGCGCTGGTAAGTTCCGCAACACCAAGCTGGCCAAGCAACAAGCCGCCAAACTGGAAAACATGTTTGCCGATATTTCTGCAGGCGAAGTCAAAAACCTGCCGATCATCATCAAAGCCGACGTGCAGGGCTCGCAAGAAGCGCTGGCCACGTCGCTGCTCAAGTTGTCGAACGAAGAAGTCAAAGTCCAGTTGGTGTACACCGCTGTGGGGGCGATCAGCGAGTCCGACATCAACTTGGCCATCGCCTCAAAAGCGATCGTCATTGGTTTCAACGTGCGTGCCGATGCTGGTGCACGCAAATTGGCCGAAGGCAATGGCGTCGACGTTCATTACTACAACATCATTTATGACGCTGTGGACGAACTCAAAGCGGCCATGTCGGGCATGTTGGCGCCAGAGCAAAAAGAAGAAATCACGGGTACTGCCGAGATCCGCACCGTGTTTGTCGCTTCGAAGATCGGTACGGTTGCCGGTTCGATGATCACCTCGGGTTTTGTCACTCGTTCTTCGCGCTTCCGTTTGTTGCGCGAAAACATTGTGATTTACACCGGCGATATCGATTCGCTCAAACGCCTCAAGGATGATGTGCGCGAAGTCAAAGAAGGCTTCGAGTGCGGTATCAAGCTGAAGAACTACAACGATATTTCAATTGGCGATCAGTTGGAATTCTTCGAAGTCAAAGAAGTGGCCCGTACGCTGTAACCCATGGTCCGCAAAGCATCCAGTACCCCGAACCGCGGTTTCCGCGTGGCCGACCAGATCCAGCGGGATCTGGCCGAGCTGATTGCGCGCGAGTTGAAAGACCCGCGCGTGGGCATGATCACCTTGAGCGGGGTCGAAGTCACACCGGACTATGCCCACGCCAAGGTGCATTTCAGCATCATCACGGGTGACCCGGTGGAAACCACTGCCGGCTTGAATGCGGCGGCTGGATTTTTGCGCAATGGCCTGTTCAAACGTTTGCACATCCACACGGTGCCGACTTTGCATTTCATCTTTGACCGCACCACGGAGCGCGCGGCCGATATGAACGCTTTGATCTCCAAGGCCGTGGCCTCTCGCTCGCAAAACGAGGAATGACATGAACACGTCACGCACCAGGGTGCAACGGCGCCCTGTGCATGGGGTGCTGTTACTGGACAAGCCGATAGGTTTGTCCAGTAACCAGGCTTTGCAAAAAGCCAAGTGGTTGCTGCGCGCTGAAAAAGCGGGTCATACCGGAACCTTGGACCCTTTGG
>CAIWWN010000058.1 GCA_903916355.1 uncultured Burkholderiales bacterium | reverse complement strand
GGACCACGCAATCAAGGCCGGATATAAGAGAGCAGCCGACTTCTTCGCAACACGACACAAATTTCTCTTGCTACCCGGGAGGCATCCATATAAGACAACCATGTTTGACATTGGTGCGATCCGGCATGAACTGTTGCAACTGCTGGATGTGGATGTGCTGACCTCAAACGCTTTGCCTGATTCTTTCCGGGCCAAGGTCATTGCGGAGGCTCGTTCGGTATGACAACTTTTGACGGTGTCGGCGGTGATTTGAGCATCCCGCTGAAAACGGTCTTGAACGTGGGCTGCGGCCCACGGGGTCGGCCGCACGGGTTTGCCGGGTTTGACCAAGGCTGGACCGAGCTGCGCCTGGACATTGACCCGGCGGTCGATCCCGATGTGTTGGGCACGATGATCGACATGTCGGCGGTGGCCACGGGCTCGGTCGATGCGGTGGTGTCTAGCCACAACATTGAGCACCTGTACCCGCACGAGGTGCCGCTGGCCTTGGCCGAGTTTGTGCGGGTGCTCAAGCCCGATGGCTGGTTGTTGATCACTTGCCCCGATTTGCAGTCGGTCTGCGCCCGCGTGGCCAAGGGCGAGTTGGCCTCGCCTTTGTACGAGTCAGACGCCGGCCCGATCTCGGCCCTGGACATCATGTACGGCCACCGCGGCGCCATGGGCGCTGGCAATTTGTTCATGGCCCACCGCTGCGGCTTTACCTTGCAGGTGCTGGCAGACACCCTGCAAGCCTGCGGCTTTCCCCGCACCGCAGGCATCGCCCGCCCCGAAGCGTTCGATTTGTGGGCCGTCGGTAGCAAGGCAGCGCTGAGTGATGCAGATATACGGGCGTTGGCGGTGTTGCATTTGCCTCGCAGGGCTTGAGGCGGGTAGTGCGTTAGTAATCTAAAATCCATAGGCTATTTTATTGTTTACAATTTGAATCCCATAGGTTATCATTAATTTATCTAAAAGATACCCATAGGTTTTATGAAAAATCAATTGCGCGATCTTCAACTGCAGCAAACAGATGCTTCGCTGGCATCGTGGAAGGCTGCGCCTTTGGCTTCCAGGCCCCCGCTGGGCTGGGTGCGTGCCATACGCGACGCCATGGGCATGTCGGGGGCGGCGTTGGCGCGTCGTTTGGACATGTCCACGGCCGGCCTGCGCAAATTGGAGGCGGCGGAGGCCAACGACGTCATCACTTTGGCCAGCTTGCGCAAGTTGGCGCAAGCCCTCGACTGCGAGTTGCATTACGCACTGGTGCCGCGCACCTCCTTGGCACAGCACTTGCAAGAACGGGCCGAAGCCGTGGCCAAAGCGCAGTTGAGCCCTATCAAGCACTCTATGGCTTTGGAGGATCAGTCTGTGCAAGACCCTTGGAACAAGCTGCAAACGCAGGCCGTGGTGAAGGATTTGCTCGAAGGGTCCAGGCGCGAGCTTTGGTGAAGTATGGCCGTGAATTTTGAATACGCGCCGGGGGCAACCCCACTGGACCCCGATGAGGCGGCTGGTCTGGTGCCCAAGCACATCACGCATCAGGGTGAATTGAACGCGTGGGAGCAGGCCAATATTTTTCAGGCAGACCGTTGGGCTGCAAGGCAAACCAGGCGGGATTTGCTGGACGAGGGCTTTTTGCGCGACTTGCATCGCCAGATGTTTGACAAGACTTGGCTGTGGGCCGGTACGTTTCGCAAGAGCAACAAAAACATTGGCGTAGATTGGATGCAGGTGGCCGTGAAGCTGCACGACTTGCTGGACAACACGCGCTATCAAATTGCGCATGAGGTGTTTGGTCCGCAGGAAGTTGCAGTGCGTTTCCATCACCAGTTGGTGTGGGTACATGCATTCGCCAATGGCAACGGTCGCCATGCCCGACTCATGGCTGATTTGTTGGCCATGCGTTTGGGGATCGGCCGATTGAGTTGGGGCAGTGGCTCGCTCACGTCGGTGGGTGATTTGCGCGCGCGCTACCTGTCGGCGTTGCGTGCGGCTGATCAAGGACAGTGCGCGGACCTGATCGCGTTTGCCAACAGTTGAGCAAGGTGTGAATGAAAAAGACCACGATGGATCCAAAAACCAACCCGCTTGAAGCGGGCAAACAAGCCTTGCAAAGCGGGGACTTGGCGGCGGCTGAAGCGGCATTGGCGCAGGCCGTGCAGCAAGCGCCTGACTCGGCCGAGGCCGCTTTTCTGTGGGCGCAGTGCGCTGTGCGGCGCAATGATGTGCACGCGGCACGTGCGCGTTTTACCGCCTTGTTGCGCCAGCACCCCGCGCATTTCAGGGGCTGGTTGGAGGCGGGGCATTTGTCGCGTCAGCTGGGCCGCCAAAAAGAGCTGATGCATTTTTACCGCATGGCCACTCAAGTGGCCCCAGCGCACTGGGAGGGCTGGCTTACGCTGGCTGGCGCGCTGGAGGCCGCAGGCCAGTGGGACGAGGCCGCAGCCTGTTACCACCGCGCCTTGCCGCTGGCGACAAAGGCCCCGGATGACGAGGCGGTGCCCGTCAGCCGTGTGCATGCCTTGATGGCCAAGAGCCGCATGGAGCGCGGCGACGTGGCGCGGGCGCTGGAGTCGCTGCGCCAAGCGTTGGGCCTGATGCGGGTAGAAAAGCCCAAGCCCGATGAGAACGTGACCGC
>CAIWWN010000057.1 GCA_903916355.1 uncultured Burkholderiales bacterium | reverse complement strand
TGGCCGAAGGTGCTCCCCTGCTAAGGGAGTATGGGGTGTAGAGCCTCATCGAGGGTTCGAATCCCTCCGTTTCCGCCAAAAAACGGTTCTAGGTAGTCCGATACAGACCGCCAAAGACCCCTAAAAGCCCCAACCCATGGGGCTTTTTTGTTTTCCAACGTCCGTTGGTCGGTTCACAGCCGACGGCCATCGGGGCATCAATCGGAATTTTCTGATGCCCCCAGAAATCTGCCCTCAAGATGCCGTTAACCGAGATCGAATATAAGAAGGCTAAATGCCCTGATTGCAAGCTACTGAAACACTTGCAGCAATAGGTTTGTCGGTCTCAGACGCAGTTCGGGTTTTTTAATGCGAGTGGTAGCAGACAAACAAATCCCGTTTGCACTCTAGGTACCAAACGTCGAAACGCGCACCGCGATGAAGGATTCCGACGAGATTTCACTTCCCGGTCGCGCCCGATTTGACACTGTTGCGGAACTGTTTGATCACCTTGAAAAAAACAGCCACCAGTAAACGCGCCACGTTACCCCGCGCGGCGGACTATGCGAAATTGTTCGATTCATAAATCGGGGCGTCGAAGTGTCATTAGCTATGCGGGCACTTACACGATTGCCGGCAATGAGGTCACCCATCACGTTGATATTTCATGGAACGAAAGCTGGACCGGAACCAAGCAAGTCCGCATCTTCAAGTTCGAAGGCAACAGAGTGCTCCTATCAACGCCGGTATCACCGGATCCGTTTGACGGTAAGCTCAGCGTGCGCAGCATGGTCTGGGAAAAAGTGAAATAAGCCAATAGACACAGCCAGGTCGAAGACCTGTGGCGCGTTCAAAAAAATCGCGTGAAATGGATGTGATTTCTGGTTGAAGCCATCCAAAATCGATGGCACTTTAAAACCCATGACGTGTCGGCTTGGACCGCAAGCTCACTCAAAAGATCAGCAAAAGAATGATTAGGAATTCATTTATTTTCTTTGGTCTAGGGTGAGTGGCTTAATGCGCACAAGCCTTGGTATGCTGTGACTGCAGTGAACATTTCATTCATCCATTTTTGTCAGAGAAACCCTATGAAAAAAATCGTCACCCCTATTTTGGTCGCTTTGACATTGGGTGCTGCTGCAAGCGCCATGGCCCAAACGGCTGCCCCAGCTGCTCCCGCTGAGCCAGAAAGCACATTGGCTTACAACGCGGGCGTCGTGTCGGACTACCGTTACCGCGGTATTTCGCAAAGCCGCAAACAAGCCGCATTGCAAGGCGGCGTTGATTACAACGACAAGAGCGGTTTCTATGTAGGCGCGTGGGGCTCCACCATCAAGTGGATCCAGGATGCGGGCGCCAAAGACGGCAATGTTGAAATTGATCTGTATGGTGGTTACAAAGGTGCCGCCGGTGATGTGGCTTACGACGTGGGCTTCCTGCGCTACCAGTACCAAGGCAACACCTATGGCAAAGCAAACGGCGCTTTCCCTGGCTATGTCGATGCCAACACCAATGAGGTTTATGGCGCTGCAACCCTGGGCTTGTTCACAGCCAAATACTCGTACGCCATCTCCAACCTGTTTGGTAACAAGGACAGCAAGGGCAGTTATTACCTCGATTTGAGTGCCGCGTTGGATCTGGGTGAAAGCTATTCGTTGACGCCGCATCTGGGTTATCAATCTGTCGCCAAAAATCCTGAGTACACCTACACAGATTATTCTTTGACATTGGGTAAAGACCTGGGCAATGGCTTGAGCGGTTCCGCTGCAGTGATTGGCACCAATGCCAAAAACGGCGCTTACGCTTTCAATGGCAATCAATTGGGCAAGTCAAGCCTGGTCGTTGGCGTGAAATACACTTTCTGATTGAGATAGATTCAAATCGTGGGAAATGGGTTTCTCACTGCACAGGAAATCCCATGCCCCCAACCCCCAAGGCCTTGTCATTGGCTTTGCCGACCGACGTCGAGAGCATCTTGCTGCTCGCCGCGCAGTCGCTGTTCGATGCTTTCGCCAGTGCCAGCGAGGGCATGCTGCTCGTGGACAAGTCCGGTCGCGTGGTTTGGATCAACGACCAGTACCGGCGCTATCTGCCCGCGCTGGGGTTCCACAGCGAAGACGAATTCGTCGGTCATACCGTGTCGTCCGTGGTGCAAAACACCCAAATGGACAAGGTGATTGAATCGGGTAAGCCGATTTTTGTGGATTTGCTGACCAACAAGGCCGGCACCTTTGTGGTCAGCCGTTTTCCGTTGAAAGACGCGGTGGGCGAGGTGATTGGCGCGCTGGGCATTGTGCTGTTCGATGAGCCTACAGCCAATTTGCAACCCTTGATGGCCAAGTTCGCTTTGCTGCAGCGTGACTTGGACGAAGCCCGCCAAGCCTTGGCGGTGCAGCGTAAACAGGCACCCCAAGGCCTGCGTCAAGCCAAACACACGTTTGCCAGTTTCATGGGATCGAGTCCGGCGGCGGTGGACGTCAAGCGCCACGCCCGGCGTGCCGCGCAGTCGAGCAGCCCGGTGTTGCTTTTGGGCGAGACGGGCACCGGCAAGGAGTTGTTGGCGCACGCGATTCACGGGGCCTCACCCCGGGCCAGCGGCCCTTTGGTGAGCGTGAACATCGCCGCCATTCCCGACAGTTTGCTGGAAGCCGAATTCTTTGGCGTGGTGCCCGGCGCCTATACCGGTGCGGATCGCAAAGGGCGAGACGGCAAGTTCAAACTCGCTGATGGCGGCACGCTTTTTCTGGATGAAATTGGCGACATGCCGCTGGTGCTGCAAGCCAAGTTGTTGCGTGCTTTGCAAGAGGGCGAGATCGAACCGCTGGGTTCGAACCGTTTGGTGTCGTTTGACGTGCGCATCATTGCCGCCACTTCGCGCGACATGGGCGCGCTGGTGCGAGCAGGTCAGTTCCGTGAAGATTTGTTTTACCGGTTGAATGTGTTGCCTATCCGCGTGCCGGCGCTGCGCGAACGGGCCAGCGACATTCCGGGACTGGTCGAGGTGCTGGGCGAGGAGCTGGCGATCAAGACCGGTGTGCTGCCCCCC
>CAIWWN010000056.1 GCA_903916355.1 uncultured Burkholderiales bacterium | reverse complement strand
GTGTCCCGAATTTTGTGTAAAAGGGGCGGATGTTAATTCGTTGGCTTCCTTATTCCAAATTGGAGGAACAGAGGGTGTGACCGCTTTGGAGAAAACCACTCGATTTCCTGATGCACCCCGAACGGCTCCTAACGCGACAATTGAGTCACTGGGACGTGAAATACAAACAGCCGCTGCGGATCTGGTTTTGTCGTTGGCCTTCGGAAGCGGTGGAACTTGGTGGGGATAAGCTTTGGAGGCAAATTTCAGCCACCTCGGTCAATTCGCGTAGCAGTCGAATTGATAACGAACCAACCGAAGAAGAAATACGACTCAATTCTCAAACTGCGAGGCGCTGTTCAGATTTGTACTGACGGCTCCGCGATGCCGACTGTGCTCAAGTCAGCCCCCAAAGCCCTGCGCTCGTCGAACACAAAGCAGCCGCCCTGGTAGTGGGCGCCACCGGTTTCTTCAAAGTATTTCAAAATGCCGCCTTCGAGCTGGTACACATGGGGCAGGCCGGCTTCGCGCATGTAGATGGCGGCTTTTTCGCAGCGAATGCCGCCGGTGCAAAAGCTGATCACGGTTTTGTCGGCCAGCTCGGATTTGTGGGCCTGCACCGCGTCGGGAAACTCGGTGAACTTGTTCAGGCGCCAGTCAATCGCGCCCGCAAACGTGCCTTCGTCCACTTCGTAAGTGTTGCGGGTGTCCAAGGTGACCACGGGGCGACCTTCGTCGTCATGGCCTTGGTCCAACCAGCGTTTGGCCGTGAACGCATCGACCGCCGGAGCCCGAGCCTCGGCCGGGCGGATGGTGGGGTGGTTCATGCGGATGATCTCGCCCTTGACCTTGACCCGCATCTTGCGAAACGGCTGGCTGGCGGACCAGCTTTCTTTGGGGGCGATGTCGGCAAAGCGTGCATCGGTTTGCAGCTGGGCCACGAAGGCGCGCACGTCTGGCGCGGGGCCGGCCAGAAACAAATTGATGCCTTCTTCGGCCAACAAAATCGTGCCTTTCAGGTCCAAGGCCAGGGCGCGTGCTTCGAGTTCATCCCGCAGGGCCGCAGTGTCGGCCAGGGGGGTGAATTTGTAGGTGGAAATATTCAGAATGGGGTTCACAACCGCTATTGTAGAAAACTGCCGTCCTGGGGACTCAGAAACTGGGTGGCGGCTTCTACAATGACCGCATGTTTGCCCATCTCCGACTCCATTCTGAATTCTCTGTGGTTGACTCCACCTGCCGACTGGACGAGGTGGTCCAGGCTGCTGCCAACGACGGTTTGCCCGCCTTGGCGTTGACCGATTTGAGCAATTTGTTCGGCGCCGTCAAGTTTTACCGCGAAGCCCGCAGCAAAGGGGTGCAGCCTATCATCGGCGCCGAGATTTATCTGGAAGGTCTGGGCGCTGAGCTCACCAGCATCTCGCGCGTGGTGGTGCTGGTGCAAAGCACGCAAGGTTATTTGAACCTGTCTGAACTGCTGGCGCGTGCTTGGACGCAAAACGTGGTCAAAGCGCTGGCCGTGGTCAAGCTGGCTTGGCTGAAGGAATTGTCTGAAGGTTTGATTTTGCTGTCCGGTGCGCAAGCCGGGCCGGTCGGTCAGGCCTTGGTGCAGGGTGATGAGTCGCGCGCCGCCGAAGTGGCGCTGCAATTGGCCTCGATTTTTCCGCACCGTTTTTACCTGGAGCTGCAACGCGCAGGCCGGCCTGAAGACGCTGTGCAAGTGGCGGGCGCGGTGCGCTTGGCGGCGCGTTTGAACTTGCCGGTAGTGGCCACCCACCCGGTGCAGTTTCTGCTCGAAGACGACTACGAAGCGCACGAAGCGCGGGTGTGTATTTCTGAGGGCGAAATTCTGGGTAACCAGCGCCGGGTGCGGAAATTCACCGGCGACCAGTATTTCAAAACCAGCGCGCAAATGTGCGCCTTGTTTGCCGATGTGCCCAGCGCGCTTGCCAACACGCTGGAGATTGCCAAGCGCTGCAACCTGACCTTGGTGCTGGGCAAGCCGCAGTTGCCCAACTTCCCGATCCCGCCGGTCAATGGCGTGGTGATGTCGGTGGAAGATTATTTCCGCCATGTCTCTAACGAGGGCTTGGAAGCGCGCCTGCTGCATTTGTACCCTGGCTTGGACCGGCGCAACGCCGAACGCCCGCGCTATGCCGAGCGTTTGGCGTTTGAGCTCAATACCATTTTGAAGATGGGTTTCCCCGGTTACTTTTTGATCGTGGGTGACTTTATTCAATGGGCCAAGAGCAACGGCTGCCCGGTCGGTCCTGGCCGGGGTTCGGGTGCGGGCTCCTTGGTGGCTTATTCGCTGAAGATCACCGACCTGGACCCTTTGCAATACAACTTGCTGTTCGAGCGTTTCTTGAACCCCGAGCGGGTGTCCATGCCCGACTTTGACATTGACTTTTGCCAGTCCAACCGGGACCGGGTGATCGAATACGTCAAAGACAAATATGGCCGCGATGCGGTGTCGCAGATTGTCACTTTCGGCACCATGGCCGCGCGCGCAGCGATTCGCGATGTGGGCCGCGTGCTGGACATGAGCTACACCTTTTGCGATGGCATCAGCAAGCTGATCCCGAACAAGCCGGGCCAGCACATCACGATTGCCGGCGCGATTGAGGTGGAACCGATTTTGGCGGAGCGCCTGGCCAAAGAAGATGACGTTAAAACCCTGTTGGAGCTGGCGCAAAAGCTCGAAGGCATGACACGCAACGTGGGCATGCACGCTGGCGGCGTGCTGATCGCGCCGGGCAAGCTGACCGATTTTTGCCCGCTGTACCAACAGCCTGGCAGCACCGCCGCAGTGAGCCAGTACGACAAAGACGACGTGGAAGCGATTGGCTTGGTCAAGTTCGACTTTTTGGGCTTGGCGACGCTGACGATTTTGGAGATCGCACGCGAATTCATCATTCAGCGCCACAAAGGGCAAGAAAATTTTGCGTTCGAGAACATCGCGCTCGACGACGTTGCCACCTACAAACTGTTTGCCGACGGCAAGACCGAAGCCGTGTTCCAGTTTGAAAGTCCGGGCATGCAGCGCATGCTGAAAGACGCCCGGCCCAGCCGCCTGGAGGACCTGATCGCGCTGAACGCCTTGTACCGACCGGGCCCGATGGACCTGATCCCCAGCTTTGTGGCGCGTAAACATGGGCGCGAAGTCATTGAGTACCCGCACCCGCTGGTGGCCGAGATGCTGTCGGAAACCTACGGCATCATGGTTTACCAAGAGCAGGTGATGCAGACGGCGCAGATTTTGGGCGGCTACAGCCTGGGCGGCGCCGACATGTTGCGGCGCGCCATGGGTAAAAAGAAGGCCGAAGAAATGGCCGAGCACCGCGCCATCTTCCGCGCCGGTGCCGCCAAGCAAGACATCAGCGAAGCCAAAGCCGACGAGGTGTTTGACTTGATGGAAAAGTTCGCGGGCTACGGCTTTAACAAGTCGCACGCCGCCGCTTACTCCCTGCTGGCGTACCACACCGGCTGGCTCAAGGTGCATTACACCGCCGAGTTTTTCTGCGCCAACATGACGGTGGAAATGGACGACACCGACAAGCTCAAGGCGTTGTACCAAGACGCGGTGAAGTTTGGCTTGACCTTCGATCCGCCCGATGTGAACCGGGGCCGTCACCGCTTTGAGCCGGTGTCGGACAATGTGATTCGCTATGGTTTGGGCGCCATCAAGGGCACGGGCCAACAAGCCATTGAAGCCATCGTCAAGGCCCGCGAAGAGGGCGGCCCGTTCACCAGCTTGTTTGACTTTTGCGTACGGGTCGACCGCAGTCGCTTGAATAAACGCACGGTGGAGGCTTTGATCAAGGCCGGTGCGTTTGACTCTTTGCACATGAACCGCGCCTCTCTGTCGGCCTCGGTGGATCGGGCGTTTGAATTTTCTGCAGCCACTTTGGCCAACGTCAATCAAGGCGGTTTGTTCGACATGATGGGCGACGACGATCATGGCTCCAGCACCCAAGAGCCGGAGTTGGTGGAGATGATGCCCTGGGGCATCAAGGAGCGGCTGACGCTGGAAAAAACGGCGCTGGGCTTTTACCTCTCGGGCCATTTGTTCGATGCGGTCGAGCGCGAGGTGCGCCAGTTTGCGCGCCGCAAGATCGACGACTTGATCGACAGCCGTGAGCCGCAGTTGCTGGCCGGCATTGTCAGCGACATTCGCATCATCAACGGCCAGCGCGGCAAGGTGGCGATTTTCAAGCTCGACGACAAAACCATGGCGATGGAGGCCACGGCCGACGAAAATCTGATCAACTCGGCACGGCATATTTTGAAAGAAGACGAGCTCATCATCGTCATGGCCAAGATGCAGATGGATCGTTTTTCGGGCGGCTTTCGCCTGAAGATGGAGCAGATTTGGGACTTGCCCACGGCCCGCTGCCGCTATGGCAAATACCTGCGCGTGGCCGTGAACGGTCGTGCCCCCGAAGTGGCGCGCTTGGTCAAAGCCTTTCCGCCGCAGCGCGAGATGACCGACCAAGGCGAGTTGCTGCGCGGGCTGCCGGTGCGCCTGACCCTGTCACGCCAAGGCGAAGGCATTGCCGCCAGCGCCGAGGTGCAGCTCGGCGAGCAAGCCAAGTTCTTCCCGACCGACGCTGCGCTCGCCGGTTGGATCGCCCAAGCCGAAGGCGGCCAGGCGGTGATTGCTTACGATTGACCATGTCATGAATTGGCAAGGCGCACTGACGGCTTTGGCCATTGGCATTGTGATGGGGGTCGTTCGTGAACGGCGTCAAAATGCGGATGAGAGCAAAGCCGGCTTGCGCACCCATGCCTTGGTGGCGATCTTGGGCTATGTCGCCTGGGGCCTAGGTCCTTGGCCCTTCATTGCCGCTGTTTTAGCAGTGGGCGCCTTGGTTTACAGCGGGTACGGTGTGACCGCCCTCAAAGATCCTGGCTTAACTGGCGAAATCGCGGTGTTGCTCACCCTCATGCTGTCAGCCTTGGTCCATCCCAATGCCGCCATGGCGGTCGGCCTGGGCGTGCTGGGAGCAACCTTGCTGGAGTTCAAGCAGATCAGTCATCGGTTCACCCGTGAATGGATCACGCAACAAGAATTGCAAGACGCTTTGGTCTTGGCAGTGGCTGCCTTGGTGGTCATGCCGCTGCTGCCAGACCAAGCCGTGGACCCTTGGAACGTGCTGCGGCCCACCACCTTATGGCGCATCGTGGTGTTGGTGATGGCGGTGGGCATGTTGGGGCATTTGGCTCAACGCTTGCTCGGGGTGCGCTGGGGATTGCCGGTGGCGGGATTCTGTTCTGGTCTCGTGTCTTCAACGGCCGCCTTGGTCCATTTGGGGCACAAGGCGCGAGAAGATGCCAACCTGATTCACAACACAAGTGCTGCGGCACTGCTGTCTAATTTGGCCTCGCTGATGTTGATGATGGGGGTCATCGGCGCGGCCTCACCGGATTTGCTGCGCGCGGTAGCTTGGCCCATGGCTGCGGCTTGTTTGGGGTTGTTGTTGGTGGCGTTGGGGTGGTTGCGCACAGGTTCGCCCTTAGCGGCGGCGTCCATCCAACTGACCGACAGTGCTTTCAAACTCAGTCACGCCCTGGTCTTGGCCTTGGTGATTGGAGGCGTCTCTCTTTTGTCCGCAGGCTTACAGGCTCTTTTTGGTGATGCAGGTGTTCTGGTCACGGCCGTGTTGGTGGCCATTGTTGAAGTTCACGCCGCAGCCGCCAGTGTGGCCCAAATGAGCATGGCGAGCGGCGTGTCTCTGCCACTGTCGGCCTGGAGCCTGGTGGCGGTCTTGGCCTCGAGCGCAGTGGCCAAAACCTTTCTGGCCTTTTTCAGCGGCGGTGCAGGTTTTGGCTGGCGGGTGGGGTTTGGCTTGTGGGTGATGGTGCTGAGCGCAGCGCTGACCCTGCTGCTGCTCGCTTAAATCACAGTACGTTTGAAAGTCAAAATGAATCACACCCCGACTTATCCCCGCGCCAGGTTAGATGCCTTATTTGACGGCATCATGGCGGTTGCTATGACCCTGTTGGTGTTAGATATCAGACTCCCCGAGAATTTTCATCCCACGACGAGTGAGGCCTTGTTGGATGGTTTTATAGAACTTTGGCCCAAATTTTTCCCATATCTCCTGAGCTTTTACGTTCTGGGGAGTCGCTGGCTGCTCAGCGTTCAAACGCATAGCCACACAGAGCTGCACGACAGCCGCTATATCCGGTGGTGGCTGTTCTACCTGCTGCTGATCACCTGCGTTCCATTCACCACGATCGTTCTGGGAAAGTTCACTTACCTGGCTCCTGCCGTCTGGCTTTATTTGCTCAACACGGCCTTGGTTTCAATCGTTGGCTGGCGTTTGCTGATGTTGACGCCCATGCTAGAAGACGAGAGCCGGCGCAAAGAGCGCACGATTGGATTGTTGTTTTTACTGGGGTCGGTGAGTGCTTGTTTGATCTGGAGTTTTATCAATCCGTCGCAATCGCTGTGGTTTTTTCTATTGAATGCAGCGTCACCCATCTACATACGCAGACAACAGCTGAACAAGGCGAAGTGAACGCACCCTCATGGCGGGTTAAAAGTCCATGGTGCCCACTGACCGAGGGACTTCTTTGGACATCAACTCCAAGCCCGCGGACAACTAGAGCGCGGCTCCTAGTCTTTGGGGCCGAATGTGAGAATCATCCACGGCTCCACCCGACCATCGGTGTAGCGTGGCAGGGTTTCGGTTTTGTCGATGGCCTTGATTACGGCGTCGTCCCATGCCTTGTTGCCGCTGGCCTGAGTGAGCTTACGACTTAAAATCGTACCGTCGAGGGCAACGCGAATTTCCACAAATGTCTGCGGGTTACCTTCTATGTTGCCAGGGGTGCTGATATTGGGTCTGATGCGCCCTGCTATGCGGCCGGCGTAGCTGGCCGAAGGGCCAGAGGCTTTGAGCGCCGTGCCCTTGGCGTCGTCGCTGCCTGTCGGGCCCGCCAGGCCTAGCGAACGTTTGACGTTTGCCTGGAACTGCGCTTCGCTGCGTTTCTCGGTTTCAGCCTTGGCTTGCGCGTCTTTCTTGGCCAGCTTTTTCTTCTCGCGTTCTTTGTCTTCGCGCTCTTGCTGTTCTTTGAGTTTTTCTGCTTTGAGTTTTTCAGCCTTGGCTTTGTGCTCTTTGTCTTTCAACTGCTTGTCTTCGCGTTCTTTTTTCTCCCGCACCGCTTTCTCTTTTTGCAAAGCAATGTCGGCATCCGCCCGATCGGGCTGCACCGCGGCTTTAGGCGGCGGGGGAGGGGGCGTTGGCTTGGGCTCGGCTTTTGCCGGCACTGGCTCCGGTGGGGGGAGTGCAGGCGTAGGCGGGGGGTCTTGCGGCTCGGGTTCTTGCAGTGGGGGTGCTGCCTCTTGGGGCAGGGCCGACCACAACTCGGCCGAGACCGACAGTTTGTTCGGCTCACTGTTCCAGCGGATGCCCCAGGTCAAGGCCAGCAGCAGCAGGCCATGCGCCAGCAGCGCCAGCGCCACAGAACGCCCCGTGCCGCCTGGTTTGGGCGGTTGAAAGGCAATGCGAGGGGTGTCTTGCATCGGCCGTTCAGGGTGCCAGTTGCACCGACAAACCCACGCGTTGAACGCCTGCGCGCTGCAAGGTGTCCATCACCTTGACCACGCTCTCATACTTAACGCTGCGGTCGGCGCTGATCACCACCGCCGCATTCGCAGCTTGGCCGGGTTCGGTGGCATTGGCCATCGAGGCTTTCACGGCCCCAGCCAAATTGGTCAAAGTTTGTTTGTGCGTGCTGCCGTCGCTCATCAGCTCAATGCTGTCGTCTTTTTGAATCACCACCTGCACCACTTTGTCGGGTTGCTTGGCGGCTTTGCCCACGCTGGGCAAGTCGACCATGCTGGGCGTGATCATGGGTGCGGTGACCATGAAGATGATCAACAGCACCAACATCACATCGATGAAGGGCACCATATTGATTTCGTTGATGGTGCGGCGGCCGCGACCGCGAGAATGCATGGATGCCATGGACTGCTCCTGTCAGTGGCCCGAGGCCGACGCGCCAGCAGGCTGCGCACCCAGGTTGCGCTGCAAGATGTTGGAGAACTCTTCGATGAAGGTTTCCAGCTTGATGGCGATGCGGTCCACATCGTGGGCAAAGCGGTTGTAGCTGATCACGGCGGGAATGGCAGCAAACAAACCGATGGCCGTGGCCACCAGGGCCTCGGCAATGCCGGGGGCCACGGTGGCCAGCGTGACTTGCTGCAAGCTGGCCAAGCCTGTGAAGGCGTGCATGATGCCCCACACCGTGCCGAACAAGCCAATGTAGGGCGAGATGGAGCCGACGGTGGCCAAGAAGGCCAGTTGCGATTCGGCCGAGTCCATCTCGCGCTGAAAGCTGGCGCGCATGGCGCGGCGCGCGCCGTCCATCAGGGTGCCCGGATCGGTGATGCGGCGCTCGCGCAGTTTTTGGTATTCGCGCATGCCGCTGGCAAAAATACGTTCCATGGGGCCTGAGAGTTTGGCGTTCTGGTTGGCGCCGGCAAACAACTCGTTCAGGCTGGTGCCCGACCAAAACACGCGTTCAAACTCTTCGTTGAGTTCTTTGATGTGCTTGATCGCCATCAGCTTGCGGATGATGGCCGACCAACTCGAGATCGAGATGGTGAGCAAAATCACCATCACCACCTGGACGACAAAGCTGGCGTGCAAGACCAGGGCAACAATGGACATGTCTTGGTTCATGACTGGAGGGCTTTCAAAATCGTGGCCGGGATACGGCCGGGTTTGAGTGTGCTGCTGTCGACCCAGCCGATGCGGATGGTGCCTTCGGCCAGCAACTGGGGCGCTGGGTCAGTTTGCTCGCCTGAAATTGTTCGCCAGGCTTGCTGGCGCAGCGTCAAGCTGGCGCGGCCGGCTTCGGCCAGCTCGGCGGTCACGCTGAGTAAATCGTCGAGCTGGGCTGGGCGGTGGTATTTGAGGCTGGTTTCGCTCACCACAAACATGCCGCCGACTTCGGTTTTCAGGGCCTGCTGTTCAATGCCCAAAGCGCGCAGCCATTCGGTGCGGGCGCGTTCAAAAAACTTCAGGTAATTGGCGTAGAAGACGATGCCGCCGGCATCGGTGTCTTCCCAGTAAATACGGATCGGGAATTGAAAGGGGGTCTTAGCAGTCATGCTTGCAACCAAGTGCGCAAACGCGCCATGGCAGTTTGCAGTTCGTGCATCGAATTGGCGGTGGAAAAACGCACAAAATGCGCGGTCTCGGCCACGCCAAAGTCACGCCCAGGGGTGATGGCCACATGGACCTCGCGCATGGCGGCGTAGGCAAAGTCCCAACTGTCTTTGAGGCCCAATTTTTGGCAGGCGGCCGAGCAATCGGCCCAAGCGTAAAACGCGCCATCGGGCACCACCGGGACGGTGAGGCCCAGCGCGTTCAAGGCCGGAATCACATAGTCACGCCGGGCTTTGAATTGCGCGCGCCGTGCTTCGTAGATGGCCAGACTTTCGGGTTCAAAGCAGGCCAGCGCAGCCTGCTGCGCCACAGTGCTGGGGCAGATAAACAGGTTTTGCGCCAAGCGCTCGATCACCGGCACCAGTTCTTCGGGCACCACCAGCCAGCCCAGGCGCCAACCGGTCATGTGAAAGTATTTGCTGAAGCTGTTGACGCTGATGATCTGCTCGCTGATGGCCAGCGCGCTGTGGCCAAACGCATCGTCATGGCTCAAGCCCAAATAGATTTCGTCCACCAGGGTGATGCCACCACGCGCTTGCACCACCTCGTGAATACGGCGCAACTCGGCCGGGTGAATCGAGGTGCCGGTCGGGTTGGACGGCGAGGCCAGCAGCACGCCGCGGGTGCGCTCGGTCCAGTGGGCGGCCACTTTATCGGCGGTGAGCTGAAAGCGTTCGGCGGCCGTGGTCGGCACCAGCACCGCGGTGCCGTCGGCGGCGCTGACAAAGTGGCGGTTGCAGGGGTAGCTGGGGTCGGGGGTGAGGATCTCGTCGCCCCGGTCGATCAAGGCCAGGCAAGCCAGGTGCAGCGCGGCCGAAGCGCCGGCAGTGACGACGATGCGACTGGCCGGCACGGCCAAGCCAAAGCGTGAGGCGTACCACGCGCTGATGCGCTCGCGCAAGGCTTGCAGGCCCAAGGCGGGCGTGTATTGGGTTGCGCCTTGTTCAATAGCGCGGGTCGCCGCGGCTTGCACCAAGGGGGGTGCGGTGAAGTCGGGCTCGCCGATGTTCAAAAAGATCATCGGCCGGTCGGTGTGGGCCACCTCGCGCGCCATCGCCTGCGCGGCTTTGGCCACTTCCATCACATAAAAAGGACCGATGCGCTGGGCACGTTCAGAGATGCGCATGGCTTGGGGCTGCATGTCAGATGCGTGCGCGGCCTGCTTTGCGGTCGGCTTCGACTTCAAGCGGACGCAACTGAGGGGCCAGGCCGCCGAGCACGGCGTTGACGTATTTGTGGCCGTCGGTGCCGCCAAATTCTTTGGCCAGCTCAATGCATTCGTTCAGCACCACGCGCCAGGGCACGTCGGGGCAATGTTGCATCTCGTACACGCCGATCCACATGGCCGCGTGTTCGACCGGAGAAATTTCGGCAAATTTGCGGTCCAAAAAAGGCAAGATCAAAGCGTCCAGCGCGGCGGCTTGCTCGGTGCAGCCATACAGCAGGGCGTCGTAATGGGCTGCGTTGGCCTTGTGAAAGCCCGCGAGATCGCGGGTGAACAAGTCGATGTCTGTGGCTTCATTGCGGCCGACCAGGCTTTGGTACAGGGCCTGTAAGGCAAATTCACGCGAGCGGCTGCGGGCGGATTTGGCCGAGGCCTTGCGCACGCCCGTGCTGGTCATGCCCGGCTTGGGGGCTTGGATGGGCGCCACATCAGCACCTGTCAAGTCTGCGGGAAGAATAGACACTGCAGTAGCCGCCGTGTGGGGCGCGTTCATGCCAGGTCCTTGACGACTTCACCGTCTAAGCCGTCTTCATCGTCCAAGCTATCGGCCAAATCGCCCGACAGGTCCTCCATCAGCATGGCCATTTCCACAGCCACGCGGGCCGCGTCGCGGCCTTTGTCGGTTTGGCGCGCCACGGCTTGGGCCATGTCTTCGGTGGTCAAAATCGCGTTGGCAATGGGCAAGTTGTAGTCCAGGGCGATGCGGCTGACGCCGGCGCCCGACTCGTTGGCCACCAACTCAAAGTGGTAGGTCTCGCCGCGGATGATGCAGCCCAGCGCGATCAAGGCGTCGTACTCGGCGCGCTCGGCCATGGCCTGCAAGGCCAGGGGCACTTCCAGGGCGCCGGGCACGGTGACATGGTCGATCTGGCTCACGCCCAAGGCTTCGAGTTCTTGGATGCAGGCCACCGCCAATGCGTTGGTCACGTCTTCGTTGAAGCGGGCTTGCACAATGCCGATGTGCAGGAACTGGCCGTCCAGTTCTTGCGCGATACCTTGGTTGGCGTTTTGCATATTTATTCCTTGGGGATGTAAGCGGTGATTTCGAGACC
The DNA here is from genome assembly GCA_903916355.1 of uncultured Burkholderiales bacterium. Taxonomy (GTDB): domain Bacteria; phylum Pseudomonadota; class Gammaproteobacteria; order Burkholderiales; family Burkholderiaceae_C; genus Limnohabitans_A. Next base: position 4,984 of record CAIWWN010000056.1, on the reverse strand, counting down.
GTAGCCGGTCATGCTGGGCATGCGGCGGGGGTTGCCCATGAGTTTCATTTTGTGGACGCCGCATTCGCGCAAGATTTGGGCGCCCACGCCATAGGTGCGCAGGTCCATCTTGCCGCGTTCGGGCGCTTGGGCCGAACGGGCGCGGCCTTCAAATTGGGCCAGCAACTGGTCGGCGGATTCACCGCAGTTGAGCAACACGGCCACGCCGCAGCCTTGCGCATTCAGGTATTTGAGGCTGGCGTCCAGGCTCCAGGAATGCATGGAACGATTCACCTCCAAGGCGTCCAGCACCGACAGCGGTTCGTGCACCCGCACCGGCACTTCGGCGTCGGGCGTCCAGCTGCCTTTGACCAAGGCCAGGTGCAGGGCTTGGCTGGGCTCATCGCGAAAGGCGTGGGCGGTGAACTCACCGTGCGCGGTTTGCATGGTGCGTGTACTGACTTTTTGCACCAAGGACTCGTTGCGGCTGCGGTGTTCGATCAGGTCGGCGATGGTGCCTATCTTCAAGCCGTGTTCGGCGGCAAAGAGTTGCAAGTCGGGCAGGCGGGCCATGGTGCCGTCGTCTTTCATGATCTCGCAGATCACCGAAGAGGCGCTGCAACCGGCCATGGCGGCCAGGTCACAACCCGCTTCGGTGTGGCCGGCGCGCATCAGCACGCCGCCGTCCACCGCTTGCAGCGGGAAGATGTGGCCGGGCTGCACCAGATCGGTGGGCTGGCTGCTGGCGGCCACGGCGGCTTGCACGGTGCGTGCGCGGTCGGCCGCCGAGATGCCTGTGGTCACGCCTTCGGCGGCTTCAATGGAGATGGTGAAGGCGGTGCTGTAGACGGTGCCATTGCGCGCCGCCATGGGCGGCAGCTTCAAGAACTCGCAGCGCTCACGCGTCAAGGTCAGGCAGATCAGGCCGCGGCCAAAGCGGGCCATGAAGTTGATGGCTTCTGGCGTGACATGGTCTGAAGCCAGCACCAAGTCGCCTTCGTTTTCGCGGTCTTCTTCGTCCACCAAAATGACCATGCGGCCAGCGCGCATCTCGGCGACGATGTCTTCGACCGGGGAGACGGCCACGGGGGTAAGGGCGTGAGGTGCGTTCATGCGATGTTCTGTGGTGATGTGGATTCGAGGCTGAGCATGCGTTCTACATAGCGCGCGACGGTGTCGATTTCGAGATTGACCGGGCTGCCGCTGTGCAACTGGCCCAGCGCCGTGTTTTCTACTGTGTGTGGAATCAGGTTGATGCTGATGTCGCAGCCCGCGGGCGTGTCGACCACCTGGTTCACCGTCAAGCTCACGCCGTTGACAGTGATCGAGCCTTTGTAGGCCAAGTATTTGGCCAGCATGGCCGGGGCCAGTATGCGCAACTCCCAACTTTCGCCCACCTGGGCGAAGTGGCTCACTTGGCCGACGCCGTCCACATGGCCTGAGACGATGTGGCCGCCCAGGCGGTCGCCGGCGCGCAATGCTTTTTCCAGGTTGATCGGGCCGAGCTCGGTCAGGCCTGCGGTTTTGTCCAAAGACTCGGCCGAGATGTCGATCGTGAATTGCCGTTGCAAGGGGTTGAAGGTGGTCACGGTCATGCAGGCGCCGTTCAAGGCGATGCTGTCGCCCAGGCCCACGTCATCCAGGTAGCCCGGAGGCGCCTCGATGGTGAGGCGCTTGCCGTGGTGTAAAGAGCTGCCCAGGTCGTGAAGAGCGGCGATGCGCCCCACGCCGGTGATGATTCCGGTAAACATAGTTGTATTTTCGCAGGGATTGAGGGCGTTATGGCCGCGTGGGTCCGAAAACCCTGAATTAAAAAAGATCGCGTCCCGTGACGCGGGCCAAGATGCGCAGATCGGCGCCGATCAGGGTCGGGTCGGCAAAGCGCAAACTGAGCGCGTCGCTCAATTGAGTGAGCGGCCCAAACTGGGCCATGCCCTGGCCTTGGCCAATGAGCTTGGGCGCCAGATACAGCAAAAATTCGTCCACCAAGCCGCCTCGCACCAAGGAGCCGTTGAGTTTGTGCCCGGCTTCCACATGCAGCTCATTGACCTCGCGCTGTGCCAAGTCGCGCAGCAGGGCGGGCAAATCGACCTTGCCGCCGGGTCCCGGCAGCAGCGTCACGGTAGCGCCCAAGGCTTGCAGTGCGGCGCGGCGCCCGGGGTGGTCGACGGCGGCGTAAATCCAGATCTGACGCGGTGTCTCGGACTTGGCTTGAAAGAGCTTGGCGGTCAGCGGGGTTTCGAGCCGGCTGTCCACAATCACCAGGTGCGGCGTGCGCGGCGCGTTGACCAAGCGGGTGTCGAGCAGCGGGTCGTCTTCGAGCACAGTGCCAATGCCGGTGAGCACGGCGCAGGCACGGGCGCGCCAGGCATGGCCATCGGCACGCGCCTTGGGTCCGGTGATCCATTGGCTTTGGCCGTTTTCCAGCGCGGTTTGACCGTCTACCGAGGCGGCGATTTTCATGCGCACCCAAGGCGTGTGGCGTTGCATGCGGCTGAAAAAACCGAGGTTCAGTTCGCGCGACAGGGCTGCGGCTTGGGCATCGTGCTCAATCTGCACGCCCGCGGCCTGCAGGCGCGCCAATCCTTGACCGGCGACCAAGGGGTTGGGGTCACTGGAGCCCACCACCACGCGGGTGATACCGGCTTGCGCCAAGGCGTCGCAGCACGGCCCGGTCCGCCCCTGGTGCGCGCAAGGCTCCAGCGTCACAAAAGCAGTTGCGCCTTGCACGCTGTGGCCACGCGCTTGCGCATCGCGCAGCGCCATGATTTCGGCGTGGGCTTGGCCGGCTTGTTGCGTATGGCCTTCGCCCAGGACGGCGCCATCGGCGGTGGTGATGACGCAGCCCACGCGGGGGTTGGGCGAAGTCAGCCACAGCGCCTGGCCAGCCAGTTGCAAGGCGCGCTGCATAGGGGAGGTCGGGATGGTGCTGGACATGGCGGAAATGAAATGGGCAGGAAGGAGGCAGGAATGAAGGAGGCAGAGCCTGCATTTTGCCCTGCGCCGCACGGTCAGCTCGTTTCATGGGCTTGTGCTGGACACAAACACGGGCACGCACGCGACACGGGTGCTGATCACGAGCTGACCTGAACCGGGTGCCATAGCGTTGTCATTGCTGCTACCGTTGTTGTTGCTGACGGGCCGCCAGCTCACCGTCACTTGGATGGCTTGCAGCTTGGCGTAAGCCGTCGGGGTCACCCCACTGCGCACGGTGTAGGCCGTGCCGCTGAGGGTGGTGCTGCTCTGGCTGTCGCCGCCCGTGCTCAAGGCGGCCGAGGCCGGGCAGAGCGTGGGTCCGCTGCGCCAGCATTCCACGGCTTTGTTCGCCAAAGCCAGCGCCGTGATTTGCTGATGACTCGTGGCACCCGCGTTCAGGCTGTGCATCGCCAAGGTGGTGGCGCTCAAGATGCCCAGGCCGAGCACGGCCGCCGCCACCAACGCCTCGATCAGGGTGAAGCCGCGTGAGGTGCTCATGAACCAATCCTCCAGCTGCCGCGCACGCGTTGCACGCGCAGTGCGTCAATGCCGCTGGGCCAAGGCCAGTCGAAGGCTTGGCGGTGGTTGGCCAGCCATTGCAATTGACTGCCCGCTTGCAAATTGGGCAAACCCGAGGCCAAAGCCACCTGACCGGTGACCGTGCCGCTGTGCCAGTTGGTCGCGCGGCTGTCTTGGCATTGGGTGTCGAGGAACACTGTGCCCACAATTTTCGAGCTGGGACTGATGCGCGGGCATTGGCTGGCGCAAGCCGTGGCCGAAAACATCAGCAGTACCGGCGTGCTGCTACTGCCCAGGCTTTGGTTCCATTCATTGGGGCTGTCAATCCAGTACACCGAACGCGCAGGGCTGGTGCTGCCGCTCAAACCCTTCAAGGTCTGGGCTTGCGAGATGGCCTGAATTTGCGCTGGGGTGGTGGCACCGAACACGGTGCTCCAAACGGCGCTGTCTCAGTTGGCCGGGTTGGGAGTGGGCAAGGCGGTTGATGGCGTGACCCAGCCGCCCCCTTGCAGGCTGGCCGCGCTCACATTCAAGCAGGCTTGTTGCTCAGCGAGCGAAATCAAGCCGTTGCCATCGGTATCGGGCGCAAACAGGCTGTGGATCGCCGTGCCCACGTTTTGGCCGGAGCCGCCGCAGCTGCTGGCGTTGGGTGCGCAAAAGCGGGTACTGCCCGCCACGGCTTCGCTCACGCAGCCTTGGGTCAATAAGGGCGCGGCTTTGTTGGCCACGCCGATGGGGGCGATGGTCGGCATGTACAGGCTTTGTTGGACTTGCGCTGCCGCATGGTTGGCGGCATGGCGCGCCTCGGCCAGCACCACCGCCACATGCGGGGCGCGCACCACGTCGCGCATGACGTGCACTTGAACCGTGTGTCCCTGCGTGTCCCAGCCGCTGTCTAGGCTCAGTCCTCGGCATTGCCATTCAATGCCGGTGAAACCTGCGGCGCATTGCGCGCTCTCGTGCGAAGTCCACAAGCTGTTTGCAGGGTCGGACAGGGTGGTCTCCAGCACCGCGAGTGCGGTTTCGAGCGCGGCCTCTGCGGTGTATTGGGCTTGGGCGTTCCAAACGCTGTGGTTACTGGCGAGTCGCTCGGTCCAGACCGCGCGCGCAGTGAACAGGCCCACCATGCTGGCCAACAAGACCAGCAAGATGACCATCAGCAAAGTGATGGCCCCTTGATGACGTTGCAGACCCGGTGGCTGGGTGATCACGGTGCCCCCTGCTTTCAGCTGCAACTGGCGGGCCAGGCGGAGGCGGGCTGGGCGTTGCGCAGCTGCACGCTTTGCTGATGCGTCACCGTGGTGAGCGGATCGTTGGGCAACGCGGCCGTGAGCTGAATGTCGATATGCCGCAGCAACGAGCCGCTGAGCCAAGTGCAGTGCGGGGTGAATATGAAGGCTCCCGCCGCTAAGCCAAAGCTATAGCGGGGGTTTCTCGGTTCAAAGACCAGGGCGCAGGGATGTTGCCACCCAAACGACTTACCTCAGTCTCCCCGAGCGTAGGGCACATT
>CAIWWN010000055.1 GCA_903916355.1 uncultured Burkholderiales bacterium | reverse complement strand
TGCTGACAATTGCGTACTTTGATGGGTTGGGAGTGCCAAGGCTGTCATGACCTCAAGCTCTCGAACCGCCCGGTGCGGACCCGCATGCCGGGTGGTGTGGCAGGGGCGGCTGCAACAATTGCAGCCCCCCTATGCCGATGCGTTGGGCTTTCAGCGCAGGCGCTTGATCAAGCTGGACGTGTCCCAGCGGCGCCCACCGAGCTGCTGCACATCGGCATAAAACTGGTCCACCAACGCGGTCACCGGCAGGCGCGCGCCATTGCGTTTGGCTTCGTCCATCACCAGGCCCAAGTCTTTGCGCATCCAGTCCACCGCAAAGCCAAAATCAAATTTGTCGGCCACCATGGTTTTGCCACGGTTTTCCATTTGCCAGCTTTGGGCCGCGCCTTTGCTGATCACGTCCAGCACCGCATTCATGTCCAGACCGGCGTGTTGGCCAAAGGCAATCGCTTCAGACAAGCCTTGCACCAAGCCGGCAATGCAAATCTGGTTCACCATTTTGGCCAGTTGTCCGGCGCCGGCATCGCCCAACAAGGTGAAGGCGCGTGAAAACGCCATGCCTGCGGGTTTGACGTTGTCAAAGTCGGCCGCTTCGCCGCCGCACATCACCGTGAGCATGCCGTTTTGCGCGCCGGCTTGTCCGCCTGAGACGGGGGCATCGACAAAGGCCAGACCCATGGATTGGGCCGTGGCATTCAGTTCGCGCGCGACGCTGGCCGAGGCCGTGGTGTGGTCGACAAAAATAGCGCCTTGGGCCATGCCGGCAAATGCGCCGTCGGCGCCCAGCACCACACCGCGCAAATCATCGTCATTGCCGACGCAGCAAAACACGATCTCGGCGTGGGCAACGGCTTCGCGCGGGGTGGCGGCGTGGCTGGCCCCAGCGGCATCGGCAAACTCGGCGCACCAAGCTTGGGCCTTGGCTTGCGTGCGGTTGTACACCGTGACCTGGTGGCCGGCGCGCGCCAAGTGACCGGCCATGGGGTAACCCATGACGCCCAGGCCCAAAAAGGCAACGCGTCGGGCAGGAGTGGGTTCGTAGGGTTTGGTGTTCAAGCTGCTCATGGGGGCCTTCGGAAAGTGGGATGAAGTCACAAAACGTGTAATTTAGCAGGTGGCGGTGACTTGAGCAGACCCGGCAAAGTCTTCAGGGTGAAAAGGTGGCAGGAAACCGGGCCAAACCGCGCGCCGTTTCGGCTGAAATCTGACCGCTTTGGCGCAGGGCCTGCAGGCTTTGGTCCAGGGTTTGCATGCCCGCTTGCGCACCGGTTTGCAGGGCTGAATACAGTTGCGCCCCTTTGCCTTCGCGGATCAGGTTGCGCACGGCAGGGGTGGCCACCATCACCTCGTGCGCGGCCACGCGGCCTGTGCCGTCGGGGCGTGGGCACAGGGTTTGCGCTACCACTGCCAGCAAGGCGTCGGCCAGCAGGGTGCGCACCATGTCTTTTTCTTCGGCTGGAAACACGTCCACCATCCGGTCGATGGCTTGCGGCGCGCTGGCCGTGTGCAATGAGGCCAGCACCAAATGGCCGGTTTCGGCCGCCGTCAACGCCAGGCGAATCGTTGCCAGGTCGCGCAACTCGCCAATCAAAATCACGTCCGGGTCTTCGCGCAGGGCCGAGCGCAGAGCGGCTTCAAAGCTGTGGGTGTGCAGCCCGACTTCGCGCTGGTTGATGGCGCATTGCTTGGGCGTGTGCACAAATTCAATCGGGTCTTCAATCGTCAGCAAATGCCCTTGCAAGCTGCGGTTGGCGTGGTCCAGCAAGGCGGCGAGCAGGGTCGACTTGCCGCAACCGGTGGGCCCGGTGACCAAAATCAAACCGTGGGCCTGCAGTGCCAAGTCGCTCAGCAGCGCGGGCGCATTCAGCTCGGCCAAGCGCGGCACGGCCGCGGGAATGAAGCGCAACACCAAGGCCGCGCCGCGGTGCTGCTGAAAGGCGTTCACTCGCCAGCGGCCCCAGTCGGTGTGGGTGAAGGCAAAGTCGTCTTCGAGTTGGTCTTGAAAGGCCGTCCAACGCCCCGGGGTCATGAGTTGTTGCAACACCTGCCGCACTTGGGCGTCGCTCCATGCCGGGGCTTCAGGGTCCAAGCTGCGCAGCACGCCGTGCACGCGGGCCATGGGGGGCAAGCCCGCAGACAGGTGCAGGTCGGAGGCACCTAAGGCGAGCGCTTGGCGCACCGCGTCCTCTGTCTCTTTTGCCATTTGCATACGGCCTCCCTGATGCGTGCTTTGGGGTGACTCTTTGGATTTGGTACCCTTGCAAAGATTATGTCTGTCATTGCTGAAAATCTCCAGCGCGTGCAATCGCGCATCCAGTCGGCTTGCCAAGCGGCAGGCCGTGATCCGGCCAGCGTGCGCTTGCTCGCGGTGTCCAAAACTTTTGGCGCCGACGAGGTGCGTCAAGCCCATGCCGCGGGTCAACAAGCGTTTGGCGAAAACTACATTCAAGAAGGCGTGGACAAGATCCAGGCCTTGCAAGACCTGGATTTGGAGTGGCATTGCATAGGCCCGATTCAGAGCAACAAAACCCGGTTGGTGGCCGCGCATTTCGACTGGGTGCATTCGGTGGACCGTCTGAAAACGGCCGAGCGTTTGTCGGCGCAGCGCCCTGCCTCTATGCCGCCTTTGCAGGTCTGCATCCAGGTCAATATCGATGGGGGCGAGAACAAATCGGGCGTGCTGCCCGATCAGGCCTTGGCGCTGGCGCAGGCCGTGGCGGCTTTGCCGCAGCTGCAACTGCGCGGCATCATGACCATTCCGGAACCCCACGAGGATGCGGCGCTGACCCGCGATGTGCACGCGCAGGCACACGCGCTGTGGCTGCAGCTCAAATCACGGGGCCTGGACTTGGACACCTTGTCCATGGGCATGACCGCCGACTTGGAAGCGGCCGTGCAAGAGGGCAGCACCATGGTGCGGGTGGGCACGGCGATTTTTGGACGGCGCTGAGCCGCTTTAAAGGTCTTTCAGCGCGGCGTCGATCTGGGTCTGCATCCAAACGGCATCGCCCATGGCATTGGCGTTGAGCAAGGCCAGTTTGACGAGAAACAGTTGGGCTTTGTCTGGCCCGGCTTGATCGATCGCGGTGGCCAGCGCGTCGTACACGGTTTCCAGTCCGTCGATGGTGAGAGCTTGGGTGGTGGCGGTCATGGTGAGGGGCTTGGTTGGGGTCATTGCGGTAAGGCGATGTGCAAGGCGGCTTGCAGACGCGTGGCGTCCAAGGTGAGCCAGCGCGCACAAATGTGCTGGTCCGGGCGCAGCAGGTACGCGCCGCCGTTGGCGGGTATGCCATAGCGCTGGCGCAGGTGGCCATCGGCATCGGGCAGATGCTGGTTGGCTCCCAGCACCGGCTGCGTCGCCCCCACCGCCGTCACCCGCAAAGGCAGGCCTTGCGCGCGCGCCGACACCGTCACTTGGCGCAGCGACTCGGGTAAGGCGGCCGCATCGGTGAAGTACAGCAAGTCAAAGCCGCCGCCCAAGTGGTCGAGCAAGAAGTTGTTGGCGCCCAAGCGCACGTTTTGAGGTGGCGCACCCTGTGCCGGCCCGGCCTTGAACAGCGCGTTGTCGTCGCCTGTGCTGTTGAGCATCGAGTGCGTGTATTCATGCGGCCGTGAGGTGCGCCAGTGGTACAGCGGGCGCACGAAATCTTGGCTCAATGAGAGCGACAACACGGCATCGCGCAGCAAGCGAAAGCCCGGGCTGGGTGGCGCCATAAAGCGCGTGCTCTTGCCCGCCTCGTGAATGATCTCGCGCGCGGCGCCCACACGCTCGGTGCTGTGGTTGGCCAGCAGTTGCGGGCCAGCCAGGCCCTTGACCACATAGGCCAAATGCCAGCCCAGGGACTGCGCGTCTTGGAACGCGGTGTTGGCGCCGCGCACGCCAAAAATGGGCAGCAAATGGGCCGCGTCGCCGGTGAAGATCACGCGGCCATGGACAAACTCGGGCAGCGTCAGGGTGCGGGCTGAGTAGACCGATGACCAGTCCATCTCCCACTTCAGCCCGGCGTGACCGATCATGGCCAGTTGCGCGTCGATGCGCGCCTTCATGGAGTCCGGTTGCAGCGCTTCCTCGGGCGTTTCGCCGGGCGGCAGTTGGTAGTCCACACGCCAAATGCCATGCGGCTCGCGGTGCATCAAGATGGTGTTGCCCGGATTCCAATCAGGGTCGAAAAAGGCCAGGCGCTCGGTGGGGAAAGGCAGGTCAATTTGGATGTCGGCAATCACAAAGAAGCCTTCATACGAAGTGCCTTCCATGGGCAAGTCCATGGCGCTGCGAATGCCTGAGCGCCCACCATCGGCCGCCACCGCCCAGTCGCTCTCTAGCGTGTAAGGGCCTTCAGGAGTGTCGACCTGCAAGCTGGCGAAACCCGCGTGCTGATCGATCTGAGTGACCTTGTTGCCCCAGCGAAAATCGATCAAGGGGTTGGCGGCGCAGGCGTCATGCAGGTACTCTTCCATGAACTGCTGCTGCACATTGAGGATCGGGAAAAACCGATCGTCCTCATCGTGCGGCGCTTCCATGCGGAACACGCGCTGACCTCGGTAATAGGAATTGCCAAACCGCCAGGGTAGACCGCCTTCGGTCATGCGCTCGGCCACACCCACTTGCTGCAAGATTTCCATGGACCGGCGGGTGAAACAAATGGCCCGACTGCCTTGCGACAACTGCAACTCGGCGCTCAGCACCACGCTGGCCACGCCATGGCGCGCCAACTCCAGCGCCGTCACCATGCCGGCCGGGCCGGCACCGACGATCACCACCTGCTTGCGCTCCTGCGCTGGGTGTGCCGAAGCCAGCCAAGGCTGAAAAACTTGGTAGTTGTAATAGATGGAGGGGCGCGCTTGGGTGCTGGGTTGGTGCATGGGGATCTTGGCTTGTCTTGTTGTGTATTTGGGTTTCAGCGGGCGTGTGCGATGAGTCGGTCAAACAACGCACTCAAATGGGTTTGTTCGCGTGCGCTCAGGCAGCCAAAAATGGCCTCGTTGCGTTGCGCGATCAAGGTCATGGTCTTTTGAAAGCTCTCGCGGCCCTGAGCCGTCAGGCTCAGCACCACACCACGGCCATCGTCCGGGTGATCCACTTTGTGCACCAGCCCCTGTTCGACCAAGGATTGCGCGGCGCGGCTGGCCTGGCTTTTGTTCAGGTTGGCGCGTTGCGCCAAATCTTTCACCGACAGCGGCTCGAAATTGCCGATGCTGGCCAGACACCGGCCGTCGCTGAGCGACAACCCCGCCTGCGTGGGATAAGCCTGCTGGCTGCCCGCATCGGTCAGTTTGTGCAGCAAGTGCAGGCGGTAGGTGAGCGTTCTCTCCAAGGGCGTGGCGAGGGGGTTGGCAAGCGAAGGCATGGCGTCAAGCGAGTAATGGCGATGGTGAATTATCGTTGATTTGGTTGCGTGCACAACTAAAAAATCAACCATGCCCTGCTGCCGGGCTGCGAAGGACCTTCAAAACAAGCGCAATAGAAATTAAATTGCTAAGAAAATAAACTCTCTTTGACATCTCAAATGATTAAAATGAAATCCAAATGCCG
>CAIWWN010000054.1 GCA_903916355.1 uncultured Burkholderiales bacterium | reverse complement strand
TGACTGTTTCGATGACGCGGCAGGCAATGCGAGGTTCAGGGCCAGTCATTGACCGGATATTTTCTGGTCCTTGATGATCTTGGCCCACCCCGCAGATTCGCGGGTCAAATCGATTGCCAATTCAGCCGAGGACAGGAACGCCGGTATCGCCCCCAGCGCGTTGGCGGACTTCATCACGATCGGATTACTGAGGGAGACACGCACAGCCTCGGAGAGTCGCTCGACCACGCCTGCCGGGGTGCCCACGGGAGCCAGTAACATCAGCCGTGGCGCAACGCTGAAGCCGGGCAAGGTGTCTGACAGCGGTGCCACGTTTTCTGCACCCGGCAGATTCACCGAACTCATCATCGCAATGGGAACCAGTTTTCCGGCTTTAGTTTGTGCGATGGCGGAAGTGGCACTGACCACGCCCAATGGAATCTGGCCACCAATAACATCGGGCAATATCTGCGCTGCCCCCCGGTAGGGCACATGGACCACGAAGGCGCCTGTCTGCCTCTTGAACATTTCAAAGCCCAAATGCTGCACTGTCCCGACGCCCGAACTCGCATAGGAATACTTGCCGGGATTGGCCTTGAGCATAAGGATGAGCTCCTTGGCATTCTTGGCCGTAACCTCATTGCCGGCAACGATCATCAGCGGTGAGTTGAACAGGCCGGCGACCGGTACAAAACTCTTGATAGGGTCAAATGACAAGTTGGACTGCAGGTAAGGTGCGATCAACATCGCGCTCTCACCCAGCAACAGGGTGTAGCCGTTGGGCGCGGCCTTGGCAACAGCCTCGCCAGCAATCAGTCCGGCGGCGCCAGCGCGGTTTTCAACGACGACCGGTTGGCCGAGTTGGGTTGCCAGATACGGTGCCAGTAGCCGCGCCATGGCGTCGACGCCACCGCCTGCGGAATAACCGACCACAATATGCACAGGCTTGATGGGGTAGGTCTGCGCTTTGGCTATGACGGTCAAGCCCAGCAGAACAGCCAACAAGACGCTTCGTCGAACGCAAAATTTATTGAATGTGCTCATTGGTTCTCGTTTATTGGGCTTGCTGCAAGTCATTGGGAACAGCCTGGGCATACGGGCCAACAACTCTCATGAGGGCAAGGCCCATTATTGCCGTGCGGTACGAATATTCTTGGGCGCGGCCCCCGGATGGCTGGTGCGCCAAGGGTTGATGTCCAGCCCGCCACGACGCGTATATCGGGCGTACACCGTCAGCTTGGTGGGTTTGCAGCGGGTCCAAATGTCCATGAAAATGCGTTCCACGCACTGCTCATGAAACTCGTTGTGGTTGCGAAAGCTCACGATGTATTGCAGCAAGCCCGGCTGGTCGATCTGGTGCCCGGTGTAGCTGATCTGCACGCTGCCCCAATCGGGCTGGCCGGTCACCAAACAATTGCTTTTGAGCAAGTGGCTGACAAAAGTCTCCGTCACCGGTGCTTCGTCCCAGGTGGCGGTGAGCAAGTCGGGCGCGGGTTCGTAGCGGGTGCAATCCAGGTCCATGCGGTCCAGGTTCAAGCCGTCCAGTTCGTGCACCGGCTCTTTGTCAAACGCTTCGGACAACAACAGCTTGACCCCCACCGTGGCCTGCACCGGCCCGCCGTGCCAAACCGCCTGACTGATGTCGTCGCAAATGCTTTGGCGTACCTCGCCCGCATCGTCGATGCGGGTGTTGTTGAAGCTGTTGAGGTACAGCTTGAACGATTTGCTCTCCACCATGTGCGTGCTCTCGGCCGGCACGGTGATGTGCGCCAGCGCGACCTGCGGCTTGCCTTTGCTGTTGAGCCATGACAGCTCGAAGGCGGTCCATAAATCGGCACCAAAAAAAATCGGTTGGCCGACGACGCCGATCTCGGCGCGCTTGGTGGCACGGGGAATGGGGAACAGCAAAGACGGATCGTATTGGTCCACATAGGCGCTGCTTTTGCCGAGCTGGGATTGTTCAGGGGTGTTCATAGGAAGCGGACAATTTTTATTCTGCAATGTTTATTCGGCGATTTTTCGGCGAAACACCAAGCGATCCGGGCTCGACGCTTCAGCGGCGTAGGCGTAACCGTCCAGATCGAAAGCGCGCAGGCCGTCGGGGTGGTTCACTTGGTTCAGCGTGGCGTAACGCGCCATCAAGCCCCTGGCGCGTTTGGCAAAGAAGCTGATGATTTTGTATTTGCCGCCCTTGTAGTCTTCAAACACGCACTCGATCACTTGGGCCTTGAGCGCCTTGAGGTCCACGGCTTTGAAGTACTCTTGTGAGGCCAAATTCACAATCGCCGGCGTGGTCTCTTTCGCCAATTTTTCGTTCAAGTACTCGGCAATTTGCGAACCCCAAAACGCGTACAGGTTTTTGCCCTTGGGGTTGGCCAAGGCCGTGCCCATTTCCAAGCGGTAGGGCTGCATGCGGTCGAGCGGTCGCAACACGCCATACAGGCCGCTCAAGATGCAGAGATGCTGCTGCGCCCAGCCCAAAGCCGCAGGGCTCAGGCTCTTGGCGTCCAAGCCGTCGTACACATCGCCATTGAAAGCCAGGACCGCTTGCTTGGCGTTTTTGGCGGTGAACTTGGGGGACCAGACCTCATAACGGGCCACGTTCAGCGCAGACAGCGCGTCGCTCAAGTCCATCAACTCGGCAATTTGCTGGGGCGACTTGGGGCGCAGCACCTCGATCAACTCAGCCGACTGCGGCAAGAACTGCGGCAGGGTGTGGGGCACATCGCCCACAGGGGTTTCGTAATCCAGTGATTTAGCGGGAGACAATAGGAACAGCATGCTCGACATCCTTTATACCGACGATTATCTCGCCATCGTGCACAAGCCCGCTGGCTGGCTGGTGCATCGCACCCCACTGGACAAGGGCGAAACGCGTTTTGTGCTGCAGGCCCTGCGCGACCAACTCGGCCGCCCCGTCTGGCCGCTGCACCGGCTGGACAAGGGCACCAGCGGTGTGCTGGCCTTTGCGCTGGACGCGCAGGCCGCCCGCACCATGGGCCTGCGCTTTGAAAGTGGCGAGGGTTTGCACAAAACCTACCGCGCCATCGTGCGCGGCTGGCCTGAGGACGCGGGCCTGATCGACCATGCCTTGAAACGCATGCCCGACGACATGCGCAGCGAGCGCGAAGAGTATCAAGCGGCGCAAACGCGGTACCGCACGCTGCGCCGGGGTGAATTGGCGCTGAGTCAGGGTGACTTTGCCACCACCCGCTGGGCGCAGGTGGAACTGCAACCGCTCACCGGGCGGCGGCATCAACTGCGCCGCCACATGAAACACGTCGCGCACCCGATCATGGGCGACGCCACCCACGGCAAAGGGCCTTTGAACCGCGCCATTGCCGAGCATATCGGCTTCAATCGCCTGTGGCTGCATGCCTTGCGTTTGGAACTGCGCCACCCAGTGCACGACGCTGTGCTGCGGATCGAAGCACCGCTGGCACCGGAATGGGAACTTTGGGATGCGCCTGCGATCGCTGCGCTGTGACTTGTCACCCAACGGATAGGCCGAGCCAGGGTTCTGCCTAAGATACCGGCATGAGCCTTCTCTTTACCCCTTTTACTTTCGACGCCCCCAACGGCCCCCTCACCCTGCCCAACCGCATCGTGGTGGCCCCCATGTGCCAATACTCCTCGGTGCAGGGCCAGGCCAACGACTGGCATTTGGCGCACTGGACGCAGCTGCTCAACAGCGGCTCCGGCATGGTCACTTTGGAGGCCACCGCGGTCTCCGCGGTCGGGCGCATCAGCCCCGGTTGTTTGGGCTTGTGGGACGACGCCACGGCGGCGGCCTTGAGCGATAACCTGCATCGCGCCCGGCGCTTGGCGCCTCCTGTTCCGGTGTGCATTCAGCTCAGCCATGCGGGGCGCAAAGCCTCCAGCGCTGAGCCGTGGAACGGCGGCCTGTTGATGCCACCCGCCGAGGGCGGTTGGCCCACGGTGGCGCCCAGCGCTTTGCCGCATTTGCCGCAAGAGACGGCGCCCACCGAATTGAGCTTGGCCGACATCGCGCAGATCCAGGCCGACTTTGTGCAAGCGGCGCAGCGCAGCCACCACATGGGCATTGAAGCCGTGGAGTTGCACGCGGCCCACGGTTACTTGTTGCACCAATTTTTGTCGCCCATTTCCAACCAACGCAGCGATCAATATGGCGGCTCGTTTGAAAACCGCATCCGTTTTCCCTTGGAAGTTTTCAAGGCCGTGCGCGCCGTGTTTGGCGGCGCTTTGGGCATGCGCATTTCGGCCACTGACTGGGTGGACGGCGGCTGGACGCTGGACGAAACGGTCGCGCTGTCGGTCCAGCTCAAGCAAGCCGGAGCGCAGTTTGTGCACATTTCATCGGGCGGCGTATCGCCTTTGCAAAAGATTCCGCTCGGCCCCGAGTACCAAGTGCCTTTGGCCAAAGCCGTGCGCGAGCGCTCGGGCCTGACCACGTTTGCAGTGGGCCTGATCACCGAACCCGAACAAGCCGAGGGCGTGCTGCAGCGCGGCGACGCCGACCTGGTGGCACTGGCGCGCAGCTTTTTGTACAAGCCGCGCTGGGGCTGGGAAGCTGCCGTGGCCCTGGACGGTGCCGTACACGCGCAACATCAGTACTGGCGCAGCCTGCCGCGTGAAGCGAAGAATATTTTCATTGACGCCAAAATTGGCATGCGCTGAACACACACCCGGAGACACACCATGCCCTTCACACCTCGCCGACTTTGGGGCGCCGCCGCGCTTGCTGCGCTGACCGCGCTGATCATTCCCATGGGCGCATCGGCGCAAGCTTTCCCTACAAAACCCATCACCTTGGTGGTGCCCAACCCGCCGGGTGGCTTGGTGGACACCTCAGCCCGTTTGGTGGCCGAGCCCCTGGCACGTGTGATCGGTCAATCGGTGGTGGTGGACAACAAACCCGGCGCCAGCGGCAACCTGGCGTACCAGACCGTGGCCCGTGCAGCCAAGGACGGTCACACCTTGCTGGTGTCGTATTCGGGCTACCACATTGCCAACCCCATCTTGATGGACAAGTTGCCCTGGGAGCTGAAAGACCTGACGCCGGTGGGCCTGATCACCGTGGCCACCAACGTGATTGCGGTACACCCTTCAGTGCCGGCCAACACGCTGAAAGAGTTCATTGCCTACGCCAAGCAGCACCCGGGCAAACTCAATTACGCCTCGCAGGGCAATGGCTCGGTCTCGCACATTGGCACCGAGATTTTCAAACTGCAAACCGGCGTGAGCATGGTGCACGTGCCTTACAAAGGCTCGGGCCAAGCCATTGCCGACGTGCTGGGCGGGCAGGTGGAGTTGTTCATCACCACGCCGCCTTCGGTCATGCAGCATGTGCAGTCGGGCAAGCTCAAGGCGCTGGCCGTGACCGGTAAAACCCGGCACCCCGGCATGCCCAATGTGCCCACCGTGGCCGAAGCCGGTTTGGCCAACTTTGAACTGGAATCCTGGGTGGCTTTGTATGCCCCGGCCGGCACACCGCCTGCCGTGCTGCAAAAACTCTCTCTTGACGTGAAGCGCAGCATGGAACTGCCTGAGACCAAGCAGCGCGCGGACGCGGCCGGTATTGAGGTGCGTTATCTCTCGCCCGCTGAGACCAGCAAGGTGCTGGAGCGCGAAACCGCTGAATGGGCCAAGGCCATCAAGGCCGCCAACATCAAGATGGACTGAGGCTCAAATCGCCAGCCAAACTGGCGAGGGTTTCGGCTGCGATGGTCTGATGCGCGGGGTAGTGGGTATGGTCGCAACCCACTTTGACGGCAGCGCCCGCCAAGACCGCAGCGCGCATGGTGGGGGTCAATTCAAATCGCACAAAGTGAACGGCCGAGGTTTTTTCGTCGTTCTCCCGATCGAGGTCTTCGTCGGCAATGGCGTAGACGCGGCTTTGGCCCTCGACCTCGACATACATCCGGTCTTCGATACCCATGAGCCGAGCCAGTTCGCGCTTGCGTTCGTTGACATCGGTGTACTCCAGCATGAGCGTGCCTTTCCAGTTAGAGCCGGTGGGCATCAACGGGGCATAGGCCTCAATCTCTTGCAAAATACCTTCTTCTTCGAACACCTTTTCGATACGCAGCATTTCCTGAATTTGGTAGCGAATGGTGGTTTCGCTTTCAAATTGCAGATTGAGGTTCTCCCCCAATTGCACACTGCGCAGTTTGCGGTGCGCGATGACTTCGGGCTTGTGCACTTTGCGCCACTTGGTATAGGCCTCCAGTGACATCAGGCTGTCGGGGGTGATGTGTCCAGTCAGTTGCATGGGGCTTCTTTCTTTACTTCAGACCGTAGGCTTTGCGCACCAAGGTCAAGGGGTGATTCAACTCGGGCGCACCCAAGCCATTGACTTCAAAACCCTGTGCGATATGGTGTCCACCCAGCGGGCAATCGGAACTGATGAAATCGGGCTTGCTGCCGTCTTTCATCGTGGCCATGGCTTTGAAGACGGGTTTACCAATTTTCATGGCGTATTCATGCGACGCTTTTTTCACCCCGTAGGTGCCCGCATGACCTGAGCAACGCTCGATGGTGTTGATCTCGGTGTCGGGGATCATCTTGAGCATTTCTTCGGTTTTTTTGCCAATGTTTTGCACCCGTCCATGACAAGGGATTTGGTAGCTGACATTGCCCAAGGCCTGTGGAAATTCTGTTTTCAACAAGCCATCGCGTTTGCGGGCCATGAAGTATTCAAAAGGGTCCCACATGTGCGACTTCACCAACTGCGTATCCGCACAATCGGGGAACATCAACGGCAGTTCTTGCTTGAACATGAGGGCGCAACTCGGCACGGCGGCCATGATGGCAAAGCCATCTTTGGCGTAAGCCGCCAGCACCGGAATATTCGCCTCTTTAGAGGATTTGACGCTGTCCAAATCACCCAACTCCAGCTTGGGCATACCGCAGCATTTTTCTTTTTCAACCAACACGTAGGGAATTTCGTTGTGGTCGAGAATTTTCAACAGATCATGGCCAATGCCTGGCTCGTTGTAGTTGATGTAGCAGGTTGAATAAATGGCCACTTTGCCCGGGGTTTTGGCGCCGTCCACCACTTTGGCCGTTTTGGCTTCGGTGGCACTGGAGCGGAATTTGCGTGTAGCCAATGCGGGCAACCAGGCGTTTTGATCGACCCCGGCAACAGACTCCAACACCTTGCGGCCCATCTTGCTCTTGTTCACCGCATTCACGGTTTGCACCACAATCGGAATCCCAGCCAAAGAGCCGTGCACATCGGTAGAGGCCAACATCTGTTCGGCCATGCCCACTTCGCCTTTTTTGAACTTGATGGCTTTGGCACGCAGCATGGTGTGCGGGAAGTCCAAATTCCATTCGTGTGGCGGCGTGTAGGGGCACTTGGTCATGTAGCACAGGTCGCACATGAAGCACTGGTCAACGACTTTCCAGTAGTCTTTTTTGTCGACCCCATCGACCTCTAACGTCGGACTCTCATCGACCAGGTCAAACAAAGTCGGGAATGAGCCACACAGGCTCACACAACGACGGCAGCCATGACAAATATCAAAAATTCGCTCTAACTCGCCGAGGCATTTTTCTTCCGAGTAAAAGTCGGGGTTTTGCCAATCCAAAGGATGTCGTGTGGGGGCTTGCAGATTGCCTTCTGTGGCCATGCGGGGGGCTCCTTGCTTTCGGGTCTGTACGGTTGCCCAAGCAGCTTGATCGGCAAGCAGCTTGGGCAACCGCTGCACCGGGAGGGGTGCAGCGGTGGATTTAAGCCCTCAGGCCCAAATCAATCGACCAATTCGGCCAATGCTTTGGCATAACGGTTGGCGTGCGAACGCTCCGCTTTGGCCAGAGTTTCAAACCAATCAGCGATTTCGTCAAAACCGTCTTCGCGGGCGGTCTTGGCCATACCGGGGTACATGTCGGTGTACTCGTGGGTTTCGCCAGCCACTGCAGAGGCCAGGTTTTGACGGCTGGTGCCAATCGGCAGTCCGGTTGCGGGGTCGCCGGATTGCTCTAAAAATTCCAGATGGCCGTGGGCGTGGCCTGTTTCACCTTCCGCGGTGGAGCGGAACAACGCTGCCACATCGTTTTGACCTTCAATGTCGGCCTTGTTTGCGAAATACAAATAACGACGGTTGGCTTGCGATTCGCCTGCGAAGGCGTCTTTCAAGCATTGTTCCGTGCGCGTGCCTTTGAGTGCTGCCATGGAGTTCTCCTTGGTGTTGATAAAAATAAAGCCTGCACCGAATGTCCAGGTCAGATCGAGACTAACTGCTTTGGATGCCATCGTCCAATTGACAGGTTCAATTACCCACATAAAGTCAGACTATTGGAATTCATGTGTTGTTAGATTTCAGGAATTTAAAATCATTCGCTTGAAGACCTTTTCAAATTACGATACAGTAAACTCGTTACGCATTAGTAAATAATCTGGAGACACGATGACCCTGTCCACGTCAGCCCCCGCCCTTTCGTCAGCTCAGGCATCGTCATTGCCTGCACCGGCGGCGATTCACCAACTGCACCATTACGCCTACCGGGCCAAAGATGCGGAGGAAACCCGGCATTTTTACGAAGATATTTTGGGCCTGCCGCTGTACCACATCATCCAAAGCGATGTGGTGCCCAGCACCGGCGAGTACTGCCCGTACACCCACTTTTTCTTTCGCCTGCGCGACGGCTCCTTCATCGCCTTTTTTGACCTGGGCGACGACGTGGCTGCCCTGCCCTCGCCCAACACGCCGTTGTGGGTGAATCACATTTCTTTTCGGGTCGACACCAAAGCCGATCTGCAAGCCATGAAAGACCGCCTGCAAGCGCACGATGTGGAGGTATTGGGCATCACCGACCACCACATTTTTGACAGCATTTACTTCTTTGACCCCAACGGCGTGCGTCTGGAGCTGACCGCGCAACGCGCCGACGAATTTCAAATGCTGCAAGAAAGCAAAACCGCCCATGCACGCCTGAATGAATGGACCGCACGCAAAGCGCAATGGCGCAAAGACCGGGCGGCAGGCCACGCCGAAAAGCCGCTCAAGCCCCAACAAAACGACCGCCCTGAATTCAAAGCCGTTTAAGATTTTTTCCGCCATGACCACTCCCACCGCCGCATTTGCCGAAGTGAATTACACCAACGGCTACGAGTTCACCGAAGGCTCGGGCTATGCCCTGCCGGAGTACCCCTTTGTCTCGCCGCCTGAGCTGCACACCGAACAAACCTTGCGCCACGCCGTGGTGATTGTGGGCGGCGGCATCACCGGCTTGACGCTGGCTTGCTCGCTGGCCAACCAGGGCATCAAGGCCATCTTGCTGGACGAAGACAACACCGTGGGCGTCAAAGGCGCTTCGTCGCGCGGCATTTGCTACACGCAAAAATCACTCGAAATTTTTGACCGCCTGGGCGTGTACCAGCGCATTGCGCGCAAAGGCATTCAGTGGAGCGTGGGTCGCACCTTTGCCGGCAATGACGAGGTTTACGCCTTCGATCTGCGCCAGCAAAGCAACTTCAATTTGTCGGCGCAGCCGCCCTTCATCAACATCCAGCAGTTCTACATCGAAGGCTATTTGGTCGAACGCATCATGGAACTCGGCGGCGTGGACCTGCGCTGGAGCTCACGCGTGATCGGGTTTGAACAAAACCCCGACTTCGCCACCCTGACCGTACAAACCCCCGAAGGCCCTTACCGCATTCAGGCCGACCACGTGATCGACGCCACCGGCTCGCACACGCCGTTTCACGCCTGGACCGGCGTGAGCATGCAAAGTACCAAAGGCGACGACCGCTGGTGCATTGCCGATGTGCGCTTCAACACGCACCCCCCGAAGGAGCGCCACACTTGGATTGAAGCGCCTTTTAACGAAAACCGCGCCGTCTGGCAGCACCTGATGGCCGACGATGTGTGGCGCATCGACTACCAAATGGCGCCCAACGCCGACGCGGCTTATGTGAGCCGTGAAGACGTGGTGCGCGAGCGCCTGGAGCGCCAGTTTGGCAAAGACGTGCAGGTGGAGATCGTCTGGGTCGGCCCCTACGCCTACAAAAGCCAATGCCTGAATGCCCTGCGCATGGGCCGCGTGTTTTTCATGGGCGACACAGCCAAAATCGTCAGCCCCTTTGGCGCACGCGGCGGCAACACCGGCGTGGCCGATGCAGACAACCTGGCCTGGAAGCTGGGCGCCGTACTGAAAGGCTGGGCCAGCCCTGAGCTGCTGGACAGCTACAACGCCGAACGGTTAGAGGCCGCCCAAGAAAACGTGCGCGTCACCAACCGCACCGCCCGCTTCTTGCGCGCACCAGAAGGCGCGGAGCGCAGCTTGCGCAACGCCACCATCAGCCTGGCCAAGCAATACCCCTTTGCCCGCACCTTGGTGAACACCGGGCGCATGGCGGTGGCCAACACCTACACCCGCTCGCCCATTTGCGCCGAAAGCGGCGGCCTGTCGCTGCAAAACGTAGCCTTTCAGTGGCGCAAAGGCAAAACAGGCGTGGTCAACGAACTGCTCAACTGGGCCGAAGGCCGCCTGCTGTTACTGGTGTTTGGTGCGCAAAGCAAAGCCAGCCTGAGCCGCCTCAAGACCCTGACCGAAGGCACGCCGCTGCGCTGCGTGCAAGTGCTGGGCAAAAATACCCCCGCACAAGCGCGTGAACATGTGCTCGACAGCAATCTGCGCCTGCGCACCGCCTGCCAGTTGCAAGGCGACGGCTGGGCCCTGGTGCGCCCTGACGGCTACCTGGCCGCCCACCGCAGCCGCGTCGACGGCAGCCTGGTTGAAGCCATCGTAGACACCTTGGCCCTGTGAACCCTTTCATGAACGACACCATGCAAACCCAAGCCAATTTCCAAGACGCCGACGGCTTTTACGAACAGCTGATCAACGCCCACGCCGGCCTGAGCGCCGAGCAATCCGAGCTGCTCAATAACCGCCTGATCCTGATCTTGGCCAACCAAATTGGCGACTCGGCGGTGCTGCGCGAATGCATTGAAGCGGCGCAAGACCTGCCGCAGTAAAAGAACGGCTCAGCAGCGGGAACACACGCCGCAAAAGAGCGCCGCGCAACAGAAGGCAAGAGCGGTGCCCGGGCTGGGTAAAATCGGGGCCATCCTCCTTCTTGCCCTCTTCTTGCACCACAACGGCGCCTTTGTGCGCCGTTGACTTTGAAATACCCCATGAGCAACGCCTCCACGCCCCTCGACCAGCCCGGTCTGCAGTCCCTGTCCAAATCGTTCGAACCCGCCGCTTTAGAAGCCCATTGGGGCCCCGAGTGGGAAAAGCGCGGTTACGGCGTGGCCGGCTTTCGGGGCACCGGCGCCCCGGTGGCCGAGGCCCCGGCGTTCGCCATCCAGCTGCCGCCGCCCAACGTGACGGGCACGCTGCACATGGGCCACGCGTTCAACCAAACCATCATGGACAGCCTGACGCGTTACCACCGCATGTCGGGCTTCAACACCGCTTGGATTCCGGGCACCGACCACGCCGGCATTGCCACGCAAATCGTGGTCGAGCGCCAGCTGCAAGGCCAAGGCATCAGCCGCCATGACATGGGGCCTACGCCGGCCGAAGCACGCAAGAACTTTGTGAGCAAGGTGTGGGAGTGGAAAGAGCAATCGGGCAACACCATCACCAGCCAGATGCGCCGCATGGGCGACAGCGTGGACTGGAGCCGCGAATACTTCACCATGGACCCCAAGCTGTCCAAAACGGTGACCGAGACTTTTGTGCAGCTGTATCAGCAAGGCCTGATCTACCGCGGCAAGCGCCTGGTGAACTGGGACCCGATTTTGCAAAGCGCGGTGTCGGACCTGGAGGTGGAAAGTGCCGAAGAAGACGGGCACATGTGGCACATCCGCTATGACCTGGCCGATGGTTCTGGCAGCCTGACGGTGGCCACCACCCGCCCCGAGACCCTGCTGGGCGACGTGGCCGTGATGGTCCACCCCGAGGACGAACGCTACAGCGCGCTGATTGGCAAGCAAGTGCACTTGCCGTTGTGCGGTCGCACGATTCCCGTGATTGCCGACGACTACGTGGACAAAGCCTTTGGCACCGGCGTGGTCAAGGTCACGCCCGCGCACGACACCAACGATTACGCGGTGGGCCAACGCCACCAGCTGCCGATCATTGGCGTGCTGAACTTGGATGCCACCATCAACGCCAACGCGCCCGAGAAATACCAGGGCCTGGACCGCTTCGTCGCCCGCAAAGCCGTGGTCGCCGACCTGGAAGCCGCAGGCCATTTGGTCGAGGTCAAAAAACACAAGCTCATGGTGCCACGCTGCGCTCGCACCGGCCAGGTGATCGAGCCCATGCTGACCGACCAGTGGTTTGTCGCCATGAACAAAGTCAGCCCCATCGACCCGACCGGCAAGAGCATTGCGCAAAAAGCCATTGACGCCGTGCAGTCGGGCGAGGTGAAGTTTGTGCCCGAGAACTGGGTCAACACCTACAACCAGTGGATGAACAACATCACCGACTGGTGCATCTCACGCCAACTGTGGTGGGGCCACCAAATTCCGGCTTGGTACGACGAAGACGGCAAGGTCTATGTGGCCCGCAACGAAGCCGAAGCGCAAGCCCAAGCTCCCGGCAAGACCCTGCGTCGTGACGAAGACGTGCTGGACACTTGGTACTCGTCGGCCCTCGTGCCGTTCAGCACCATGGGTTGGCCCGAAAAGACGCCCGACTACGACCTGTATTTGCCTTCTTCTGTGCTTGTGACCGGCTACGACATCATTTTCTTCTGGGTCGCCCGGATGATCATGATGACCACGCACTTCACCGGCCAAGTGCCTTTCAAGCATGTCTACATCCACGGCCTGGTGCTCGACGCCCAAGGCAAAAAGATGAGCAAGTCCGAAGGCAACGTGCTCGACCCGGTGGACTTGATTGACGGCATCGCCCTCGACCCCCTGCTCGACAAACGCACCCAAGGCCTGCGCAAACCCGAGACCGCGCCCAAGGTGCGCAAGCAAACCGAAAAAGAATTCCCCGAAGGCATTCCGGCCTACGGCGCGGACGCGCTGCGCTTCACCTTTGCGGCGCTGGCCTCGCTGGGCCGCAGCGTCAACTTTGACAGCAAGCGCTGCGAAGGCTACCGCAACTTCTGCAACAAACTGTGGAACGCCACCCGCTTTGTGCTGATGAACTGCGAAGGCCAAGACTGCGGCTTGAAAGAACACACCAAGGCCGAATGCACGCCACCACGCACCGGTGAGAACGGCGAAGCCATTCCCGCAGGACCGTTTTACCAATACATGAAGTTCAGCCAGGCCGACCGCTGGATCAGCTCGGTGCTGCAGCAGACCGAGGCCGAAGTGGCCAAAGGCTTTGCCGAATACCGCTTGGACAACGTGGCCAGCGCCATCTATGAATTCGTCTGGAACGAGTACTGCGACTGGTACCTGGAAATTGCCAAGGTGCAAATCCAGACCGGCGGCCCCGCCGAGCAGCGCGCCACGCGCCGCACCCTGATCCGCACGCTCGAAGCCATTTTGCGTTTGGCGCACCCGATCATTCCGTTCATCACCGAAGAGTTGTGGCAAAAAGTCGCGCCCGTGGCCGGCTTGTCTGGCCCCTCGGTCAGCGTGGCCCGTTACCCCGAGGCGCAGTTGAACAAGATCGACGAGCAGGCGATGGCCAACGTGGTGCAACTCAAGTCGCTGGTGGACGCTTGCCGCAACCTGCGCGGCGAGATGAACGTGCCCGCCTCCACCAAGATGCCGCTGTTTGCTTTGGGCAATGCCGAGTTCATGCGCGCCAACGCGGCGGTACTGCAGTCGCTTGCCAAACTGAGTGAAGTCAAAATTTTTGAAGACGAAGCCGCCTGGCAAGCCGCTGCGCAGTCAGCCCCGGTGGCCATGGTGGGCGGCACGCGCATGTGCTTGTTCATCGAGGTCGACGTAGCGGCAGAGAAGATTCGCTTGGGCAAAGAAATCACCCGCCTGGAAGGCGAGATCGCCAAAGCGCAAAACAAACTGGGCAACGAAGCTTTTGTGGCCAAGGCACCGCCGGCCGTCATCGCGCTGGAGAATAAGCGTGTCACGGATTTTTCAGACACCGTGGTTAAGATGCGTGAGCAACTCACCCGCTTGGCTTGAACCTTATTAAAAACCACCGCGCCATGAACCACAACACCATTCGCAAAGCCGTTTTCCCTGTCGCAGGTTTGGGCACGCGCTTTTTGCCGGCCACCAAAGCCGCGCCCAAAGAAATGCTGCCGGTGGTGGACAAGCCGCTGATTCAGTACGCGGTCGAAGAGGCCTACGCCGCTGGCGTGCGCCACATGATCTTTGTCACCGGGCGCAGCAAACGCGCCATCGAAGATCACTTTGACACCGCCTACGAGTTGGAGACCGAACTCGAAGCCGCGCACAAAGACGAGCTCTTGGCCTTGGTGCGCTCGGTGCAACCCGACGACATGGTCTGCGCCTATGTGCGGCAAAACCGCATGCTGGGTCTGGGCCACGCGGTGCTGTGCGCCGAGCCCTTGGTGGGCAACGAGCCTTTTGCGGTGCTGTTGGCCGACGACTTGATGATCGGCAAACCGAATGGCCCGAGCGTGCTGGCCCAAATGGTCAGCGCCTTCAGTCAACAAGGCCGCTCGGTGTTGGCGGTGCAAGAAGTGCCGCTGGACCAAACGCGCCGCTACGGCATTGTCGCGGGCGAGTCGGCGGGCAAGCAGCTGATCCGCGTCGAGCACATTGTGGAGAAACCTGCCCCTGAAAAAGCCCCCTCGCGCATGGGCGTGGCCGGGCGCTACATTTTGACGCCAGGCATTTTTGACGAGATCCGCAACCAGCCCACCGGCGTGGGCGGCGAAATTCAACTCACCGACGCGATTGCCCGCCTGATGGCGCGTGAGGCGGTGTACGCCTTTCAATACCAAGGCAAGCGCTACGACTGCGGCAGCAAAGAAGGCTTTTTGGAGGCCACGGTGGAACTGGCTTTGCAGCACCCGCAAGTGGGTGACTCGTTTCGCGCCTACCTCAAAGGCTTGGCGCTGTAATCCACACTGTGATCCACGCGGCCCGTCACAACGCCGCGTTCAACAAGGCCTGGCGGCTGTTTCAGCATCTGTTTCAGCGCCTGCGCATCCTGAAAATAAACTGCTCGCCCTCGGCCGTGCTGGACACCAGCTCGTTGCCGGTCTGGCGCGCAAAGGCTTCAAAGTCGCGCACCGAACCCGGGTCGGTGGCGCGCACCTG
>CAIWWN010000053.1 GCA_903916355.1 uncultured Burkholderiales bacterium | reverse complement strand
CTTCTTTCAGCTTCAGCTTGTTGGCTTACTGCTGTCCAAATGTTGTCACTTATCAATTTCCACAGTGCTAGTTGTTCTTCTGCACTTGCAATTTCATTTATACGCATAGTTGCACCCCCACACGTATTTATGTGGGAGTGCAATAGCAGTTAGTGTGCAAAGCGTTCTCTAACAGCAGCACTTGCAGCTTCAATTTGTGTGTCCAACTCACCGTTCTCAACACACTTTTTGACTGTTTCTAAAACAGCAAGCAATTCAGTGCCACTGCCAACTTCAATGCTGTTTTTTCCTTTTGCCAATTCCAAAACACGTGTGCCATAACGCACTTGCAAACAAACACGCCCATTGTCAGCAACGAACCACCATTGTTTGACACGCTTGGCTGCTTCAACTGTTTTGCGTTCACCAGTTAGCTTGTCTTTTACGCTACGCAAACGCACGGGCGCAAATGTTTTACCTTCTGCACTTGCACGTGCCAATTCAATCTGTTCCCACAATTGCTTGGACAACTTGTTACGACGAAGCACGATTGGGCTAGCTGCGGTGAATGTCAAGATAGTTGTCGCCTGGTTCATGCAGCCAGAGGCTGCTTATCCGTGGCGCTCGATGCCATGCTGACCACCGAGTCACGTTCCGGGTTAAGCGTCACAGGACCGACAGGGGACCAGTTGCGTGTGTGGCGCGACCAGCGTGCCGGGTTGCGTTCACGTGCCGTGGTGTACACCGCATGACGCGCCGTGAGGATCGTGACATCTTCTCCCGCATGTCGCTGGGCCGGGCTGACGTAGCGGATGCCGCTGTGACGATGGTCGACGTTGTACCAATGCACGAAGCTGGCGGCCCAGGCACGCGCCTGCTCGAGATCGGCGAAGCCGGTGGCCGGAAACTCCGGCCGGTACTTGGCCGTACGAAACAGCGCTTCAGCAAAGGCGTTGTCGTCACTGACCCTGGGGCGCGAGTAGGACGGTTTCACACCCAGCCAGTGGAGCATGGCCAGCACAGTGGTGGCTTTGAGCGTGGCGCCGTTGTCCCCATGCAATACCGGCTTGGTTTCGAGTGCGGCAATGCCTTCGGCCAGTGCCGTGCGACGCAGCAGGTGCGCAGCGTGGTCGGAATGGTCGCGCTCATGCACCTCCCAGCCGACGATCTTGCGGCTGTACAAGTCGAGGATCATGTACAGGTAGAACCATCTGCCGAGTACCGTTGCCGGCAGGTAGGTCATGTCCCAGCACCAGACCTGACACGGCGCGGCGGCGATATGGGTAGTCGGCGGCCGTTTGGCCCTGGGCGCCTTGGATCGTCCTCGATGGGCCGCCTGCCCATGTGCGTGCAGAACCCGCGCGAAGGTGGATTCGCTGGCAATGTAAGTGCCCTCGTCGGCCAGCATCGGCACGATGCGTGCCGGCGGCACGGCTGCAAAGCGCGGCTCGTTGGCCACACGCAGCACGTCAGCGCGCTCGGCAGTGCTCAGAGCATGGCAGGGGGTCGGGTGTGCCGCTTCGGGCCTGCCATCGCCCGCTACGAGCCCGTCACTGGCATTCCAGCGCTGCAAGGTACGCACATCGATGCCGGCGACCTCGCAGGCCGGGCGCAGGCGTGCGCCGGCTTGGTGCGCCACTTGGATGTCCCGGGCCAGGGCTTGGCGATCTACGAGGATGATCATGCGTCCTCGCCCGTGTTGAAGATCGCCGCGACTTTTTTTGACAGCACCAGCAGCGCCGCCGTCTCGGCCAGCGCCCGGTCCTTGCGGTGCAGCTCGCGCTCAAGCTCCTTGATGCGCCGCCGGTCGTGTTTGGTCTGCTGCGGGCTGGCGCGCGCCTCCGCGGGCTCGGCCAGGGCCTGCGTGGCGCTTTGCCGCCACTGGGTCAGCTCCTGCGGGTACACGCCATTGGCGCGGCACCAGGCGCTCTTGCCGGCCTCGTCCAGGGTTGCCGTGGTCAGCACGGCATCGAATCGGGCGGCCGCTGTCCAGGCCCGCTCGCGAGCGGGCCTGGACAGCGCATCACTACGCCAGCGCTCCAAGGTCCCGGCTCCGATGCCGATCTCAAGCGCAACTTCTTCCACCGCCGCGCTCTCCGGTGGCAGCAACCGCGCCACCGCCCTGTCTTTGAATCCTTGTCCGTACCTTGCCATCGCCTGTCCTCATCATCGCCCCCTGTTCGGAGGTTCTATCGAGGCGACAACTCTTCTGACACCGGGGGCATGGCATCCAGCGGAAAACGGTCTTGGTCATGAATTACCTCAGCCTCTAGCTTTCTCATGGCAACATTTCGATTCCAATCCTGATACCCAAACGCTCAATTCACTGGATCTGCAATCCTTAGGCGGTTTGCGATGTGGTACGTTCTGCTCCGCCAGACCAGCGGCGGTTCTTCGGGCAGCGCGACGCGCGCACGTCCTTCTGAGATGCTGGCGATTTGCGCGGCACCGCGCTTCGCTGGCCCAGACCCTGCCGTGATGGGCGCTGCCCCCCCAACCGGAACCGCCAGTGATGGCACGCCTAAAGTTTGCCAACGAGGCGTCGACTTCCCTTGAGCAGTGACTGAAGGTGCGGGGCAGCGTCGGCTTGCTGTCCCTTGCCGTGGTCTCGGTGGCCTCACTGCGGAACCTGTCCTGATCCCGTCAGGACACGTCGTCCACTCAGGGGGTCTTATGTCGCTCAGCGTCGCAGTTTCCGGAGTTCAGCGCTCGGTGCAGGCCAGGAGCCAGGTACAGGCCATGAGTGTT
>CAIWWN010000052.1 GCA_903916355.1 uncultured Burkholderiales bacterium | reverse complement strand
TGCTGGCCCTGGCCGACAAAGGCATTGGCGAACTGATCGTGATGCAGAACCAAGCCCTGGCTTGAGTCATGAAGATCGTTTTAGCGTCCAACAACGCCGGAAAATTGGCCGAGTTGCAAGCCCTGTTCGCGCCGCTCCACGTGGAGCTGCTCAAGCAAGGGGACTTGGGGATTCCTGAAGCGCCCGAGCCTTTTCATACCTTTGTGGAAAACGCTTTGTCCAAAGCCCGCCATGCCTCGCAGCTCAGCGGCCTGCCGGCTTTGGCCGACGATGCCGGCTTGTGTGTAGACGCTTTTGGTGGCCAGCCCGGTGTGGATACGGCCTTCTATGCGACACGTTTTGGCTATGCCAAGGGCGACGACAACAACGTCACCGCTTTGTTGGAACAAATGCAGGGTTTGACGCATCGCCGTGCGGCCATGGTCAGCACCCTGGTGGCCGTGCGTTCGGCGCAAGACCCGGAGCCGCTGATCGCGGTGGGCCGTGTGGTGGTGGACATCGCGCCAGAGCGCAGGGGCGAGAACGGTTTTGGTTTTGATCCGGTGATGGTTTTGCCCGCCTTGGGCCAAACCTTTGCCCAGTTGCCCCACGAAGTTAAAAACGCCCACAGCCACCGCGGTGCTGCTGCGCAGGCCATGCTGGCGCTGATGCGCGAGCGTTGGTTGGCATGATCGATATCCGTCCAGCAGGGATGGAGTCGCCGTCAGCCCAAGCGCTGGACGTGATGCACGCCATGCGCCCTGGCGTCTTGCAGTTTGCGGCTTTGCCGCCTCTGTCTTTGTATGTGCATTTGCCCTGGTGTTTGAAAAAATGCCCGTACTGCGATTTCAATTCACATGAATGGCGCGGCGGCACAGCCTCCGAGCCGCCCGAGAACGCCTACATTGACGCCTTGATGGCCGACCTGGAAGCCAGCTTGCCCTTGATCTGGGGGCGTTCGGTGCACAGTATTTTCTTCGGCGGGGGCACCCCCAGCTTGTTTTCACCGCACGCGATTGAGCGCTTGATCAGCGGTTTGCGGGCGCGGCTGCGCTTGGAGGCCAATTGCGAAATCACGCTGGAAGCCAACCCCGGCACGTTTGAAAAAGACCGCTTCAAAGCCTTTCGCGCCGCTGGTGTGACCCGCTTGTCGATTGGCGTGCAAAGTTTCAATGACGCGCATTTGAAGGCCTTGGGCCGTGTGCACGATGGCGCGCAGGCCCGAGCCGCGCTGGCCGAGGCGGCCCAGGCCTTTGACACCTTCAACCTGGACATCATGTACGCCTTGCCGGGGCAAAGCCTGCAAGATTTGGAGTTGGACGTGCAAACGGCGCTGTCTTTTCAGCCACCCCATGTGTCCATTTACCACCTGACCATCGAGCCCAACACGGTGTTTGCCAAAACGCAGCCGGTGCTGCCTGAAGACGATACTGCTTACGCAATGATGGACCGCATCACCGAGATGACGGCCGCGCAAGGGCTGGCGCGTTACGAGGTCTCGGCCTATGCCCAGAACGACCACCAGTGCTGGCACAACCTGAACTACTGGCAGTTTGGCGACTATTTAGGCATTGGCGCGGGCGCACACAGCAAGCTCACCTTTGCGCACCGGGTGGTGCGACAAGTGCGTTTTCGCGAGCCGCAGCTGTACATGCAGCAAGCCCTCAAAGGCCTGCCTGTGACCCGCAGCGACGATGTGGCGCGCAGTGAGTTGCCGTTCGAGTTCATGCTCAATGCATTGCGGCTGAAGGGCGGCTTTAATTTGAGTGATTACACCGAGCGCACGGGTTTGGCACTGACCAGCCTGCAAAAGGGCTTGAAACTGGCAGAGCAAAAAGGCCTGATTGCCCGCGATTTGGCGCGCGTGTGGCCGACCGATTTGGGCTTTGATTTTCTCAGCGATTTGCAGTCTCTTTTTTTGGCTGAGACTTGAAAACCACCGTCTTCAAAAGCGGTGGCCCCCAAAAAAACCACCCGAAGGTGATTTAACGCGCTATGCAGCGGCGGGCTGGTGGACGCTGTGCATGTGTCCACCCAAAGCAGAGAACAACTTGAGTGTTTTGTCCGACGGAATCAGGTATTTGGCGCGCCGATCGCCTTCTTGGTTCTGGGCCACCAGCATGTCTTTTTGACGCAAACGTGTGATGCGTTTGTGCAAAGTGGCAGGGGAGCCCAAATGGTCCATGGCAATGGCTTCCCGCACGGTCATGGGGTGACCTTCGAACCAACACAGGGCGACAGCATCAAGCAAGGCGCGTTCATTGGCGTCCATGAGCAAGGCAGCAGGCGTTTCGGCCTGCAAAGTCTTGGCCAGTTGCGCGAAACGAAAATAGGCTTCAGCCAGAGGTGAGCGGATTTTCTTCATAACGATGACATTTTGAACTTTGGATTTTTATCAGTACCAGCATTGGTAAGTGTACATCTAGTTTTGCAGCTGACTCCAAAGTCTGTAGGCTGTCAGGGGCATTTGCAGGTGAGGCGCCGCCTCCGAGCGCCCGTGACGGGCCAACGCATCGGCCACGGCATTGACCAACGCAGGTGTGGCACCAATCGTACCCAACTCGCCCACGCCTTTGACACCCAAGACATTGTTCTTGCACGGAATGCGTTCGTCCATGTGGGTTTCAAACATGGCGGGCATGATGTCCGCATGCGGCACGGCATAGTCCATCAAGCTGCCGGTGAGCAATTGACCGCTCTCCGGGTCATACACCACCTGCTCCAGCAGGGCCTGGCCCAGGCCTTGGACAGCGCCGCCATCGAGCTGGCCGCGCACGATGAGTGGGTTGATCACCCGGCCGACATCGTTGACCGAGACATAGGACGCGATATGGGTTTCGCCCGTTGCAGGGTCGATTTCAACTTCGCAAATATGGCAGCCATTGGGCCAAGTGGGGCCTTTGGCGGCCGTGGTGGAGCGCATCTCGATGCGCTGCTCGGGCTGACGGCGCGCCAACTCGGCCAGGCTGATGTGCAGATCGGTACCCGCCACTTTGAATTGGCCAGTTTCATAGACCAAGTCCTGGGCTGAGGCTTCCAAGGCTTGGGACGCCAATTCTCGGGCTTTGTCCAGGGTTTGGGTCGAGCCCACACTCACGGCCGAGCCGCCCGTGAACAGGGAGCGAGAGCCGGCGCTGCCAAAGCCGTTGCCGCGGTCGGTATCGCCCATGACCACGCGCACTTGCGACAAAGGCACGTCAAACACATCCACCACCAACTGGGCCAGCGACGTGGCAATGCCTTGGCCCATGGCATTGACGGCGGTGAACACTTCGATCACGCCATCGGCCAGCACCTGCACATGCACATTTTCTTCCAGTGCATTGCCCCCGGTCCATTCCAAGAAGGTGGCAATGCCCAAGCCGCGCCACAGGCCTTTGGCCTGGGACGCCGCGGCGCGTTCTGCAAAACGGTCCCAAGTCGCCAAGGCCAGGCCTTGGTCCATGATCGACTCAAAAGCGCCGGTGTCGTACACCTGGCCCATGGGGTTGGTGTAGGGCATTTGCTGGGGTTGCACAAAGTTCATGCGGCGCAGGGCGATGCGGTCGATGCCACTTTGCCGCGCCGCCTCGTCCATCAGTCGCTCCATGTTGTAGATGGCCTCAGGGCGGCCTGCGCCGCGGTAGGCGCCGGTGCAGGCGGTGTTCGTCATCACGCCGGTGAAGTGATAGTCAATGGTTTGAATGTCGTAGACGCTGCTTTGTACCCAGGGGCCAATCAACAACTGAATGGCCAGACCGGTCATGCTGGGGTAAGCCCCCACGTTGGCTTTGGAGTGCACGCGCAGCGCCAAAATTTTGCCCTGCGCGTCCAGCGCCAAAGCGGCCTGGCTTTCAATGTCGCGGCCATGGGCGCTGGTCAGAAAGTCTTCGCTGCGGTCGGCAATCCAGCGCACAGGGCGCTGCAATTGGTGTGCGCAGTAGGCGGCTACCACGTCTTCGGGGTAGGCGCCGGTTTTCATGCCAAAGCCACCGCCCACATCGCCCACGATCACGCGCACGTCTTCAGGTTTCAAGCCCAGCAGGTCAGCGACCATGCCGCGCACGCCGGTGGGCATTTGGCTGCTGATGCGCACCGTCAGGCGGCCTGCATCAGGGTAGGCCAAGACGCTGCGCGGCTCAATGGTCAAGGCCACGAGCCGCTGGTTGGTGATGTCCAGTTGCACCACATGCGCAGCCCGGGCAAAGGCCTCGGCGGCCGCCTGGGCGTTGCCGTAGCGGGTTTCGGCCACGCGGTTGTCGGGACTGTCGGTGATCAAAGGGGCGTTGTCGGCCAAGGCGTCATGCATATTCACGGCATGCGGCAGGTCTTGGTAGTCGACGATCACGGCTTCGGCCGCATCGCGGGCTTGTTGTTCGGTATCGGCCACCACGGCGGCCACCGCTTCACCCACATAGCGGGCCCGCTCAGCCGCCAAAATATAACGCTCGGGTGCCGCCAGGGGCGAGCCATCCGCGCGCTTGAAGTTCACGGCGCGCGGCATGGGTTTGACGCCGGCAGCCAAGAGCTGCGGCCCCGTGACAATCAGCCGCACGCCGGGCATGGCCTGCGCTGCCGAGGTGTCTACCGACACAATGCGCGCATGCGGGTAGGGCGAACGCACAAAACACAAACGGGTTTGCTCGGGCAAATTCACATCGTTGGTGTACTGGCCCAGACCTTGGAGTAACTGCGCGTCTTCTAAGCGCTCTACTGCCTGACCGCTGCCGAATTTAAGTGTGGAAGAAACCAAGGCTGTCTCCAAAAGGGGTAAGGATGTTCACAGATTCATGAAAGGGTAGCTTCCAGTTTAGCTTTTGTTGCGGCATTCGTGTGTCACGCAAATTGTGCGGCGTTGGACTGATCGGGTCGTGACTTGTGAGACCCGCTTTTCGCGATTAGCATCAGGCATACGCCCGTTGGTGGATGATGGAGTGTCTAGATATGACGATTTTTTCAGTATT
Source organism: uncultured Burkholderiales bacterium (assembly GCA_903916355.1). Lineage (GTDB taxonomy): Bacteria > Pseudomonadota > Gammaproteobacteria > Burkholderiales > Burkholderiaceae_C > Limnohabitans_A. The sequence continues at coordinate 2,877 of CAIWWN010000052.1, read as the reverse complement.
TGTAATCTTTTTGCTGTTCTTTTTGATGGCGGGTTTACTGGTGTTTTATTTTCAGACCCAGCAAAGCCTGCGCGACCTCACCGAACAAGTGGGGAAATTGCAGCCGCAGGCGTCGATGCGCTCGCCCAATGCGATCCGTTTGGAGCGCGCGGCACACCAAGATCGTTTGGTTTTAATGGAAGCCGATCTGAACCAAACGCCGCGGGACATCCTGACCGAAGCCGAGTTGAAGCAGGTGGACCAGGCCCGAGACGCTATTAAATTGTGCAACGACGAGCTCAAGCACACCGGCGAATGGATCGGTCTTCCTTTTGATTTTGAGTGGACTGAAATGTTCAACCGCATGCCCACACTCAAGGCACGTTACGCGGCCTCAGTTGAGAGCTTGGCCGCCGTCGACAACCCAAGTTTGTCCGGTGACCCACGAAGCACAGTCACTCGCCAAAAATAAAGCCACGTTGGCCACTTCTTCAGGGGTGCCAAATCGCCCTGAAGGGATGCCACTCAAGATCCGCGCATACAGCTCTGGATTGTTCTTTTGCACCACATCCCAGACCCCACCTTCAAAAAAGATCGAACCGGGTGCGATGCAGTTGACCCGAATATGCTGGGCGGCATGCGTCAGCGCCTGGGTTTGCGCGTATTCCATGATGGCGGCCTTGACCGCGCCATAAGGCGGAGTTCGCACACTGGCTTTGAGGCCAGAAATGGAGGCAATGTGGATGATGTTGCCACTGCCTTGCGCCAAAAAATGCGGCATCACCGCTTGGCTGGCGCGTACCGAGGCCATCAAGTCCACGGCCAGGCTGGTGGCCCAACCCGCTTCATCGTCGCTGCGGCCAAAGCCCGATGCGTTGTTCACCAAGATATCCGCCCCGCCCAAATCGGCCTGCGCCTGAGCCACCCAATCCGTCACGGCTTGGGCCTGCGACACGTCACACACGCGTGCGCTGATATTTCGGCCTGTGGTGCGCAAAGTGGTTTCGGCTTGCGCCAAAGGGCCGGGGTCACGCGCACAAATCGCCACATCGGCCCCAGCCAGGGCAAAAGCGCGTGCAATGGCCAAGCCAATACCGCGGCTGGCGCCGGTGACCAAGGCGCGTTTTCCGTTCAAAGACAGTTGCATGACAGATTCCTAGGGTGGTGTGAAAACTCAGTGTAGTCAGGCCGCAGTCCGGGGCCTGTCACCGCATTGACCGCGGTCATGCCGCTGAACTATTGGTTTAGATCAAAGGAATTGCAATGAGGGGCCGCTGCAGGTGCATGGGTCGAAAGCAAACAGTCTCAAAGCCGGGCGACGGCCGCAAAATGCCTTGATGCGAGTCAATGTACGTCCTGTTTATGCGGTGGTCGCGCTGGCCATCTTGGCGGTGGCGGCGATTGTTGGTTCGATTTCACTTTTTTTGTGGGATTTGCGTGGGCGTGAATTGGCGCACTCAAGAAGTGAGACGGTGAGCCTGACGAAAATGCTCATGTCGCAAACTCAAAATGGCCTGGAAGGCATTGATGCGGCATTGCAGGGTTTGCAAGAAAGGTTGCAAACGCCATTCGGTCGGACGCTGGCCTTGGACAGTTCGGCGGCCCATTTGCTGCTGGCCACCCGGGTGGCTGGGCTGCCGCAAGTTCGAGCCCTTTTGGTGGTCAATCGCGACGGGATGGTTGTCAACAGCTCGCGCAATGGCGAATTGAATGCGATTTCGGTTGAGGATCGGAGCTATTTCAGGCGCCTGAAGGACGGTACGGCAGAGGGCTTGTTCATGGACAAACCCGTGCACAACCGATTGAATGGTTCGTGGACCCTGTATTTGGCCCGGCGCTTGAATGACACTGCGGGGCAATTTCGGGGGGTTGTAGTGGCGGCCTTCGATTTGGTCAGTTATGAACAGTCCTTCAATTACCTCGCCATGGACATGCCTCGCCCCATGGCGCTGTACACGGTGGATGGGACGCTGCTGGCCAGTTTGCCGCACCGTGAAAATATGGTCGCCAGCTTGGCCCCTGAGCTCAACAATGAAATCTTGCCCACTGCGGGGCAAGGGGTGCAGTTGATGACACACACCAGTGGAGACGGCTCGACCGTTGTATTGGCCATCGGGCGGCTGAAAGCGTTTCCCTTGCTCGTCTCAGTCACCAATGACGAGATGTTGTCTTTGGCCTCATGGCGGGAAACCTCCATCCGCATCGGTCTGGGGGCCGGCTTGGTGGCCTTGTTTCTTGTGATCGTGGCTTTTTCTTTGGTGAGTGAGTTGTTGCGCGAAGAACGCTTGTCCATGGAGTTGATTGACGCGACAGACCGCTACCAACACACGGTGGATTCGGTCATGGACGCCATCGTTGCGGTCGATGAGGCGCATCAGATTGTGTTATTCAATCCCGCCGCAGAACGCATGTTTGTGCGCAATGCGCATGACGTGCTGGGCAAGCCCCTGACGCTCTTGATGCCCGAGCGCATGCAGTCGCCGCACGGTGCGCACGTGAATACATTCAATGAATCGGCCGGTATTTCCAGGTCCATGGCGCCACAGCTCGATATCGTGGGTATTCGCTCGGATGGGGTGGAGTTTCCGATTGAGTCGACCATTTCGAAAACCCATATTGGCGGCAAGGTGCAGATGACGGCGGTGTTGCGCGATGTTTCAGAACATCGGCGCAACGAAGCCGAGTTGCGCAAAATGAACGCGCAATTGCGCGAGTTGTCCACCGCATTGCAGGAAGTCCGCGAACAGGAGCGTTCGCGTATTTCCCGCGAATTGCATGACGAGTTGGGCCAAAAACTCACGGGTTTGAAATTGGACTTGTCTTGGTTGGGCAGTCGCCTGAAAGAGGGGCGTGTCGCCGATCCGGCCAAGGTGGATGAGATGCGGCACTTGCTTGACG
>CAIWWN010000051.1 GCA_903916355.1 uncultured Burkholderiales bacterium | reverse complement strand
GGCCTGCGCTACTGCATGAACTCCGCCTCCCTGTCTTTTCAAGCCGACCCTGACGCACTCCCCTCTCAACCATGAAATTTTTACTGGACCTGTTTCCCATCGCGCTGTTCTTTGGCGCCTACAAACTGGTGGACATCTACACAGCCACCGCGGTATTGATGGCCGCCACGGTGGTACAAAGCGCGGTGATGTACGCCATGGAGCGCAAGCTGGCCACCATGCAAAAAATCACCTTGGTGCTGGTGCTCGGCTTTGGCGCACTCACGCTGGGCTTGCATGACGAGCGCTTTATCAAGTGGAAACCCACCCTGCTCTACGCGGGCTTGGCCATCGCTTTGTGTGTAGGCCACTTCTTGTTGAAAAAGAACTTTCTAAAACTCTTGCTGGGCAGTCAATTGACTCTGCCGCACACGGTATGGCATCGCCTGAACCTGTCATGGATGCTGTACTGCGTCTTTATGGCCAGCCTGAACGGCTATGTCGCGACGTACTTCTCCACCGAGGCTTGGGTCAACTTCAAGCTCTGGGGCTACGCCTTTCCCCTGGTGTTCATCTTGGCGCAAGGCGTCTACATCGCCAAGCATTTACCTAAAGAAGAAGAGCCCGTATGACAACTCCGCTTTCGGTGGCCGAACAAATCCATGAACGCTTGATGCACACGCTGCAAGCAACGCAACTGCAAGTGATTGACGAGAGCCATTTGCACGCGGGTCACGCGGGTGCCAGCGCCAGCGGCATGGATTCGCATTTCCGGGTGAAAATAGCTTCACCTTTGTTTACATCCGTCTCTCGCGTACAGCGTCATCGGCTTGTGTATGATTCGCTGCAAGATTTCATCGACCAAGGCTTGCACGCCTTGGCCATTGAGGTGCTTTAACCTGCACTGACATCGATACTGTTTTTGAATTTTTTTCTTTCGAGGTTCCCCATGAAAAAAACCCTGTTGAGCGTGGCCTTGCTGGCCGCCGTGAGCTTGCCTGTCCTGGCGCAAAACATTGCTGTGGTCAACGGCAAGCCAGTACCCACGTCCCGTGTTGAAGCACTGAAACAGCAAGTCGAGCGCTCAGGCCGCCCGGTCACCCCTGAAATGATGGGCCAGATCAAAGAAGAACTGATCGCCCGTGAAGTGTTCATTCAAGAAGCCCGTAAACGCGGCTTGGACGCTTCTGAGGACTACAAAAACCAACTCGAATTGGCCCGCCAGTCGATTTTAATTCGCGAATTGTTTGCCGACTTCCAAAAGAAGAACCCGGTCACTGACGCCGAAGTCAAAGCTGAATACGACAAATTTGTCGCGGCCAATGGCGGTAAAGAGTACCGCGCCCGCCACATCTTGGTGGAAAAAGAAGACGAAGCCTTGGCCCTGATCGCACAGATCAAAAAAGGGGGCAGCTTTGAAGATTTGGCCAAGAAGGCCTCCAAAGATCCAGGCTCCGGCGCCAACGGTGGCGATTTGGACTGGGCGAACGCCGGCAGCTATGTGGCCGAGTTTTCTGCGGCCATGACCAAGCTGGACAAAGGTCAGATGACCGAGACTCCAGTCAAAACCCAATTCGGTTTCCACATCATTCGTGTTGACGATGTGCGCGACACCAAGTTGCCTTCATTGGATGAAGTCAAACCGCAAGTCTCGCAACAGTTGCAACAGCAAAAAATTGCCAAGTACCAAGAGTCTTTGCGCGCCAAGGCCAAGATCCAGTAATGGGTTTGGGCTCTCCAAATCAACGCGGCTTCGGCCGCTTTTTTTCATGGCCGGTCTGGTCCCAAACGCTGGCTAGGCAAGCGCAATTGGAGTTCAGTCGACCCAGACCCAATCGCTCAATTGGTAAGCGCCCTTGAGTGGGTGCCAAACCGTGGCATGCGCGGTGCGTGGCGTGCCGTTGTGCAGCAACTGGAGCTTGAGCTTGAAATTTACCCCTGCCACCACTTGGCGTTGCGCCTCAACCACGTCCTTGTACAGCGTTCGGCTGTGCTGCGCCACGGCATAGGCCTGCACCGCAAAACGTGCAGCCTCTTGCACATCATCGGCATCGGTCTGCGCCTGTGACCAGCCGCCGACAGCCGGGGTCGACGCCGCGCCGGGTGCACTCAACGCAGGCGCTGGGCTGGAGGACTTGTCACTGGGCGCGCAAGCCGTCAGGCCCCACAGAAAACCCAAGACCAGCACCACCGCAAGGGCCCAGTCGATGGGATGCTTTTGAGCAGACAAAAATTCATCCCACCCATTTGCGCGCATTTTGCCAAACGCGCAGCCAAGGGCTGGTGGCGTTGATGTCATCGCTTGTCCAGCTCATCTGTACGTTGCGAAAAACGCGCTCGGGGTGCGGCATCATGGCGGTGAAGCGCCCGTCGGCCGTCGTCACGGCCGTCAAGCCACCCGCGCTGCCGTTGGGGTTGAACGGGTACTGCTCGGTGGCCTGCCCGTGGTTGTCAACAAAGCGCATGGCCGCAAGGGCTTGCGCCGCGTTGCCCCGGTGCTTGAAGTTGGCATAGCCCTCACCATGGGCGACTGCAATCGGCAAGCGGCTCCCGGCCATGCCTTGCAAGAACAGGCTGGGTGACTCCAGCACCTCGACCATCGACAGGCGCGCCTCAAAGCGCTCGCTCTGGTTGGTGGTGAAACGTGGCCAGTCTTGCGCACCCGGAATGATGTCGGCCAGTTCGGCAAACATCTGGCAGCCGTTGCACACGCCCAGGCCGAAGGTGTCGGTGCGGCCGAAAAAGCCTTTGAACTGATCGGCCAACACCGGATTGAAAGTGATGCTGCGCGCCCAGCCCATGCCGGCGCCCAGGGTGTCGCCGTAGCTGAAACCGCCGCAGGCCACCAAGCCTTTGAAATCGGCCAGACGGGCGCGGCCTGATTGCAGATCGGTCATGTGCACATCGTGCGATTCAAACCCTGCTTTGTGAAAGGCATAGGCCATTTCCACATGCGAATTCACACCCTGCTCACGCAGGATCGCCACCTTGGGCTTAGACAGGTTGAGGAACGGCGCGGCCACGTTGTCATTCGGGTCGAAACTCAGCGTCACATGCATGCCGGGGTCGGTCGCCAGACCTGCTGCAGCATGCTCGGCATCGGCGCAAGCGGAGTTGTCACGTTCACGGGTAATTTTCCAGCTGACGCTGTCCCAGACTTGGTGCAGGTCAACGAGCGGCGCACTGAACACTTCTTTGGCATCTCGCCAAACGCTCAAGGCACCCTGACCGTGGGCCATGTTGGAGCTGCTTGGACGGGTCTTGCCTATCACATGGCTGTGCTTGGACAAGCCGTGTTCGCGCAAGACCTGTAACACGGCTGTGCGGTCACTGCTGCGCACCTGCACCACCACGCCCAACTCTTCGTTGAACAGGGCTTTGAGGGTTTGTTCGTCGCGGCGCGCACTGACCTGACCGGCCCAGTTTTTGGCATCACCATGGTCCGCGCGGCTGTCGGAGATGCCATCGCCTTCGTTGACCAACATGTCCACATTCAGGGCCACGCCCACATGACCGGCAAAGGCCATCTCCGCCACTGCGGCCAGCAAACCGCCGTCGCTGCGATCGTGATACGCCAGCAGCAGACCTTGTGCGCGCAGCAGGTTGATGGCCTTGACCAAATTCACCAGGTCTTGCGGTGCATCCAAGTCGGGCACAAGATCCCCAAATTGATTCAGCACCTGGCCCAAGATGCTGCCGCCCATGCGGTTTTGGCCATGGCCCAAATCGATCAACAGCAAGCTGCTGTCCTCGATCGCGGCGTTCAATTGCGGCGTCAAGGTCCCGCGCACATCGGGCAGGCTGGCAAAGGCCGTGATGATCAAGCTCACTGGCGATGTCACTTTGTGGGTTTTGACCTCAGCACCCGAAGCGCCCAGGGTCTCGGTCCACTGCGTGCGCATCGACAGACTGTCTTTGCCCACGGGGATCGAGATGTTGAGGGCCGGGCACAGTTCCATGCCCACAGCCTTGACCGTTTCATACAGCGCGGCGTCTTCGCCCGGCTCACCGCAAGCGGCCATCCAGTTGGCGGACATCTTCACCCGCGGCAGCTCAATGGGTGCGGCCAGCAAATTGGTGATGGCTTCGGCCACAGCCATGCGACCGGACGCTGCGGCGTTGAGCGAGGCCAAGGGCGTGCGCTCGCCCATGCTCATGGCTTCACCGGCAAAGCCTTGGTAATCGGCCAGGGTCACGGCCACATCGGCCACAGGCACTTGCCAAGGGCCGACCATCTGGTCGCGGTGCGTCATACCGCCTACGGCGCGGTCGCCGATGGTGATAAGAAAACGCTTGGACGCCACCGTGGGGTGGCTCAGCACGTCGATCACGGCTTGCTGCAAAGAGACACCCGTCAAGTCCATGGCTGGCGACTGGCGAGCGAGGGTTGTCACATCGCGGTGCATTTTCGGCGGTTTGCCCAGCAGCACATCCATCGGCATGTTGACCGGCGATTCCTGGCCTTTATCTTCGAGCACCAACTGGCGCTCTTCGGTGGCCACACCGATCACCGCAAACGGGCAGCGTTCCCGATCGCAGAAAGCCTTGAACTGTTCCAGCGATTCAGGCGCAATCGCCATCACGTAGCGTTCCTGGCTTTCGTTGGACCAAATTTCTTTCGGCGACAAACCCGACTCCTCGAGCTGCACGGCGCGCAAATCAAAGCGGGCGCCACGGCCGGCGTCGTTGGTCAACTCGGGGAAAGCGTTGGACAAACCGCCGGCACCCACATCGTGGATCGCCAGAATCGGATTGCCGCTACCGAAAGGGCCTCCAGCCTCGCCTTGCGCCCAGCAATGGTTGATCACCTCTTGTGCCCGGCGTTCAATTTCGGGGTTGCCGCGCTGCACCGAGTCAAAGTCCAGATTGGCCGCATTGGTACCGCTGGCCATGGAACTGGCCGCGCTGCCGCCCATGCCAATGCGCATGCCGGGGCCACCCAACTGGATCAGCAAGCTGCCCGCAGGGAATTCGATCTTTTTGGTTTGCAGCGCGTCGATCTGGCCCAGACCGCCCGCGATCATGATGGGCTTGTGGTAACCGCGCACCACGCCGTCCACGGTCTGCTCGTATTCGCGGAAATAACCCAGCAAGTTAGGCCGGCCAAACTCGTTGTTGAAGGCCGCGCCACCCAGCGGGCCCTCGGTCATGATTTGCAGGGGGCTGGCAATGTGTTCAGGCTTGCCGCCGGCTTGGTCGCTTAAACCGCCCCAGAGTTTGGAGACGGTAAACCCCGACAAACCCGCCTTGGGCTTGGAGCCGCGACCCGTCGCGCCCTCGTCACGGATCTCACCGCCCGCGCCGGTGGAGGCACCCGGAAAAGGTGAAATCGCGGTCGGGTGGTTGTGCGTTTCCACCTTCATCAGCACATGGTGCAGCGCTGGTTCGGGCTGGTAAGCTGCACCTTGCGCTGAAGTTCTGGCCACAAAACGCTCAATGGGGTGGCCCTCCATTACCGACGCATTGTCTGAATACGCCACCACCGTGTGCTGCGGACTGAGTTGCTCGGTGTTGCGGATCATGCCAAACAGGCTCTTGGGCTGGGCCACACCGTCGATGGTAAATTCGGCGTTGAAAATCTTGTGGCGGCAGTGCTCGCTGTTGGCCTGCGCAAACATCATCAACTCCACATCGGTGGGGTTTCGCTTGAGGTCTGTGAAGGCATTGACCAGATACGCGATCTCGTCATCTGCCAGGGCCAAGCCCCATTCTTTGTTGGCTGCCTCCAAAGCGGCACGGCCACCGATTTGCACATCCACATGCGCCATCGGCGCCGCTTCCAGTGTGGTGAACAAAGCGGCCGCTTCGCCGCGGCTGGCCATGGCCGACTCGGTCATGCGGTCGTGCAACGCCGCAGCCACCTGACCCCATTGCGTGGGACTGAGTTGGGCAGTACCCAGCAGGCCCGACTTCATCGTCAGTCGGTACTCGGTCAGACGCTCGACACGGCGCAGTTCAAAACCGCAGTTGTGTGCAATGTCGGTGGCCTTGGACGCCCAGGGAGAAACGGTTCCGATGCGCGGGCTGACCACGATCAATGGGCCATCGTTCTTGCCGGTATAGGGTTCGCCATAGGTCAATAAAGCACGGAGGTTTAGCTTGTGGGCCTCGTCCAAGCCTGGGGTGCTGGCGACCAGGTGGACAAAACGGGCGTCAATGCCTTGTATGTGCGGTGAAATCTCAAGCAAACGAGGCAAAATTTGGGCAATGCGAAAGTCGCTGAGGGCGTTCCCGCCTTCGAAAGTCGTGATGTGCAGGGACACGGGGTGGCCTTGTAAAGAGACAGGAAACCAAAGGTACAAAAGATCGCCAGGGCCGCTGACTGGGGCTGACTGGCCAAGGCGCTATTTTAGCCGGGGAAACCCTGAACAGAATCCGAGTAATGACCCAATGGGATAATCCATCCCCATGACCATCACCATTAAAACCGCCGAAGACATAGCCGGCATGCGCGTGGCCTGCCGTTTGGCGGCAGAAGTCCTTGACTACATCGCGCCCTTCATCAAGCCGGGCGTCACCACCAACGAAATCGACAAACTGTGTCACGACTACATGGTCGATGTGCAACAGTGCATCCCGGCCCCTCTGAACTACGCCCCGGGCGGCTACAAGCCTTACCCCAAGTCGATCTGTACCTCCATCAACCACCAGATCTGTCATGGCATCCCCAATGACAAACCACTGAAAAAAGGCGACTCGCTCAATATTGACATCACCACCATCAAAGACGGTTGGCATGGTGATACCAGCCGCATGTTCTTTGTCGGCGAAGCGTCGATTGCCGCCAAACGCTTGGCCGCACTGACCTATGACGCCATGTGGAAAGGCATCGAGCAGGTCAAACCCGGCGCGCATTTAGGCGACATTGGGCACGCGATCCAAAAATTTGCCGAAGGCCATGGTTTTTCTGTGGTGCGCGAATTTTGTGGCCACGGTATCGGTCGCGGCTTTCACGAAGAACCCCAGGTGCTGCACTACGGCAAACCCGGCACTTTGACCGAGTTGGTGCCCGGCATGATCTTCACCATCGAGCCGATGATCAACGCAGGCAAACGGGACATCAAAGAACTTGGCGACGGCTGGACCATCGTGACCAAAGACCATTCCTTGTCCGCCCAGTGGGAGCACACCGTGGTGGTGACCGAGACCGGTTATGAAGTACTGACCCTGTCGGCCGGTGGACCGGCGATTCCGGCCTTTATTTCCGCCTCAACGCAAGCCTGAGCCATGACTGCCACCGCCGAACTGCGCGCGGCCTACAAGCGCGACAAAGCCACTATTTTGGCGTCCATTGCCAACAGCGGCGCCTCTTGGCGCGGTCTGCATGGGGCGCTGGTCAAATTGACCGGTTTGGTGGATCGGTTGCTGATCGATTTGTGGACCCAGGCCGGGATAGCGCCCTCGCTGGCGCTGGTGGCGGTGGGCGGCTATGGGCGTGGCGAGTTGTTTCCACACTCGGACGTGGACGTGCTGGTCTTGTTACCCGAAGGCACATCGCCGGAGGGCAATGAGGCGCTGAAGTCGCAGTTGGAGAAATTCATTGGCAGTTGCTGGGACGCCGGCCTCGAGATAGGCGCCAGTGTGCGCTCGGTGAGCGAATGCATGGCCGAATCGGCCAAAGACATCACGGTGCAAACGTCCTTGCTGGAAGCACGCCGCATCACTGGGCATAAAGCGCTGTTTAGCCAGTTTGAAAATCAGTATGCGGCCGCCATGGACCCCCAGGCCTTTTTTGTGGCCAAAACCCTGGAACTGCGCCAGCGCCACATCAAGTTCGAAGACACGCCCTATGCGCTCGAGCCCAACTGCAAAGAGTCGCCGGGTGGCTTGCGTGACTTGCAAATCATTTTGTGGGTGGCCCGCGCTGCGGGCTTGGGCAAGAGCTGGGACGAGTTGATGCGCAAGGGCCTGGCCACGGCGCTCGAAGCCCGGCAAATCAAACGCAACGAAGCCTTGCTCAGCTTGATCCGCGCGCGTTTGCACGTCATCGCCAAACGCCGTGAAGACCGTCTGGTGTTCGATTTGCAGACGGCTGTGGCGGAGTCTTTTGGCTTTTCTGCAGAACAAACGCCCGATGGCCGTCTTGCAAAGCGCGCCAGTGAAAAGCTGATGCGCGAGTACTACTGGGCGGCCAAAGCGGTGACCCAGCTGAACCAAATTTTGCTGCTCAACATCGAAGACCGCCTCAAAGCCCAGCGCGGCGAAAACACCAGCGAACTGCGCCCCTTGAACGAACGGTTTTTTGAAAAATCGGGGCTGATTGAAATTGCCAGTGACGATCTGTACCAGCGTCATCCGCATGCAATTTTGGAAACCTTTGAGTTGTACGAATCCAGCATGGGCATCAAAGGCCTGTCCGCTCGCACGCTGCGCGCTTTGTACAACGTGCGCCCCATCATGAACGGCAAGTTCCGCAGCGACCCGGTGAACCGCCAAACTTTCTTGCGCATCCTGCAACAACCCCAGGGCCTGACGCATGCCATCCGGCTGATGAACCAGACCTCGGTACTGGGCCGTTATTTGTGGGTGTTTCGCCGCATCGTCGGTCAGATGCAGCATGACCTGTTCCATGCCTACACCGTGGACCAGCACATCTTGATGGTGCTGCGCAATGTGCGTCGCTTCTTCATGGCCGAGCATGCGCACGAATACCCGTTTTGCTCGCAACTGGCGGCGGGCTGGGACAAGCCTTGGCTCTTGTACATTGCGGCCTTGTTTCACGATATTGCCAAAGGCCGCGGCGGCGATCACTCCAAGCTGGGTATTGCGGAGGCACACACTTTTTGCCGCCAACATGGTGTGGGCAAAGAGGACAGCCAGCTGATCGCGTTTTTGGTCGGCGAGCATCTGACCATGAGCCATGTCGCGCAAAAAGAAGACCTGAGCGACCCCGATGTGATCAACGCCTTTGCCCAACGCGTGGGCAATGAACGCCAGTTGACGGCCTTGTATTTGCTCACCGTCGCCGACATTCGCGGCACCAGCCCAAAAGTATGGAATGCCTGGAAGGGCAAGTTGCTGGAAGACCTGTACCGCTACACCCTGCGCGTACTGGGCGGCCGCGCGCCTGATGCCGATGCCGAAATCGAAGCACGCAAGCGAGAAGCCTTGGTGGAACTGGCCCTGCATGCCCAACCGCATGAAGGACACAAAGCCTTGTGGGACACCCTGGATGTGGGTTACTTCATGCGCCACGATGCCAGCGACATCGCTTGGCACGCCAGGCAACTGGGTCGCCATGTGGCGGTAGACATGAAGACCATTGACGAGACAGCTTTACGCAGCACCATCGTGCGGGCGCGGATTTCGCCCTTGGGTGAAGGTATGCAGGTGCTGGTTTACACGCCTGACCAGCCCGATCTGTTTGCGCGTATTTGCGGTTATTTTGACCAAACGGGTTTGAGCATTCTGGATGCCAAGGTGCACACGGCGCGCAACGGCTATGCGCTGGACACGTTCCAGGTGATCACGCCCAGTATGTCTGAACATTATCGGCAATTGATCTCTATGGTCGAATCCGATTTGGCCCATACGCTGCAAAGCCAGAAACCTTTGCCGGTCCCTGTCAAGGGTCGGGTCTCTCGCCGCGTCAAGAGCTTTCCGGTCCAGCCCCGGGTCAGGCTAGAGCCAGACGACAAAGCGCAAAACTGGTTGCTCAGTATTTCCGCCAGTGACCGCTTAGGCTTGCTCTACAGCGTGGCCAATGTATTGGCTAAACATGGCATCAACTTGCAGCTCGCCAAGATCAGCACCTTGGGCGAGCGGGTGGAAGACACCTTTTTGATCAGCGGCCCCGCCCTGCAACAAAACAAGGCGCAGATCGAAATCGAAACCGAGTTGCTGCAGGTCCTGCAGCCGGACTGATTCAAACCCAAGCACCTCGACCAAAGTCTTTAGCTTTTTCGCCGCGGCGGCAAGCCCGTGTGCTGGGTCAGGGTTTGACCCGGGCGTGGTTGCCCCATATTTTTGATACTCGGCTTGGTCGCGACGGCTGGGGTTACCGCATTGGGGGTGCTGTTTTTGCGCCGTGCACTTTGGTAGCCGCTTTCAGCCAGTGGCTGCCAAGACGGAATCAAGTGGTGTTTGCCGTTGCCGATCAAATCGGCGCGCCCCATGGACTTCAAGGCTTCGCGCAGCAGCGGCCAGTTGTTGGCGTCGTGGTACCGTAAAAACGCTTTGTGCAAGCGGCGGCGTTTTTCGCCTTTGACGACGTCCACCTTCTCGCTGTCGCGCGTGATTTTGCGCAAAGGGTTGCGCAAGGTGTGGTACATGGCCGTGGCTGAGGCCATCGGGCTGGGGTAGAAGGTCTGCACCTGGTCGGCGCGAAAGCTGTTTTTCTTCAGCCACACGGCCAAATTCATCATGTCTTCATCGCTGGTGCCTGGATGGGCCGCAATGAAGTAAGGCACCAAGAATTGTTTCTTTCCGGCCTCGGCG